>CAYXEB010000052.1:0-15274 GCA_964463835.1 uncultured Hellea sp.
GAAGGTTTTCTTCCGTTTTACGTGCGGTCACGACGATTTCGTCAATCTGAGCATAGGCTGGAAGACTATATATCGATATTGCTCCAGCGGTTAAACCCGCTAACCCAAACTTGGTAATCTTTTTGAATGCTGTATTCGAACGCTTGATTGTCATATTAATTCCCCATGAGAACGCACCTTAACTAGGTGTCCGTGTTTTCGATTCTACGAATATGACTCTACTAGCGAACGATTTCTACACACCTGTTGGATTCAATAGGTTAGCTTGTCGCGGTTCTTTTTTTGATTGGCTGAAGCATTTTTGCAACAGTTCTCATCCTTGGCTATTTACAGTGGTAGTCGTAAAAGCTTCCGTATCAGTATATGAGCGCCAAATGACTGTTCGAAGTTTTTACAAAAACATCTTAATTTTAGTGATTGGCTTTATCCTTACAAGCTGCGGAAACAATCATCAGCAGACGCAAGACCTAGCCAGAAATTCTAAATCGGTGCCTTATCAACGTCTCAACCAAGCCGCGTCAGAACCACAAAATTGGTTAAGCCATGGCCGAACTTATAAAGAACAGCGATTTAGCCCGTTAGAACAAATCAACTCTGAAAACATTGATGAACTCGGCCTTGATTGGTTTTTCGATATCGACACCCAGCGCGGGCAGGAAGCGACGCCTATCGTGGTCGACGGCACAATGTATATCTCCACAGCTTGGAGCATGGTCAAAGCCCTTGACGCTAAAACAGGTCAACTGCTCTGGGAATATGACCCCGAAGTTGAGCGTGCATGGGGCGTTTATGCCTGTTGCGACGTTGTTAATCGCGGCGTTGCCTTTTGGGATGGTCAAATATTTGTCGGCACTTTGGATGGCTACCTTGTTGCGCTAGACGCGAAAACGGGCACTGAGAATTGGAAAATTCTCACTGTCGATAAATCAAAGCCCTATACGATTACGGGCGCGCCGCGTGTGGTTAAGGGCAAAGTCCTTATTGGCAATGGCGGCGGCGAATATGGCGTCCGCGGCTACATCAGTGCTTATGATGTTAAAAACGGCATGATGGCTTGGCGTTTTTATACCGTGCCGGGCGACCCCGCAGATGGTTTTGAGTCGAGCGTCATGGAAATGGCGGCGAAAACTTGGACGGGCGAGTGGTGGAGTCTAGGCGGCGGCGGCACAGTCTGGGATTCTATGGCCTATGACCCAGAATTGGACTTGCTCTATGTTGGCGTTGGCAATGGATCCCCTTGGGACCGATCTATAAGAAGCCCGCAAGGGGGTGATAATTTATTCCTATCCTCAATCGTCGCGCTACGTCCAGATAGCGGTGACTATGTGTGGCATTTTCAGACAACGCCTGGGGACACATGGGATTTCACCGCAACACAGCAAATAACCCTCGCAGATATAGAGATTGATGGCGTCACCCGAAAAGTTCTGATGCAGGCGCCTAAAAATGGATTCTTCTATGTGCTTGATAGATCAACAGGTGAATTTATCTCAGGTGAGGCTTTTTCCCCGATGACCTGGGCGACCGGACTTGATGAGGTTGGACGGCCCATTGAAGACCCAAAGGCCCGTTATAAAGATGAACCATTCGTGATGTTACCTGGCCCGAGCGGGGCCCATAATTGGCACTCTATGTCATATAGCCCCGGCACCGGCTTGGTCTATATCCCGGCGCAAGAAGTTTTCTTCCCAATGATAAAAGATGAGAACTTTAAGCCTTCCGATAAAGCCTGGAATTTAGGTATAAAATTTGACGACACACCCCTCCCCACAACTCAGGAGGGACTTAAAGAGATTAATAAAATCTTAAAGGGTTATTTGCTGGCATGGGACCCAGTTACTCAAAAAGAGGTCTGGCGGCACAATCATGTGGGAATATCAAATGGCGGAGCTCTCTCTACCGCTGGTAATCTTGTTTTTCAGGGGACAGCAAAAGGCCAATTCAATGCCTTTAACGCTCAAGACGGCAAGTTAAGATGGAGTGTCCCGACAGATACAGGGGTTATAGCAGCTCCTGTGAGTTACGAAATTGAGGGAGAACAGTATATCGCCATTGTAGTTGGTTGGGGCGGCGTTTTTGGCCTCAGTAGTGGAGATTTAGGTAAAGTCTTCGCTGATGTGCGTAATAATAGCCGCGTGCTCGTTTACAAACTTGGGAGCAAGGCAGAATTACCTATAAGCGAGGCCCTTCAGGAAGCAGTTGTTGCCCCGCCCGAACAACATGCATCTACGGAACAAATCGTGGCAGGCAAAAAGCTCTATAGTCAATATTGCTTTCAGTGCCATGGCGCACAGGCCATTGGCGGGGGCTTAATTCAAGATATCCGATACGGGGCTGTTTTGCCCGACGCGCAGCTTTGGAATGAAGTTGTTTTAGAAGGCCTATTGGCTGATCAAGGTATGGCTAATTTTGGTTCTATTTTGAATGAAGAACAAGCGGCTCAAATTAGAGCCTATGTCATCGAAGAGTCTCACATATACGCTAAAGCTAAATCTAAGGAATAACCTAGTGCTAAAGTATAAAATCTAAAGACTTCTAGCAATTAGAACCTTCATTATTTCACTGGAGCCGCCATAAATCGTCTTCACGCGTGAATTCCTGAACATATGCGAAATGCGGTAATCATTAATGTAGCCGTTGCCGCCATGTAATTGTAAGCATTCATTTACAACATCAAACTCATTTTCGGTAATCCATAGTTTTGCAATGGATGCCATGGTTGTATCCAATTTACCTTCAAGAACTAATCCAACACAATGATTTACAAAAACTTTTGCAATTGTGGCACGGGCCTTAATATCAGCAAGTTTGAATTGAGAATTTTGAAATTCAATAAGCTGCTTTCCAAAAACCTTTCTGTCCCTTGTATATTCAATTGTCGTTTCGAGTGCTTTTTCCATTGTAATGACGCCGCGGTAAGCGATGATGAGGCGCTCGCGAGGAAGCTCATGCATAAGCTGAATAAACCCGCGTCCTTCCACGCCGCCCAAAAGGTTCTCCTCAGGCACCCAGACATTATCGAAAAATAGCTCTGACGTGTCTTGGGCATCCAGCCCAATTTTATCTAGATTTCTGCCACGCGAAAAACCCTCTACCTTATCCGGTTCAACAACCAAAAGTGACGTCCCTTTAGCGCCGAGCTTTGGGTTAGTTTTAACAACCACAACAATGAAATTTGATATTTGACCGTTCGAAATCCATATCTTGGACCCGTTTATACGGTAACCATTTCCGTCTTTAACTGCAGTTGTTTGAATATTTTGAAGATCGGACCCGGCACCGGGTTCACTCATAGCAATTGCGCCAATGCTCTCTCCTGAAACCATGCCCGGAAGCCAACGTTTTTTTTGTTCTTCTGTTCCGTGCGCAATTATGTAAGGCGTCACGATGACATTGTGCAAGCTAGCTGAAAATCCATCAACATTATGCCTGTCCAATTGCTCTATAACGACAAGGTCATGACGGAAATCCCCGCCATGGCCGCCATACTCTTCGGGGACACTAACCCCTAATAGCCCCATCTCGCCAGCTTCTTTCCAAAAAGCAAGCTCAACCATACCGTCATCGCGCCATTTCGCGACACGTTCTGGCTTTGCTCGGTCCTTAAAGAACTTTCCAGCCGCCTCTCGAAAGACAGCAATTTGTTCATCCTGCATAAAGTCAGGATCTTCAACCCCTAATATGCTCATAACGACGAATCTACGCGTTCAATGATAATAGCCGGAGCCATGCCGCCTCCCGCACACATGGTCACAAGTCCATAACGTCCGCCGCCACGCTCAAGCTCGTCAAGCGCTGTGCCGATTAGGATCGCGCCTGTCGCGCCAATCGGATGTCCCAAGGCCATAGAGCCCCCGTTAATATTGACCTTCTCGCGGTCTAAACCGAGATCTCTGATAAACTTTTCAGCCACGACAGAGAAGGCTTCGTTAATTTCCCAAACATCTATATCATCAATAGAAAGCCCCGCTTTCTTCAAAACTTTACGCGCTGCAGGCACAGGGGCATTGAGCATAAGTGTTGGGCAATCTCCCATATTCGCTGTCGCCACAATTCGGGCGCGGGGCGTAAGGGCATTTTTTTCTGCATATTCTTTAGAGGTCATCAATATCGCGGCTGAGCCATCAACAACGCCGGAACTATTGCCCGCATGATGGACGTGGTTGTACTCGGTCAATTCTGGATAAACACTTTGGATCATGCTTCCATAAGTGCGACCCGTTTCATCAACTTCCAAATCACGCCAATTAGAGAAAACCGTTTTTAGACCTGCAAGTGTCTCTAATGTCGTTCCGGCGCGAGGAAATTCTTCTTTATCTAAGGCGATAGACCCATCCTCATTATGAACGGGGATAATTGACTTATCAAAACGCCCTTCCTCAATAGCGCGCGCCGCGCGTTCTTGAGAGGTCACAGCCAATTTGTCGAGGGCTTCGCGGTCAATGCCTTCCAATGTTGCAATAGCATCTGCACAAACGCCTTGATTGGATTGCGGGTGTACGTCGCGCAGATCCATGTTCATACCGTCTAGCGTAGGCATAATAGTCGTATCCCTGATTGAGCCTGTATAGCTCATCATCTCTGTGCCTCCAGCGATCACAACATCTTCCATACCAGACATGATTTGACCTGCCGCGAGATTTGCCGTCGTAATTCCAGATCCACAAAACCGATCAAGTGTAACGCCAGACGATTTAATGGAATAACCTGCGAGCAGAGCACTCATCCGGCCAAGATCATTCGATTGCTTACCCTTTTGAGCATTCGTCCCCCAGATAATATCGTCAACGTCTTCGGTATTAAGGTTATTACGCTCAACAATGGCTTTTAAAACTGTTGCGCCGAGATATTGTGGATGGAGATGAGCTAATCCACCCTTCCCCATTTTACCAATTCCGCGTGGCGTGCGGCAGGCGTCAATGATATAGGCCTCTGCCATTTTATTCTCCAATGCGTTGGTACTAACTGGTTGTAATTCGGCCTCTAAAGACAAAAGAATGTGCGCTGTAACAACCCTCAATATAGTTAGCTGTTAATTGATCTTTTTAAGAAATTGCACAGGGACTTCTACAATTCGAGAGCGCAGAAATTCGCCGAGCCCCTTGCCGATTTGATCCAACCCAATATTACTCGTACCGCTGACACCAAAATAGTTTTTAAGCACAAAATATACTCCGCCAATATTATCCATCGGATAACGTTCAACATAGATATTTTCAGCTAATTCAATTAGTGAGGTAAACCTCTCGGTCGTTAAAAATCCTGATAGCCAATCTGCTGCATCAGGATTATCTGTCCAAACGCCCAAATTAGCATTTGCACCTTTGTCGCCGGAGCGTGCATGCACTGCATCTCCAAAAGGAACGGGTCTCGTAGGACCAAAATCTTTCATAGCTCGTTTTCCAGGGCTTGCCGGCGGCGTTCTGGTGAAGGCCTTGGTTGGCGGCTTTTTAGCTTCAATATATCTTCCGCCCTCAAATACTGCGAGATGTTTGATTTCACTTTGCAAAACTAACCCCGGCCAGAACTCTGCACGTGAGGTCACTTTCGCTGCATTTTCGCCATGGAAACCCGGTAGGCTTCCAAGCCAAAGGCCGCCAAAATCTGCCATAAATAATTTCAATGTCCGTTTATCCTGAGCCGCAATGGCGATACGAATAGCCATAGTGGCTTCGCTTTGGCTTTTTGGATCGTCAGGTACTTGTCCCATCGGTTCAAACCTGTAATCATCTAATGGTAATTTATCGGCTATCTCTTGTATCTGTTGACCAAGCCATTCGGTTTTTTGTCTTGCATCACGCCCAGTAACATAAGCCAACATCATTGTTCTAAATCCATAGGGATAAAAGCAATTTGCTTTGGTTGTCTCCGGCGCTGGAGATCCCTTAGTACCCGACATTTTAATGCGGTCAGGGCCTTCCTTACTCAGCTGAATCGAATCTATATGAAGAACCACATCAGGGTTGATATATTCTGGACCTTGAATTTCATAATTGAGTTGAGCTTTTACAGTATTGATAGTGACCTGCCCGCTTTCATTGGCACGTTTGGTAATCACCGTATCACCATTGCAATCTATTTCAGCGATAGGAAAGCCGAGACGCTTTTCTCGATCTATATTTGTAAAACCAGAGAAATTTCCGCCCATGGCCTGTGGGCCACATTCGATAATATGTCCCGCCGCGCAAGCACCCGCGAGCTTGTTCCATTCATCAGTTTTCCAGCCATGCCACCATGCCGCAGGGCCAACGGCTAGTGAAGCATCCGTCACACGCCCACAAATAACGATATCTGCGCCGTCCTTAAGGGCTGCATAAATCCCCCATCCGCCAAGATAGGCATTAGCCGCGACAAAGCGGGCCGCGTTATTACCTAATTCGTCGCCGCTATCCATATTTTGCATCTGTCCCTTGGCTGCAAGTTCACCAACGCGCGGTAAAATATTGTCGCCCGATATATGCGCAACCCTTAACTTCAAACCCTTCTCAGCAATCATGTCACGAATAACATTAGCCATTGCTTCGGGTGCGAAAGCGCCAGCATTAGTCACGACTTTAAGCTCGCGGCTTTGTATTTCTTTAAGTTCCGTTGAGATTTGTTTTAAGAAAAATGAGACGTAGTAATCTTGTATCGCCTCTGGCCGCCCCGCATCGACATAGCTTTCGCTAATCCGGCCCATAGTCAACTCAGCTAGATAATCCCCAACAAGTACATCAACAGGTTCGCCGTGAACAGCGTTATGGAATGCATCGAAATAATCACCAATCATGCCAGAAAAATTGGCAATTCTAATAGCCCGTTTCATGCCAGTTTGACTTTTTGTCATTTATTTACTTTTCGGCGGCTCTTCACTTTCAAGCCATTTATCTAATGTCTCGTAGAAATGTCTAAGCTTACTTTCTTGATAGCTGGCGAATATAACTTCACCCTTAGACTGGCTACGCATACCTTTTTGAACCATTTTATGATTGAGGTTATCTTGGTTGAATACCTTAAGAAGGAAGCCGCTAAAATCGGGCGCTTGAGTATAGTCGTCCCCCAAATCAAGGAATGTACATTTAGCAGGTTTCGGCCTCTCCGCGCCTTCTGGGAGCGGCACCATATACATAACTTCATGCAGACATTGTTCAGGATTATTCCCGTCAGGACGAAAACGATAGAATATAGGATTGAAATCTCCCCAAGGGCTAAGATTAGGAAACAAGCTATAGAAAATTGCGTCAATCATATCAGAGTCGCTGACCTTATCAATTTCATCTCCCCATAAAGGCCGAAGTTGTTCACGCCCAAAACCTGCACGGGCGTTGCGATAAACCTGTGCGGTGTCCGTTGGAAAAGCATTTGGCATATCAACATCTTCGGGTTTGAGCTTACCGCCAATCCAATTACACATATGAGGATCAGCTGATTGCAAATCACCATCAATGTGATTTGCCGCATCATCAAAAATGCCCGTTTTTCCATTTGGGGTCGTGACTTCCACACGCCCTTCTTCTAGTCGCCGAAAGATATGCCCCGTAATGGGGTGACGAAAACTCTGAAAAACTTTACCGTCAGGAAACGCATCAGGATCAGGGTGCTCAAGGCCCAAATGCGGGCTTGGCGGACCAGAGGACGAAATTGCGCGAGAATAATTTCCCCAGACATCGTATTTCGAATTTGCATCTGCAAATGTTGGTAAAAGTTCAGGATGGGTGCCAATAACATGATAGCTTTCCATAAAAGCATCTTGAGCGATTTTCCAATTACACGGCAGCCGTTTAATCAAATGGGCTGCTTTATATCGGTTTTTAAACGGGCGCTGGAAATGACGGTCAAAATCACCGAGAAAATCCTCAAAAGGTTCACAATTTTCATCGGGATTTATAAAAACAAACCCGCCCCATCGACCCGTTTTAACGGGCTTAAGCGCATAGTCTTCTTTTTTAACTTCAGGAAAATCCCACTCGCAAGGTATCTCTCGCAAATCACCCTTAAGATTCCACGTCCAACCATGAAAAGGGCAGCGCAACATCGTCAACCCTTTTCGGTGATCATCACAAAGCGCGCGGCCTCTATGCATGCAAGCGTTTGGAAACGCGTCAAAGCTGTCTTTTCCTGTCCGAATAATAATAAATGACAGACCTGCAATATCGTAAACGTGCGTATCGCCTACGTTAGGAATATCGTCTTCATGACAGGCCATTTGCCAGACCCGCTTCCAAAGGCGTTCTACTTCAAGGTCATGGTCTGCTTGGCTATAAAACCGCTTTGTCGCTACTCGCGTTAGACCTGGCTTCATAGGCGAGTCTTCAAAGAAAGTTGCTGGCGCCGCAACCTTATCCTTTTTTAATAACTCATCGACAGTAATTCCGTTTGATCGATCATGTCCTGTGACTGTCTCAACCATATCTTACTCCTAAACCTCACCTAAGTTTCTCAAATGACTAGAATTTTTCATCGCAGCCGCTGTCAAAAAATAAAATATACACGCCGTTAAACCTGCAACAATACAAAAACTCACAACTGCATAATTCATAGACCGTGCTCCGTAATCAGTCGCAAGGTTATCACTTATCAACCCAATTACAAAAGGCCCCATCGCCATTCCGACAATATTGGTGAACAGTAGTACAAATCCGAAAGCTAATGCCCGCTCTCCCGAACTTACGGAATTTTGGATAATCGCTAGAGCCGCCCCTTGAGGCATCATGAAACAAAAATACCCGACTACAAACAAGCTAATGAAGGCCGAAAAAGCAACAGCCGTTAAGCTAAAAGAGTACAAAGTGATGCAAAAAATAATGGCAATAACGACAAACCAGATATACCAGTTTTGATTTTTTTTCACCAAACGATCGACGATGACTCCGCCAATAATTGGACCAGGAATTCCTGCAACAAGAAACCCAGAACCTAAATACAAACCAACCTTAGTCAGAGACACGTCATAATTTCTAATCATTATAGGTGCCAGCCATATTGCAATTGCGAAGCCGATTGAAGTCAATAGCGAAAAAGCTATGACAGCACGTACATAGACTTGATTTCCAAGGAGAGACTTTAAAGTGTCTAAGATGCCAGCATTTATTCCACTGCCTTCATCAACTTTTTCATTTTGGCCTCGGACGGGTTCCCTCACCGTAAAATAGAAAAATATACCAACCAAAATGCCTGGAAGACCCATTGCGACAAATGTGAGTCGCCATCCTATTGCATCAGCCAATAACCCGCCCAGCATCAGCCCCCCTGCAGTACCGAAAACACCGCCTGTTATGAAAATACTCATAGCCCGGGTCATTTCGCTGGGTTTGAAATAGTCGCCAATTATTGAGAAAGAAGGCGGAGATCCGCCAGCTTCCCCGATTCCTACGCCAACTCTAGCTAGGAAAAACGTTACAAATCCAATGGCTGTACCGCAGAGTGCCATCATCGTGCTCCAGATTACTAGCGCAGCGGATATGATATTTTTACGATTAGTTTTATCTGCGAGCCGCGCAATAGGGATACCCATGAAAGCATAGAAAAGGGAAAAAGCCAGGCCCGCCAGAATTCCAACCTGTGCATCGGATAAGGCAAACTCTGCTTTGATATCCTCTAATAGGATTGAGACGACTAATCGATCAGCAATGTTAATTGTAGATACCAAGGTCAACATCCCAAGGACATAATAGCGGTAAAAAGAGCTCTTTTGCACTATTTGCTCCGAGACTTAACGGTCGAAACTAAGAGCTGGCTTTGGAGGCCGTTGCAATTGCAGCTCCAACATCGCTTGCCTGCGGATTACCGCGGAGTGTCAGGCCGCCATTACATTGAATATTTTCACCCGTTAGGAAAGCTTCATCACTTGCAAGCCAAAGCGCTGTATTGGCGACATCGGTCATCGTATTCAAGCGGCCTAATGGATAACGCGGCAGAAATGCGTCAATTAGACCCGGAAGCCCAAAACTTCCTGCGGTCATTGGAGACTTTGTTAAAGCGGGTGATACTGAATTAGCGCGAATTCCAAACTGTCCGTAATCATTAGCAACACAACGGATCAACGCATCCGATCCAGCCTTTGTACCAATGTAAGCGGCGTAATTGTTAATTAAAGATTTTGTTGTGGCAGAAGAAATTTGAATAATTGATCCGCCTTGAGGTTCGCCCGCCATCATGGCACTAACCATCTCCGTCAAAAAATAATGAACGCCTGTAAATTGAACGGCGGTCATTTTTTGAAGTTCCTCGTCAGTGGTATCGAGCATAGATTTTGACAGGCCCCAACCGACGGCATTCACGGCAACATCAACGCGGCCAAACTTTCCTAAAGCTTTTTCTGCCAAGCTCGATACCTCGCCATGATTGGTTATATCGCAAAGCGCGTACTCGCCGTCAATTTCTTTCGCCAAGCTACAAAGTGGGTCTTCATTGCGTCCCCCGAGCATAACCTTTGCGCCCTGTGCGGCAAAGAGACGGGCAATAACCTGACCCATATTATTTTCAGAAGCAGCTCCGAGAATAATAGCTTTTTTACCTTCAAGAGTAGCCATAACAATTACCTTTTTTTTGAAACATACGTGTTTTGAAATAAAAAACACCCATCAAAAATGAGTATAGCCAAATTACTTTTACATACACTTTTTATTTGATGTCTTACAGCGAATATGAAAGGACGAGCTCTTCAGTCAACCTAGCACTTTCGATTATCGTAATTGATAAATCTGCATGGCATTGAGAACCAAATTGAAACGAGTAAGCTGGTGAATTTCGACCTATCTGAAAACCAAGAGTTATTTAAATCGACGGCTGAGCGCTTTCTGCAAACCGTTGATGTTGCTGACCGCATAAAACAAAGAAATACGGAATTAGGGTATGACAAATCGCGTTGGAAGGGCTTAGCTGGACTTGGACTTCTTGCGATCGCGGCAGACGAAAAAAATGGGGGCATGTCCGGTTCGATGAGCGACTTAGCAACGATTGCTCAAACATTTGGTAGACAAAATTCATTAGACCCGTGGCTTGAAAATGGAGCGCTTCCCACTCTTATTGCAAATAAAGCAGGTGCCACTGAAATATTGGAACAGATATTAGACGGGTCGAAAATTGTAGCCCTAGCTTTTGCAGAAACCAAAGGTCGATACGAGCTCACACCTCAATCAACAACAGCGGTCCAAGAGGGAGATAACTATTTAATTTCTGGCGAGAAACAATTTATCCTTGGTGGGAAAATATCGGATATAATTTTTGTTACGGCTAAGGTTGAGGAAGGCTTTGGTATATTTACCCTCCCCATAGATTCCAAAGGCCTAATCCCACGTTATTATCGCATTGCCGATGGTAGCCAAGCAGCTGTCATTGAGTTCCAGTCCGTTTCAGTTCCTATCAGCGCAAAATTAAATCTCAGCTTTACCGAATTCGAAAATATTATTGCTGACGTTAGCTCTCTCGCCTGTGCCGAAATGGTGGGGCTAAGCCAGCTTGTGTTTCATGATACGGTAGAATTTGTGAAAGAGCGCAAACAATTTGGCGTAAGCATTGGCTCATTTCAGGCGATACAACATAATCTCGCCGATTGCTTTGCAGATCTTGAACAAATTCGTTCTACCCTTTTACGCATTTTGCTAGTCCCAACGACTAACGATCATGATAAACGCGCAAAAATTTACGGTGCAAAAGCTTTCATCTCAAAGCGCGCGCAGCATATTGCTCAGAAGGCTGTTCAATATCATGGCGCTATGGGCATAACTGAGGAAGTTGCCATTGGACATGCCCTTAAACGTGTCCTTCTTTTGGCGCGCCTTTTTGGCGATGCATCAACATGCCTCAAAGCATTTACAAAGGCAGCCTAATGACAAAACTCACACCAATTGCTGAAGATCTATGGACCGATGGGGACTCCCCGCAACTAATTGCTGGTCAGTTACCCAATGGTAAAATCGTCTTTCCTATGCCATTAGGCGACGCGGCAAAAACAATGAAACCCTACTCCCTCTCACGTGAGGGCAAATTATGGTCTTGGACGCGGCAAGATTTCAAACCCAAGCCGCCTTACGATGGACCTGAAGATTTTAAACCCTTTTTGGTTGGCTATATAGAGCTACCCGGCGAAGTGATCGTTGAAAGCCACATTGTTGATGCAAAACTTGAAGACCTAGAATTAGGTATGCCGATGGAATTTACGATTACTCCCTTTGATGACAAAAGATCAACTTTTGCCTTTCGGCCAAAATCATAACCCTTCATCCAAACTATTCGAATGAGAGTTTAATATGAGTGACGTTTATATAATCGGGGCCGGCATCCATAAATTTGGCCGCACAGAAGGACGCTCTGGGCGGGATCAAGGGGTCTTTGCCATGCGCGAGGCGCTAAAAGATGCAGGCGTAGAGTGGAGCGACATTCAAGCCGCCTACGGCGGTTCCATGGCGGCAGGGCAAGCCGATGTTATGCTTAATGATTTAGGTCTAACTGGCGTACCATTTGTCAATGTTTTTAATGGCTGCGCGACAGGCGGGAGTTCCCTCGCCTCTGCAAGATATGCAATTGCCTCCGGTGAAATTGATCTTGCGGCAGCCGTCGGGTTTGACAAACATCCACGCGGCGCTTTTGCTGCTAAACCTAGTGCATATGGTTTGCCTGATTGGTACGGCCAAACTGGCATGATGATGACAACTCAATTTTTTGCTTTAAAAATACAGAGATATATGGCGCAATTTGGCATCAGCCGGACAACACTCGGGCGTGTTGCTGAGAAATCTTTCCGCAATGGTGAGTTGGCGGAACATGCATGGCGTAGAACGCCAATCCCTCTGGGCCAGATCTTAGAGTCGACAATGATCAATGACCCATTAACGAAGTATATGTTCTGCGCTCCTGGTGAGGGCGGAGTAGCGTTAATTCTCGCCAGTGAAAAGAAAGTTCGTGAACTCGGTGCGGACGCGGTCAAAATATCAGCGTTGGCTGTACGTTCTCGCCCGCCTGGCTCTTTCGAGGTTTTTGCGCCGGGTCTGGATATAGAAGATGGCGGAAAGCCAACAATAATGGCTTCTAAGGCTGCCTTTGAAATAGCCGGTATAGGACCTGATGAAATATCTGTTGCCCAGCTCCAAGACACGGAGTCAGGTGCTGAAATCATGCACATGTCAGAAAATGGTTTCTGTAAAGACGGCGAGCAGGAGCAATGGCTCTTAGAAGGACGTACAGAGTTAACTGGAAAACTTCCTATCAATACAGATGGTGGCTGCATCGCTTGCGGTGAGCCTATCGGTGCCACGGGGTTACGGCAAATCTATGAAAATACTGTTCAGCTTAGAGGTCGCGGCGGCGCGCGTCAGGTTCCTAATTCACCTAAAACTGCTTACAGTCATGTTTATGGGGCGCCAGGCATGTCTGGCATAGCCATTTTAGAAGTTTAAGGCTGCAAAAGGGGAAAGATTTGTGACACAACGCATAGATGCGCATTTTGTTGCGGCCGGAAAATATCATGATATTGATTTTGCGCGGCTTGAAATTTTAAAGTTACTAGCCGAACACCCGCAGGTCAGAACGACTGTGGCTTGTGATTATTCCAATATAGACCGCTTAAATAACTGCCATTTCCTTGTGACCTATTGTTGCGATGAAATGCCAACGAAAGATGAAATGAAGGCTATTTCCGCATGGCTAAAAGGCGGCGGAAAATGGCTGGCACTTCATGGAACGAACTCCATTTTACGTTTTACAGAGGCCGGCGTAGATACCCCTAACGAACGCCCTGATGTTATGGAAGTCCTTGGTACTCAGTTCAAAGCCCACCCGCCTATAGATAAATTCACTGTGGAAGTCGTGAACAAGAATCATGAACTTACAAAAGGAATTGAAGACTTTGAGGTAGTTGACGAACTATACCTTTCTCACACAACGGCAGAAATCGACGTACTGTTGAGAACTTCATTTGAAGGTGAAGCCGCTGGCTTTACAGACTCTGATTGGCCAGAAACCGATGTCCCAATTTTATATACACGCGATATGGCTGATGGAAAAATCGTCTACAATACGCTAGGGCATTGCCGTGGGCATTACGACCTTCCTAGTATAAGAGATTTTAATCCACACCCAGAAAAATGTGCTTGGGATTACCCAATCTTTTACGACCTTTTGAGACGCGGCCTTGTATGGGCTATGCGAGATGGGACCTAAATCATGGATATGGAATTTTCAGATGCTGATTTGGCCTTTCGCGACGAAGTGAGAGACTTTATCAAAGAAAAGTTTACGGACAAACAAAAAATCGGAGCCGCCCGAACCCCTGGCGTTTTTGTTGAACCCGACCTCGCACTGGACTGGCATCGGGCGTTGAATGATAAAGGCTGGATCGCCTATACTTGGCCTGAAGAATATGGCGGAACAAACTGGACACCAACACAACGCTACTTATTTGAAAAAGAACTCTCAGCATCAGGCGCCTTTATTCCGTCCCCTATAAGTATGCGCCTAATTGGCCCTGTCATCTGTGAATATGGTACGCCCGAGCAAAAAGAGCGATTTCTTCCGCGTATTCGGTCAGCTGATGACTTTTGGTGCCAAGGCTATTCTGAGCCAAGTAGCGGTTCTGACCTTGCGTCGCTGTCCACGAAGGCTGCGAGTGATGGTGAAAAATACACAATTAACGGCTCTAAAATTTGGACGACCCACGCGCAGTTTGCTAACTGGATATTTTGTCTCGTACGAACTGAAACAACTGCCCGTAAACAAGAAGGCATTACATTCCTACTAATCCCGATGGATCAACCAGGCGTCGAAGTTGCGCCTATCCTGTCCATGTCTGGGGATCATGAAGTTAATCAGGTATTTTTTGATAATGCGGAAACGAGTGTTGACAATCGCATAGGCGAAGAAGGGCAAGGTTGGGAAATTGCTAAATTCCTCCTAACTAATGAACGGGGCGGCTCTTGTTTCGGACCCAAAGCCCTCTCGCAAGTCAAAGAATTACAAGCAATCGCACAAAGCGTTCCCTCTGGGGTAAACGGGGCGATGTCAGGCAATACAAATTTAATTAACCGCTTAGCTGAATTGCAGCTCTCAGCAGAAGCTTTAGAGTTTACTGAACTTAGAATTCTTGCGTCAATTTCCCAAGGCCGTTCCCCTGGCCCAGAAAGTTCACTGACCAAACTTATCGCGTCTAACTTGAGGCAAGAAATTCAAACGGTAGAAAGTGAGCTATACGCTTACGGTGGACTTCAACTTCCCTACGATCGACCGCTTTACGGCAATCAAGCCCCGGAGCCAGTAGGAACGCATGCCGCCCAAAATGCTTTGGCGAGATATTTGAATG
>CAYXEB010000053.1:0-15135 GCA_964463835.1 uncultured Hellea sp.
ATGGACTTTCTTTTACGCTTATCCCATCATTTTTCTAGTCTCATGAACTGATTTGCTCATAAGATAACACATTACGAATATACGGATTGAATTTATGTCTCTTCAAACACCCCTAACTGTTTCGGCTAATATCGAAAAAGCTGCAAATAAGGCCGCCGAGCAATTACAAAATGCCAAAGCTGGTATTGGCGAGGTGGTATTAGGCCAAAATGCTGTGGTTGAGCTTGCCATGATGGCGATTTTATCAGGCGGACACGCCTTACTTGTCGGCGTTCCGGGTCTTGCAAAAACCTTATTAGTAGAAACCATCGGGACCGTTATGGGGCTCGATAGCAAGCGGGTGCAATTTACACCTGACCTTATGCCGGCTGACATTGTCGGATCGGAAGTTTTGGAAGAAACCGCCAAAGGCAAACGTAGTTTTCGATTTATTGAAGGCCCTGTATTCTGTCAGCTCTTAATGGCCGACGAGATTAACCGCGCCTCCCCCCGAACACAATCCGCTCTCCTCCAAGCCATGCAAGAGCGCTTTGTGACTGTCGCGGGTCAACGTCATGACCTTCCCGCACCGTTTCATGTCTTAGCGACACAAAATCCAATTGAACAAGAAGGCACCTATCCGCTACCCGAGGCACAGCTTGACCGTTTCCTATTCCAGATTGACGTGGGCTTTCCAGAGCTAGGCACAGAGAAAGATATCTTAATCGCCACGACTGGAGCAACCGATGCCTCGGCAAAGAAAGTCGTCACACCGAAACAGCTTATCTCCATGCAAAAACTTGTGCGGCAATTGCCTGTCGGCGACAAAGTCGTGGATTCCATCCTTACCCTAGTTCGTAATGCTCGGCCTGACCAAACAGCTTTGTCTGAGATTAAAGAGACTGTCGCTTGGGGTCCTGGCCCACGAGCTGGACAGGCTTTAATGTTGGCCACTCGCGCCAAAGCACTTATAGATGGGCGTCTATCGCCTTCCATTGACGATGTGCTTGAACTTGCAGCCCCTGTCCTGCAGCACCGCATGGCTCTCACCTTTGCCGCACGCGCGGATGGTAAATCCATTTCGCAAACTATTGCGGCCTTGAAAAACAGTATTGCTTAGGACCCTTTATGGCCGCTCCTGCGCCTAATCCGACCAAGCTACGCCGCCGCGCCGAATCCCTTGCTGCGGGATATCCCGGCTTGCTGGCAGAGGCCGAACGCGTGGCTGCTATTGTGGCGCAAGGGGTTCATGGTCGCCGTCGCCCCGGCCAAGGTGAGACCTTTTGGCAATATCGAAATTACCACCCCACGGACGCGACCAACCAAATTGATTGGCGCAGATCAGCACGGGGCGATCAAATTTATATCCGAGAAACGGAATGGGAAGCGGCGAATACGGTTTATTTCTGGCGTGACGGCGCGCCTGGCATGGATTGGCAATCCTCTAAAAAACATCCAACAAAACAAGACCGCGCGACGGTTTTATCGATGGCTTTGGCCTCTCTTTTAATGCGCGCAGGCGAGCGCTGTGCGGTAATCGGCGAGTCAGAAAAACCGCGTTCAGGCCGCGTTGGACTGGAACGTATTTCTCAGCGTTTAGCGGTCTCCCAGGGTAATGCCAAAACCCTTGACGGAGATATACCCGCCCATGCCCGTCTTGTGATCGCCTCTGACTTTCTCGAATCCCAAGAGATTTGGCGCGCGCGGATATCACGTCTTTCAGGACGGCCTGCCAAAGGCATATTGCTACACATAATCGACCCAGCTGAGCGCGAATTTCCCTTTAAAGGCCGCGTACAGCTCCGCGTACCCGGCCTGTCTAAACTCGAACCAATATTGGTAGGCCGGGCCGAACGCGCCCAAGAGACTTATAAAGCGAAATTTAAGGCCCACTGCGAGGCGTTAGAGCGAACCGCAAGCCGTTTAGGCTGGCCCCTCATTCGCCATGACACCAGTAAACCCGCCAACGCTGCCCTGACCGCGCTTTATAGCGCCATGGCAGGAGAAGCGCTGTGACTCTTGGCCCGATTACATTTTTAGCCCCGTTGGTTTTACTTGGCTTACTTCTTTTGCCAATTATTTGGTGGATTTTGAGGGTGACACCGCCATCACCTAAGAAAGAAACCTTTCCTCCGCTTAGAATTCTCAAAGATGTCGTCACCGAAGAAGAAACGCCAGACTCGACGCCGTTGTGGCTACTCTTATTTCGTATTTTATTGGGTGCTATTTTAGCCGTCGCGCTGGCACGCCCAATTTTGCAACAAGATGAAGGTATAACCACGCGGCCTTTGACCTTAATTATCGACGATGGCTGGGACGCGGCTCCCAACTGGACCAATGTTATGCGTGAAGCTGAAGCCAAACTCGCTGATGCTCGACGTAAAAATGTCGACGTCCTATGGATGACAACAACAACGCCATCTAGTGATGCAAAGTTCGGACCTGCTGAGGACGCTATACGCGCGGTCAAAACATTACGCCCCAAAGCTTTGCCCTCGCGCCGCCAAGAAGTAACAAGAATCCTGTCGACTATGGATATATCGGGAAGCGAGGCCGTCTGGCTCTCCTCTGGCGTTGACTTTGGTCAGGCTGATGATTTGGGCCAGGTTTTAAAAAAAGCTGGTAATGCGGCGCGTCTAGACCCCATTTCGGAATCTAGCATTGTTATACCCGGCGAAATTCGCGAAACGCCTGACGGATTTAAGTCCGTTTGGCACCGCCCTAATAACTCTGGCCTCAGAAATATAGAAATCGTCGCAAATGGCAAAGATAGCCGCGTTATAGGCCGTGCGGATGTTAGCTTTGCGCCCGGCTCTTCGCGCGCCGAAGCCGAATTCAAGCTTCCCAGCGAGCTTCGCTCTCGAGTCAATATTATTAAAGCCAATGGGATTAGCTCGGCAGGCGCTGTGACCTTGCTTGATGATAGTTGGGGACGGCCCCTTATCGGCGTAGTGACGCCCGCTAAAGACTTAGCCAACCCATTACTATCAGAGCCCTTCTACGCCAAAACGGCGCTATCGCCTTACGCAGATATTTTTGAAGGCACCCTTGAAGACCTATTGCCATTATCGCCTAGCATTCTCGTCATGCCTGATATTGCGCGCACAATTAATGATGAGTTGAAAGACTATGTAGAAACAGGCGGTTTATTAATTCGTTTTGCTGGAGAAAAGCTGGCGGAACGTCCCGACACATTATTACCTGTCGCCCTTCGCTCAGGCGGAAGGGCTTTAGGCGGCGCGCTAACGTGGGAAGAGCCGCAAAAACTAGCGCCCTTCTCCACAGAAAGTCCCTTTTTTGGCCTCGCCATACCTGATGATATAAAAGTAAAACGCCAAGTTATGGCAGAACCCGGTATCGAGACCGATACGAAAACTTGGGCCCGTCTTGAAGATGGCTCGCCTATTGTGACATCAGCCTCGCAAGAACTTGGCCGTATCGTCCTGTTCCATGTTACAGCTGGGCCCGATTGGTCGAACCTGCCCGTAGGCGCGCTCTATGTGAATATGTTGCGCCGTATCCTGCCTCTTGCCCGCGCAACCCCGTCGCGCAATCAGGATAGTTCAGGAGACTGGGCCCCAGAGCGCGTGTTAAACGGTTATGGCCGTCTTGAATCCCCGCCGATTGAGGCCGCTAGTCTGTCTGACGCCGAATTTGAAAATGTAGAAATTTCTCCAACCCATTTACCGGGGCTTTATCGTCAAGGCGCGCGGCGAAGAGCTTTGAACACTATAAAAACGCCAGAGGACATCAAGCCTATCGGCACGCAAACCGGCATTACGCTTACCCAATACGGCCTGACAAAAGCCCGAACCATTGGCGGTATATTGTTAGGTATAGCTCTATTTATGTTAGCACTGGACGCGCTCTTCGCCTTGATCTCTTCAGGACGCCTCTCCTATTTAAAACCTAAATTCGGCAAAGCCTTGGCTGGATTTATCCTCGCGACAATTATGGTTTGGCCTGTTGACAGCTGGACGCAGGATAAAAACCTGAGCGCCGCCACCGCTTTACATCTAGCCTATATCAAAACAAATGATGGCCTCATTGACCACATGAGCGATGTCGCCCTCGAGAGTTTGGCGCGTCAGCTCACCTTGCGCACAACAATAGAACCTGCAGGAACAAAAGCCGTCAATCCCGAGACAGACGACCTTGTATTCTATCCCTTCCTTTATTGGCCCATCACGCGTGATGCCCAGCCCTTATCCGATAAAGCCAACGCCAATTTAAATGCCTATATGGCTGGCGGGGGAACAATTGTCTTTGACACCCAAGACGAAGGTGACCGTATTTTACGCGGGTCAGCACCGCATCCAGGATTAGCAACTGTCACGGAAAAGCTTGATATACCAAGATTAGTCAAAGCCCCTGAAAGTCACGTTTTAACAAAGTCATTTTATCTCCTCCAGAGCTTTCCGGGCCGCTGGGCCAACGGAGCTGTATGGGTCGATAAAGATACAAACGGCGCCGCGCGAGACGGCGTAAGCTCCGTTATTATCACCGCCAATGATTGGGCGGCTGGTTGGGCTTTAGATGAAGACGGTAATGAGCTTGCCGAACTCGAAAAAGATATTCCGCGTCAAAGAGAAATGTCCGTCAGAGCAGGCGTCAATGTCGCCATGTATGCTTTATCGGGTAATTACAAAGCTGATCAGGTTCACGCTGCAGCGCTGATTGAACGCCTTGGACGGCAAAAAATATCCCCTACCGATCTAGGGAAAGAGAGGCCCTAATGCTTGACCGTCTCTTTAATAATTTACCCAATATCGCCTTTGATCCGCTTCTAGGCAATGTATGGATTATTGGACTTGGGATTTTGATATTCATCGCGGCGCTCGCCTCTGGCATTGGGCGACTGCGGAGCTATTTTTTACGTCTGCTCGCAGGGCTCTTTATAGTATTGGCGCTCCTAAATCCGCAAACCGTTATTGAAGACCGTGACCCGCTGCAAGATGCTGTCTTAATTATCAAAGACGAGTCCTCTTCGATGCTACTCGGCGAACGTGCCGAAGCCGCCGATAAAACATACGAGGCTTTGCTCGATAAGCTTAAAACCGACCCGACTTTAGAGGTTAGTACAGCAATTATTAGGCCTAACTCGGACGGAACGCGCTTAACAAGCACATTGATTGAGGGCCTCGGCAATATGCCCGCCAGCCGGCTCGCAGGCATCATTGCCATTACAGATGGGCAAATTCATGACATGCCCGAAAACGCGCATAATTTACTTCCCAAGGCCATCCCGTTTCACAGCATTATTGTTGGACAAGAAACAGCGCGTGATAGGCGCATAAGTGCGATTGTTGCCCCGCGCTATGGCCTGGTCGGCGAACAGGCTGAATTTGAAATCCGCGTGGATGACCCCGGATTTGATGGTGAGCGCGCTCAAATTGAGATTAAACTCAATGGCGAAACCAAAGCTCGCTTTCCGGCTACAATTGGGAACAGAATTTCCATACCTATCGAAATCGAACGCCGAGGCAGTAATACGGTTGAGCTAACGGTGAAGCCCGTTGAATCAGGCGAGCTTACCCTCAACAACAATGTCTTTGTGGCCGAGATTTCTGGTATTCGCGACCGAATGCGTGTCCTGCTCGTGACGGGAGAGCCGCATAACGGCGGACGCTCATGGCGCAACCTCCTTAAAAGTGACCCAGCCGTTGATCTCGTGCAATTTACAATTTTGACCAATCCTCGCGTAAAAAACACCAATGCCCGGCAAAATGAATTATCCTTGATTGCCTTCCCCACACGGCAACTTTTTGAAGAGAAGCTTTCAGAATTTGATTTAATTATCTTCGACCATTTCAAACGCCGATTTCAACCTAGTAGAAGCGGGCGCTCAACCCCGATATTATCTCCCTATTACCTTCAAAATGTCTCGCAATATGTTGAAGACGGAGGCGCACTGCTTGTTGCGACTGGCCCGGCATTTGCTGAGGAAGAGAGCATTTACCGATCTCCCTTGGCTGCCGTTCTACCCTCACGCCCGACCGGGGAGACAACAAACGAAGCCTTTAAACCTGAGCTTAACGCCAAAGGTCGCCGTCATCCCATCACATCTTCCTTTTCTGGAAAAGATGATAAACTTTGGGGAAAATGGTTTCGTATAATCGATAATAAACCCATTAGCGGAAATGTCCTGATGGAGGGCCCCGACGCTGCCCCCCTCTTAGTCATTGATAAGATCGGTGAAGGCCGCGTGGCTATGTTAATGTCTGATCAAGCGTGGCTTTGGGCCAAGGGTTTTGATGGCGGCGGGCCTTATAGTGAAATGTTCCGCCGGACCGCCCATTGGTTGATGGGGGAACCTGACCTTGACGCAGAGAAATTAACGGCGAAAGCTGAAAACGGTCTACTTGCTATAGAAAGACGCACGCTTGAAGACGGGGTGCAGAAAGTCACGGTTAAAAAACCTGACGGCACAAGTGAAAAGGTTACCCTATCAAAAACATCCGAAGGCATTTATCGCGGTAGCGTTAAATCCGCGGGACAAGGTGCTTACCGTTTAGAAAACGGCGACGTGAGCACCATTACGGCAATTGGGGCCTTAAACCCGAAAGAATACGCACAGCTTTTGCCAACACTAGGTGTCTTAGCGCCTTTGGCCGATAATACCGGCGGCAGTCAGCACCTAACCGCTTTAACGGGTAACATTCCTGAAATAAGACGTGTGCAAGCAGGACGGAAAGCCTCTGACACAAATTGGATGGGCCTAATCGCACATGAAGATTACACAGTACGAGCCTCAAAACGCTCTCCGCTGGCTCCAGGGTGGTTGTTCTTCCTTCTCGCCTTAATATGCTTGATGTGGGCATGGCGTCGCGAAGGCGTGTGATATAATCGGTTGAT
Organism: uncultured Hellea sp.; assembly: GCA_964463835.1. Taxonomy (GTDB): domain Bacteria; phylum Pseudomonadota; class Alphaproteobacteria; order Caulobacterales; family Maricaulaceae; genus Hellea. The sequence continues at coordinate 6,835 of CAYXEB010000053.1, forward strand.
ATATTAACGGCTAAAATTTAACTAGAAAGTGTAGTACAAACAAATCATTGGCGTCCCAATTCCGCTAACTATCTGAAAGCTCAACATGACATTTCGTATCTATGGCAAGGTCATCATAACTATCTTTACAATGACGAGTTTTTCGGCATTGGCGCAATCCGTGGAACTCCCACAAGAAGAGGTCGAACAAATTCCCAGTAAGAAACTTGAAGAGCGCGGAGAACGTATCAAAGGTCCAATAACGTCTATATCGCCCGCGGCCCTTTTACTTGCCAGCTTTGATAAAAATCGTGATTATTCCATTGATAATAGTGAATACGCGGCAGGCCTAACCGCCTCCTTTGAAAAAGCGGATAAAGACGCAAGCGGGACATTGAGCCTCTTCGAACTTGAAGATTGGCGTAAGGCATCCTTAGGGTCTCTGGATGCCCGCCCGGGAAATATTTCTTTTGATAAAGACTATGATCAACGCGTCAGTAAAGCCGAGTTCGACAAGGCCTTTTCATACATCCAAAAAAGAAATGACAAAGATAATGATGGGATTATCAGCTTTGAAGAAATGGTTAGTGTTTTTGAAATGCCCAGGCGGTCAAGGTCTGAATCTCGTGGAGGTAACAGGCGTGCGGAGGGTAGGCGTCAAGGCGGCGGACAAGATGGACGGCGACAACGACCTACACGTCGTTAAAGCATTCAAAGACAACCTTTTATTTACTGTGTTTCGTAAATATTTTTTACCGATGTTTTGTTACAAGACGGCAAATCAGGATGAGAAAGAATATGTCGTTTAAAATCAGCACCCTTTGCATTTTGTCATTTTCCTTGATGGGATTGTCGGGATGCCAAGTCGCAAAAGCTACTGGGAAAGTGGCCGCATTACCGTTTAAGGCTGCTTATAAGACGGGCGAAATTGCAGGTAAAAGCGTCTATTACACAGGTAAAGGTGTTTACAAGACAGGCGAACTTGCAGGCAAAGGTGTTTTTTATACAGGTAAAGGCGTTTATAAGACGGGAGAATTTGCTGCGAAATCCGTTGCCGCTGTAGGTAAAGGTGTTTATTATATGGGAACCGTACCTGTAAAAATTACGGATAAAGCCTTAGATACCTCTGCTAGGGTCCTAAGCATGACGACGCAAGCCGTGGATACTGGCGGAAAAATCTTAGAAGTTACACGCGAATTCAAGGCCGTTGAACTTGATGCAGAGCTGGCCGCGCTCAAAGGCGTAAAAAATCTTTTGGGCGTCTTTGTGGACGTTGTTTCATAAACTTCACAGCAATGTGACCCCCAATCAACATTGAAAAAACGTATAAATCTGTTATGTTTTAACAGAACGGAGACCACGATGCGTAAAATTTTGACTTCTTCCCTGCTTACGGCATCCCTCTTATTTTCGGCACCAGCCTTTGCCAAAAGTATTCGGTATAACTCTACGATAAGCGAACCCCTATCGTCAGCCGTTAAGATCGAAATTGGTCTTTCAGAAGACTTAGCGTATCGCGCCAATAATCTACCTAAGTCCATAAGAGACAGAAACGGTTCATTACGATTGAATTCTGGATTTGCAAATAATGGTTATTATGGAGACAAAGAGTTAGCGTTACTGACAAAAAGACTCCAATCAAAGATCGAAAAAAGGTTTTCGAAGAAAGGTATAACTATTTCAGAAAATGCCTCGACAATATTGCGGGTGACATTGACTGATGCGAAGCCTAACCGACCAACATTTGAACAACAAAGTCGTGACGTCAGTCTTTCTTTTCGAAGCATTGCCCTAGGCGGAGCTGAAATTGAAAGCGAACTGGTGACCCGTGACGGACGTTCTCTCGGAACTATTAATTACCGTTGGTATGAAAATGATCTAAGAGACGCAAGCTTCGGGTCAACTTGGTCTGATACTTACCGCGCATTTGACCGCTATGCTAATAGAGCGGCTAAGGTGCTTAGCAACTAAGGGACGCCTATATATTTATGCGTTTGCGTTGAGAGACGCCACATGGGATGTTTTAAGCAATAATCGAAAGCCGCTTTTTCATTGGCAACTTTATTTTTGTCATCAAGGGGTTGGAGGCTAAACACCTCAAAATCAAGCATTGCGAAATCTTCCGGAGCATTCTCCGCTTGCGGATAGACAAGCTTGAGCTCGTGACCCGATTGTTGCACTAAAGGCGCGTCCGCTTTCGGAGAAACGCATATCCAATCTAAACCAGTGGGAACCTGTAAGGTCCCATTCGTTTCCACAGCAATTTTAAATCCTACTATATGCAGCGACACAATGAGAGCTGCGTCGAGTTGAAGAATAGGTTCGCCGCCCGTGCAGACCACCCACTTTTCTCCTCTCTGAGACGTATCATCAGGCCAGTGAGACATCACAGTTTCAGCCAGAGCCTTTGCCGATTTAAATTTGCCGCCTCCAGGCCCGTTCGTGCCTATAAAATCCGTATCGCAAAATTTACAAACAGCAGAAGCTCTATCTCGCTCCAATCCGCTCCAAAGATTACATCCTGCGAAACGTAAAAATACAGCAAGTTGACCAGTCTGTGCGCCCTCGCCTTGAACCGTGAGATAGATTTCTTTGACAGAGTAACTCATCGGTTAAATCGTCCCGAAGAATATTTTTCCCAGCCTTGCGCTCGCAGCTCACAAGCAGGGCAGCTTCCACATCCATAGCCCCAGTCATGGCGCTTCCCGCGCTCTCCAAGATAACAGGTGTGAGTATCTTCAAGAATAATCTCGATCAAAGCCTGCCCTCCGAGTTTGTAAGCCAGCTCCCAAGCCCCGGCTTTGGAGAGGTTCATCAAAGGAGTTTCAAGCGTAAAGGTCTTTTCCATACCTAAAGAGATGGCCTTCATTTGAGCATTTAACGTCTCAATTCTGCAATCGGGATAGCCCGAAAAGTCCGCTTCACACATACCGCCTATCAGTGTTGTGAGATCTCGACGATAGCCCAAAGCTGCGGCAAAATTTAAAAATATTAAATTGCGCCCCGGAACAAAGGTGCTCGGCAATCCATCCTCTGATAATGTGATTTCAACATCACGCGTCAAAGCGGTTTCGCTAATCGCGCCTAACGCGGATAAGTCAACAATATGATCTTCACCAAGTTTTTCGATCCAATTGGGAAAACGTGTTTTGAAACTTTCCAGCAGAATCTGCCGAGAACTCATCTCTACCGCATGGCGCTGCTCATAGTTAAAGCCGACGGTTTCGACATAAGCATAGCGCTCAAGCGCCCAGGCCAAACAGGTCGCCGAATCCTGTCCCCCTGAGAACATAATCAAAGCTTTATGCGGATTGTCCATCATCGCCCGCGGTATATCCTCTAATCAATAAAATGACTAGCCCTTGGGTCGTTCGGCACTAAATTTGCATCTAGTTACCGGTAACTCCTGTTAGGCATGACATGAAAAAACGGTATATAGTTTTAGGTTTGCTCGCTCTAGAAGCCTTAATGCTGCCCATTGCTGGTCACACCTTTTATAAATCCGGTATGACAGATAATCTTCGCAAAGCCTTTGAAACGCCGCAGCGCGCAATCAATGTTAAACTTCCCTCGGAACCCGGTTTCACTCGCTTTATGGTATCAGCCAATGCGCCTTTCGCTATCATTACAAAAAATATGATTGGCCCTGTGAGGGTCAATCTGTACGCAGAGGGAAGTATAAATGGAAATGTTTTTGGCGAAAATGCTCGTATGCCAGGCGCAAACGCAACCTGCACAGAATTAGAAAACTCGGACATTCAAATAGTTTACACATCTGAAAAAGGTACGATTGCCCGCAAAGGACCTGCTCTCACCAAGTCCATTCTTGTCGAGGTGCAATATAACGCCTCGCAAACTCCTGACGTGAAAGTTTTGACTAAAGATAAATCCGATGGTCTTCCCGCAGCCAAAACTTGTATACACTCAAAAGCCTAATTTTTTTCAAACCAACCTTTAAAACCCAAATTCATCTCTTATATATGAGTGCTGGAGGGTCTTAATGACTGATAAAAAGACAACATTACCAATTAAGCGTAAAGCAAAAGCTGCGTCAAAGTCTGACGCCTCTTATTCAGGCAATATGAGCCTGTCTGTTAGCTTGTCGCCAGAACAAGGTTTGAACAGATATTTACAGGAAGTGCGTAAATATCCGATGTTGGAAAAAGACGAAGAATTTATGCTGGCCAAACGTTGGGTTGAGCACCAAGATTCGGCCGCTGCGGAAAAAATGGTCACCTCGCATTTACGCCTCGTGGCTAAAATCGCCATGGGATATCGCGGTTATGGCCTGCCCATTGGTGAAGTCATTTCCGAAGGCAATGTAGGTTTAATGCAAGCCGTCAAAAAATTCGACCCCGATAAGGGCTTCCGCCTCTCCACCTATGCTATGTGGTGGATACGCGCTGCTATACAGGAATATGTCTTGCGCTCTTGGTCTCTTGTCAAAATGGGTACAACGGCCGCACAAAAAAAGCTCTTCTTTAATTTACGCCGCCTCAAAGGCGAAATGAAAGCCATTGAGGAAGGCGACCTCACACCAGAAAACCTCGCTAAAATCGCCACCAAACTTAATGTCAAAGAGTCTGAAGTCACCTCTATGAACCGCCGTATGTCGGGCGGCGGCGACGCCTCTCTTAACGTAACGATTGGCGGAGATGACGGAACGGCGCAATGGCAAGATTGGCTGCAAGATGATAGCGAGTCACAAGAAACGGTTTACGCGGATAGTGAAGAGCATGACGCACGTATGGATTTACTCAAAGACGCCATGGGAGACCTTAATGATCGCGAGCGCGATATCATCGCCAAACGCCGCCTCGCCGATAAACCCATGACACTCGAAGACCTAGCTGGTATTTACAATGTCTCGCGCGAGCGTATTCGCCAAATCGAAGCTCGCGCCTTTGAAAAGTTACAAGAAGCTATGCTCAAAGCGGCAGGCACATCAGGCCTTATCGAAGGCTAATGACCGGCCCGTTCATCACAAGGCACTCACGGCGATTTTATAACCGCAACCGTTCTTGTGACGTGTGATAATTCAATCCTCATATATGATGTTAGGCTAACATTGGAATGAGGTAATGAAATGGCGTCTAAAATCGGACTTCTCGCTGCTGGGGCAATTATAGCCGTTGGCGCAAGCTACGCTGTCGCTCAAAATCGTACGGCACAGACTCAAACAATCGTAGATAAACCTGCCGTGGTGAAAACCGCGCAAGCCAAAACAAGCGCTACGATACCGGCCCAAACTATCGCCGCCAACCCAATAGCTGACAAAGAGTACACCCTCACCGATGAAGATCAGGAGTTGATATTTTCTTTGCTTATTCCAGAGTCTAACGCGGTTAAAGATCAGCAATTATCAGATCTTGCCGATAGATATTCCCCGGCCTATATCGCGCCGACCCTAGAAATTTTTCACTTTGTGCCCGATTCAGAAACACGGCGCGCTTTATTGCGGCACCTCTCTGCAACCACGGGTCAGAGTTTTGGCACGGATGTAAATGCTTGGTTCCGCTGGCTTTGGAATCAACCTGAAATAAAAACCGCAGGTTATGATAATTTCAAAGCTGAATTTTACAGCGTTATCGACCCGAAATTTGCTAAATACTTCAGAAACCGCGGACACTCAGCTCAGATAAGACTGGATGAAATCAGGTGGGGCGGCGTCGTTCAAGACGGCATCCCTCCTCTGCGTCAGCCCAAAATGTTAAAAGCTAGCGAAGCGGATTACCTTGAAGACGATAATGTTATTTTTGGCATCGAAGTTAACGGCGATGTACGGGCCTATCCCAAGCGTATTTTAGCCTGGCATGAGATGTTTGTTGATACTGTCGGCGGAACGGATTTCGCAGGCGTCTATTGCACACTTTGCGGCACCGTCATTCTATATGAAACAGATGCGAAAGGTCTTTCCCACGAGATAGGTACCTCTGGCTTTCTTTATCGTTCCAATAAGCTCATGTATGACAAGGCCACACAGTCGCTATGGAATACAATTAAGGGCGAGCCTGTTCTTGGTCCATTGGTTGGTAAAGATATCGCCCTGCAACATCAGAGCGTCGTCACCACGACATGGGGCGAATGGAAACGGCGTCATCCTGATACACAGGTTTTATCGCTGGATACGGGCCATAGGCGTGATTACGGCGAAGGTGTAGCTTACCATGAATATTTTTCAACTGATCGGCTCATGTTCAATACGCCCTATAATGATCAACGTTTAAAAAATAAGGAAGAAGTCCTAGCCTTGCGGTTTAAATCTAACCCGCGCGAGCAGCTCGCTATATCGGCGAAATTCTTAGCAAAAACACCCGTCTATGAAGATAGTCTTGGGACACAAAATATTCTTGTTCTCACTGACAAAACGGGCGCGAACCGCGTCTATGATCCCAAAGGGTTGAAATTTAAGAGCTTTGACGGCGATGCAACGGCCATAGATTCAAATGGCAAAAGTTGGACCTTAAGCGAGAGTAAACTTATCTCCGCCGATGGCGATGTCCTTAAACGCCTGCCCTATAACCGCGCATTCTGGTTTGGATGGCACGCGACATATCCAAAGTCTCGTTTGGTCAAATAGAACAGACCCACGCTTGATATAAGGCGCTTAGCTGATAGTCTTTCCCGCAAGGGGAATAATGCCAGATACATCAGCCATAACGCAGCAAATGAGGCCATTAGATATAGTGCTCCTGCTTTTCCTCTCGGTGCTGTGGGGCGGATCATTTTTCTTTTTTGAAATTTTACTGGAGCATTGGCGGCCGCTAACAATCGTCAATCTTCGCGTGGGTATTGCGGCCCTGGTGTTATGGCTTCTCATTTTCGCGCGGCGTATTGCTATCCCGAAAACGCAGCAAGCCTGGATGGCTCTTTTTGTTGTTGGGCTGCTTAATAACGCCATTCCCTTTTTCCTGATTGTTTGGGGACAGACCTATATTACGGCGGGCTTATCTTCCATCCTCAACGCGACGACGCCCTTTTTTACAGTGCTTGTTGCCGGGGCGTTGCTGGCCGATGAGCGCATAAGCCAAGGTAGATTAATCGGCGTATTACTGGGCCTTGCCGGCACCGTAGTGATGATAGGTCCGGAAGTCTTCGTAAATGGGTTAAAGTCTGGAAACGTTATAGGGCAGATCGCCGTTCTAGGCGCGGCTATATCTTACGCATTCGCCGCCGTCTGGTCCCGCAGATTTAAAGCCATGGGCCTATCGCCCTTAATCATCGCCGCAGGGCAGACCTTACTGGCCACGCTGATGTTACTTCCCCTCACACTGATCATTGATGACCCGCTAGCGAGCCTGATGAGCGCCTCGCCCCTTATCTGGGTGACCATTCTGTGTTTGGCGTTCTTCTCGACGGTTCTGGCCTATATTATATATTTCCGCTTAATCGCCAGCGCTGGAGCGACCAATGCCTCGATTGTCACATTTCTTGTTCCCATCTCAGCTATTTTATTAGGTGTGTTTATTCTCAGCGAGCCATTTTCATGGCCACAGGCTATAGGCATGTCCCTGATTGGATTAGGGCTTCTCATTATGGATGGCCGCTTGTTTCGGCGCGGGGCAAGTAATCAGTAAGGGGTGTCAAGAGAGATAACTGTTTACCTAGTGCCTAACCGCGCCAAAATAAGAGGTGTTATATTATAAAATTTTATCGGGTGATCGTGATTATTGATACCGATAGCTTCTCTTTGAATGAAGTAATTAAAAACCGCTTCTGCTGCCGCGTTTAACAAAACGTCTTGCTCCTGTGCAGGTAAGTTGGCCGCAGCTTCATAGGCCTTGATCGCCTTTTCAACTAGGCGGCCTTGATGACCCAGCGCAGCTGCATGTTCAGCTAATATCTCCGCCTCAAGCACACTCGTGCCCGTATTTGTATCTAGTTGAGTTGAGAGATTTTGGGGCAGGCGGAATGTCATAGAGTTCCTAACTGAACAAGTTCAACACGGGCATGGCTTTTAACGCGAGAATATTCAAGGCGGCAAAATGTCTATAGTCCCATCTCAGCCCGCGCTTTTTTCGTCAGGCGCTTAATCGCCATATGATAAGAGGATTCAATATGCTCTTTAAGGCCGGCATCATCAAGGCCGGGCGGGCCGTAATGCTGGATCCATTTCATTCCACGAGACGCCAGATAAGGCGCGGGGCGCAGACCTTCCATTTCGCGCATGACTTCATAACCGATTTCTGTGGCTTTAAAGGTGACCTGAAATCCGTTCTCGCCTTCTCTCGCCATCGCAAAAAGCTTACCGCCGACTTTCCAGACATCCGACCCGCCCCATTGCACCACATGCTCAGCGCGCGGGAGCGAGCCACAAAAAGC
>CAYXEB010000054.1:0-8575 GCA_964463835.1 uncultured Hellea sp.
AACGTAATGATTTAAGTGATAATTATGTGAGATTAGTAATTGTATTGCGAAATTAATACATATATGTGATAGATATATTCACGGCATTACGCTGCGCTGTATTGATGTTAACAAAATTATAGTGAAAATACAAGGTGTTTGGCGATGGCGCAAAATTCTATCCAGTTTATTCTGTCGGTGTTCTTTGGAGGGTTTGTTGTGGCTTGCCAGACGACTAGTCCAGTTACAGTCCCTACCCAAGAATTCACTCTCCCTGATAGTACAACCATAGAAAGAGGAGGGGATCTTCGAATTTCCAAGCATGATAAGATTGCGATAACTGTCTATGACGTTCCAGATCTCGACGGTAATCATCAAGTGGATAATTCAGGTCGCATTAAAATGCCACTTATTGGTGAAGTCCTTGTCGAAGGCTATACGTCTCTAGAGTTGTCAAAAGAGATTGAGACACGCTTGGCTGTTGATTATCTGCAAAACCCGGATGTTTCAGTCTTGATTTTGGATTCTGTAGGAGAGCAAATTACAGTTGAAGGGTCTGTCAACAAGCCGGGCATTTATGATAAAGACGGTCGACTGACTTTGCTTCAGGCTGTAGCATTGGCAGGGGGCGAGTCTGAATTTGCAGATATCAATAAGGTATTGGTCGTGAGACAGGTGCAAGGAGAGCGGCAAGCAGCCCTGTTTGATTTGAAACAAGTAAGACGTGGCGCTTTGCAGGACCCTCTGATTTATGGGAATGATATCGTAGTTGTTGATGGTGATGGCGCGAAAAAAGCTTACAGAGAATTTATTAGATTTGCCCCCATCGCGGCATTTTTCCGGGTATTTTAGAATTAAAGTCATCGCAATATGAACTATCACGAAAATTCATACGACCGTGAAATTCAGAGGTCGGGGGGAGTTATTCACCCATATAAATCGGGGAATTATCTCCCCGGCGACCCTTCGTCCTATTCGTCCTATTCGCCATATGGTAATTCGCCATATGGTAATATGTATGGTACAGAACTCGAAAGAAATGGCTTAGATGTACGTCTCATTTTTGAGGTCCTGTTTCAGCGTAAATGGGTGATTATTGCTATAACTATGTTGGGATTATTGGCCGGAGCTTTAATCGCGATGCAAATGACCCCTATCTATAAAGGGCAAGCAACAATCGAATTCCAAAAACAAGAGACTCGCATTATTGCGGGGTCGTCTGTTGACCCTGTGAATGTCGCTGATGCTGTTTTTATGGAAACGCAGTATGAGCTACTACAAAGCAGGTCTCTAGCCGAGAGAGTTGTCGAACTGAATGGATTGGAGCTGGACCCAAATTATGCAGATCAAACTTTAGACTATGATGAAAGGCTAAAGCAGGCTTCGGAAAAGATAATGAAGCATACGAGTGTTATACCAAGGGGGCGAAGCCGAGTTGTTAGTGTTGAGTTTATTTCACCTATTCCAGCAGAAGTTGAGCGGATTCCTAATGCTTTGGTTGAAAGCTTCATTGAATCGGCTCTGGATCGAAAATATGAGACAACGGCATATGCCCGCGAGTTTTTAACGAAACGCCTAGCTTTGACAAAACAAGTCCTTGAAAATAAGGAACAGGAATTGGTAGCCTATGCTCAAGCTAATAATATTCTTGAGCTGGAAAGAAACGGGCAGGAAGCTTCATTGGAAGCTGATGCTCTGATCGACCTTAATGAAGAGCAGATTGCTGCCGAACTAGAGCGTATTACCCTAGAACGTGAATTTGATGATGCAAAATCGTCAAGAATAACAAGCCAACTCCTACAAGATAGTGAATATATACGTTTGAATGAAACTAAGTCAGAGCTAAAAGCTGAATATGTTGAGAGATTAGCGTTATTTAAACCTCAATATCCTGACATGCTTAGTCTTCAGGCTCGAATAGATGCGGTTGAAGTTGAAATTCAGGGCCAACGTGTAAATGCTTTAATAGCCTTAGAGAAGGATTACAAAGCAGCTGAAGCAAAAGAAAAATCTATCAAAAATCGTATGTCTCAACTAAAATCTACGCTTCAAGACTTGAGAAATCGAAGCATTAAATATACGATTCTGCAGAGAGAAGTTGATACTAACCGTTCACAATATGAGGCGTTATTACAGAGGCTAAAAGACATCTCCGGTAATGTAGGCTCCAGCCAAGCCTCTATTGTTGATCGTGCGATAAAACCTAAACACCCCTTTAAGCCAAACATTGTAAGTATATTACTTCGGGCATTACTTCTAAGCACGACGCTGGGGGTATGTCTTGCTTTATTTATGAATTATATTGATGATAAAATCAAAACGCCCCAAGATATAAAAAGAAAACTTATGATTCCAGTAATCGGAATCATCCCTAAAATTAAAGGCAAACCAGATATTCTTCGCGAGTTAGGCGATCCAAGATCCCCTATTACAGAAGGTGTTTTCTCAAGTCTTACATCTCTTGAATTTGCTACGTCTGAAGGCGTACCGAATACAATTGCCATAACAAGCACTGGTCCAAATGAGGGTAAGACAAGTATGACAACTTCCATCGCCGTGGCCTTTGCCAAGATGGGGAAGTCTGTTTTGATTATCGATGCGGATATGCGCAAACCTTCATTTCTTGCTTCGCCCCTTAAATCTAAAGGCCTCTCAAGTCTTCTCACGAGTAACAATGATATGATGTCGGAGGTTTGTAAATCTGATAAGGTTGAAGGGTTATCTTTATTGCCAGTGGGTGCTATTCCCCCTAATGCATCTGAACTCCTATCTGGTAGACGATTGAAAGAAATCCTCCAAGAAGCAGAAGATAATTTCGAAATAGTTATTGTTGATACACCTCCTGTCTTAAGTTTCTCGGATAGCCCTATTTTAGGGTCATTATGTAAAGGTGTTCTTATTGTCGTTCAATCCGGGAGAAATCGTACCCCCGATGTTATGAGAACTATTAACCGCATGCGTGATAGCCAATCAAATGTTATAGGGGCTCTTTTGACTAAGTTTGACGCTAAAAAGGATGGTTATTACTACAGTTATTACGGTTATGGGGCGCAAGAAAAACCTGATAAAAATAATAGAGTTGAGGTTTTTAAGAAAATTAGTCTCTTTGGAACTACTGAAACTGATACGGTTGAGGCAGAGACAAGCACGTGAGCAAAAAAGTTGTCGGCTTTACTATAAATCTTCTTTTATTTTGGCTTTTAATAGTGTGCTGCGTTAGACTTCTAGTCCTAGGGGGGGATTTTAAGCGAGCTCTCATTCCAAATATTGATCCTTGGTTGCAGACGGAAACTCTTGCAGAACAATTATCTGATGACATATCTGCAGGCAGACAAGTTGATTCTAAATTAGTAAAGGAAATTGCACGCAAAGAGCCATTAAATAACGTTGTTTTTCTGGCTGGCGCTATAGAGGCCGCAAAAGCTTCAAGTGCAGGGGAGTTATATGCAACTGCAGAGCATATGTTGCGGTTGAAGCCAAGAAGCGAATTGGCCCGCGAGGTTTTGGTTCATGAAGCGCTAGGCAAACGAGAGTATAAGAAAGCTATTAGTATTTTATTTGATTTATTGAGTTTGAAAACATCTCAACTTAAGAGGTATATCAATTGGCTCGCCGAGATTGCAAATAATGAGCAGGGACGTGTCATTTTGCGTGATGAGTTACTGAGAGTTCAGCCCAAATCTGGAGGAACTATCGCCGCACGAATTGCTCGACAAACCCCTGACCCGACTTTCTTTCATGATCTCTACAAGGTTTTTCCATCAGTGCAGTCCTTGTATCTGAATGAACTTGTAAAACGCGGTGATTCTAAAGTCGCTTACGAGGCCTTTTTAGACCTTTTGCCTGAAGAGCTATCCCAAAATTCAGCTAAACCTTTCGACAATCAATTTGTTCAAGTTGAGGCGCCCCAGCCTTTCAATTGGAAGATAGTTTCAAAAAATGCCAGTTTTAAAAAACCTTCAGGCTTATCTGTTAGGTTCTTTGGTCGTGGGCAGTCGGATATTCTTAAGCAACTCTCAGCTCTAGAGCATGGTAAGTACGAGTTTAGAGTTGATATGAAGGGGGCTAAATACCCAGAAGCGATGGGGTTCAAGTGGCAATTAAAATGTAACGGTACTAAATCGAAACTTTTTAATTTGAAACTCAATGAGATTTCAAAATCTGGTCAAACCTTTGTTGTTCCGTTCAATGTTAATGAAGGCTGCGTGTTTCAGGAATTATCTTTGCAAGGTGTACCGGGACTGTTTTCTAGAACCATAAGAGCGGAAATCATGAATGTCTCTTTTTTAAGAATTGAGACATGAAGCCGTACGTTAAGGAAGAAAGATTAGTCCCTGTCATTGTATCATTGATGTTTGTGGTCATTTTTATATTTGGGGGAGCCAGTCGTTCGGGTTTGTTAGGTCATCTTTTCTTACAACTGTTGGGGTGCGGAATTTTACTCTTCTTGGTAAATTTTGTAAAAGACACAGTATTTACACAAACATTTAGACGTCTAGCCTTTTTAGTGGGGGGGATTGTAATTTGGTCATTTTTACAACTTGTCCCTCTTCCAATGTCAATCTGGACGTCCTTTGGCGATAGAGCTTTCGTTGAGAGTGGCTATCAAATTTTAAAACAACAAGGCGAGATAAGCCTGCCGATAAGCCTTACACCAGGTGAAACATTCGCCAGCATATTGGGCTTTATTCCCCCTATAGCCGTTTTTATGACTCTATATAGCATTGGTTGGCGGCGTAGTTCGAAATCGGTTTCATGGGCACTCGTTATACTGGCAGGTATAAGCGTAATTATTGGTTTTGCACAGCTTTTTACTGGCGACGAAAGTCCCCTTTATTGGCATAGTGTTACAAATAATGGCTATCCTGTAGGTTTCTTTGCTAATGTGAACCACAATGCTACTCTTGTACTGATGGCTATTCCTTTTTTGGCTGTTTTAGGCTATGAAGAAATGCGGACTTATAAGCTTGGCGGGAATAACGCCTTACCGCGAAATATTATAGCTTTTCTGCTAGTGTTGTTCCTAAGCGGAATTGTTTTAATGGATTCGGCTGCTGGATATATATTGATAGTCCCTAGCCTCGCTGCAGCAATTTTACTTTACCAAAGTCGGTCAACATCACTAAAGAGCATTCTCTTAACATATTTAAAATTTGGTCTACCACTGGCGCTTCTTATGCTGATATTAGTTAATGTGCCTACACTTGACTGGCTGGGCATTACCAATAGTGATGATACTGAGCTATCCCGTATTGAAGTCTGGAAGCAAAGCCTTTCATTAGTCAGAGATAATTATCAGTTTGGCTCGGGACTTGGGAGTTACGAGCATATCTATAGAGTCTATGAAGATTCTTCAGGGGTTTCCAAAAAATATATGAATGATGCTCATAATGACTATCTCCAAATAGTTATTGAGTGGGGGATAATAGGCGCGATTTTGTTAATCTGTGTTGGAATTCTAATAATCATTGAAATTGTTAAACAATGGACTGGGCCACGAGAGGAGGGCTATCGAATACGCCGAGCGGCCTCTGTAGCGTTACTAATGATAATGTGTCATTCTTTTGTAGACTATCCGTTAAGAACACCTGCCTTAGCCTGCGTTACAGCAGCGTGTCTTGCTTTATTATTGATGCCGTATAAAGATACACAGTCACGGGCCCGTAAAAGATCTAGAGAAATAAAAAATGAAAAACGGGTGGTTATATGATAAACGTAATATCGAAATAGTAGAGACATAATAAATAGGTAAATGACCGTCAAAGATACTAAATGCATCGAAAATGTTTTGCAGAAGGCAATTCATGCTTTTTAATAAACTAAAAAAGCGTAAACTCGTCCAAAATACGCAACCTATAAAGGAATATTCTGGTCCTGCGTTAAAGCGGGCCTATGCTATTGGTGATGTGCACGGTCGTCTGGATTTACTCGAACAGTTAATTAAAAATATTAAAGCGGATATAGAAGAGCAGAATAAAGCAATATCCGAGGCAATAGAGTCTCATATTATTTTTTTAGGGGATCTCATTGACCGAGGCCCAGATTCGAAGGGTGTGGTTGAATTTTTGATGAGTTTTCAACCTGACTTTGCGAAAGTACATCTCATTTCAGGCAATCACGAAGAGTCACTTGTTCGCGCATTATCCGGCGAGCCAGAGTTAATATCCTCTTGGTTAGATCATGGTGGCAAACCAACCGCATTAAGTTATGGAGTCGATCCAGGCGCCATTCTCTATCAAACTGCGAATGCTCAAGAGTATATACTTTGTTCGGCCATACCAAAAAGTCACATAAGGTTTTTATCAAGATTTTCAGAAAGTGTACAATTTGGAGACTATTTTTGTGTTCATGCTGGTATTCGGCCCGGGGTTCCTATTCATGAGCAAGATATAAATGATTTGAGGTGGATTAGGGGTGAATTTCTTGATTCAGAGCAAGACCATGGTCTCGTTGTTGTTCATGGCCATACAATAGTAGAAGAAGTGGTGGACAAATCTAATCGTATCGCAGTTGATACTGGCGCTTATAAAAGTGGTATCTTAAGTGCCATATGTCTTGAAGGAAAAAGCCGCCGCGTTTTATACGCACGCATAAACTCTAGCAGATAAAAGAAATTCTCGTTTATATTTTTAGATTTATAGATTGGAATATGCAAATTTAACTGGCCTTTGGTTTTGCCTAAGAGGAGTGCTAAGGGATTTACTGACCATAAAATTATACGAGATTATTCGTGGATGTGTAGTGTTCAATAGATTTGTTAAAAGATGTTAAAAATATTACAGCGTGACATCGGTTACCGTGCGGCTTGGCGATAGCAGCCATGTGCCGCTTTCTGGAGATTCATGCGAGCGGCTTTATGCATGGGCTCAAGGGTTTAGCTATTGACATATTGTCCCCAGACGTAGAGACGATTTTGTCTGAGATTCAGTGGGACTTAAAAGATAATGGCAAAACGTGCACTTATTACTGGAATTACGGGGCAAGATGGTTCTTACCTCGCTGAATTTCTTTTAGACAAGGGGTATGAGGTTCACGGTATTAAGCGTCGCGCCTCGAGTTTCAACACAGCACGTATTGATCACATTTACCAAGACCCTCATGTTGATGGCGCGAACCTTAAACTACATTACGGCGACCTGACCGATACCTCTAACCTCACTCGTCTCATTTCGGAGATTGAGCCAGACGAAGTCTATAACCTTGGGGCTCAATCGCATGTAGCGGTTAGTTTTGAGGCGCCAGAATATACGGCTGATGTTGATGCTATTGGGACATTAAGATTGCTCGAAGCTATCCGTTTTCTAGGTATGGAGAAAAAGACCCGCTTCTATCAAGCTTCAACTTCGGAACTCTATGGTTTGGTTCAAGAAACGCCTCAAAAAGAAACCACGCCATTTTACCCTAGAAGCCCGTATGCAGTTGCAAAATTATACTCTTATTGGATAACGGTAAATTATCGCGAAGCTTATGGGATGTATGCCTGTAATGGAATTTTGTTCAACCATGAGAGCCCGCGACGCGGAGAAACTTTTGTAACACGCAAGATAACGCGTGGTCTGGCAAATATTGCGCAAGGGCTCGAACTTTGTCTTCATATGGGCAACATCAACGCGCTACGCGATTGGGGGCATGCTAAAGATTACGTACGCATGCAATGGATGATGCTTCAACAAGATGAGGCTGAGGATTTTGTTATTGCGACTGGAAAACAATATAGTGTCCGTGACTTTATCACTTGGTCCGCCGAAGAACTAGGAATCGGACTGGAATTTTCTGGAGAAGGCATCGATGAAATTGCAACGATAAAAGAGATTAAGGGTGATAACGCGCCTGCACTTAAGGTTGGCGACGTTATTATGCGAATTGACCCGCGTTATTTCCGGCCAGCTGAAGTTGAAACATTACTAGGTGACCCCGCTCTGGCAAAAGAGAAACTAGGATGGATTCCAGAAATTACCACTCAGGAAATGTGCGCTGAAATGGTAAGAGAAGATCTTAAAACAGCCAAACGGCATGCTCTTCTTAAACAGCATGGATACGACTTACCCGTTTCTGTTGAAGGGTAGAAATAAATGCATAAAGTTTTTATAGCTGGTCATCGGGGTATGGTTGGCGGGGCCATTTTACGAAATTTGCTTCAGCGCCGCGAGTCAGGAGAGGCGCTCGAGATTATCACGCGCACACGTTTAGAACTTAATCTGACATGTCAGACGGCCGTTCGTGATTTTTTTCAAACTGAAAAGCCGGATGCGGTGATTATGGCTGCGGCTAAGGTCGGAGGCATTCATGCCAATAATACTTATCCGGCGGAGTTCATTTATGAAAACCTAATGATTCAAAATAATGTTGTACATCAGGCTTATGAATCGGGGGTCTCTAAGCTCTTATTTTTAGGGTCATCCTGTATTTATCCCAAGGCCGTTGCGCAACCTATGTCTGAGGGTGCTCTATTGACGGGGGTGTTAGAGCCCACAAATGAACCTTATGCGATTGCTAAAATTGCGGGCATCAAACTTTGTGAAAGTTATAATCGTCAATATGATGTGGACTATCGCAGCGTTATGCCAACTAACCTTTTTGGCCCAGGTGATAATTT
>CAYXEB010000054.1:8675-14984 GCA_964463835.1 uncultured Hellea sp.
ATGTGGACTATCGCAGCGTTATGCCAACTAACCTTTTTGGCCCAGGTGATAATTTTCACCCTGAAAATAGTCATGTTTTACCAGCCCTTATTCGCCGTTTCCATGAGGCAGCGCGTGATGGCTTGGAGGCGGTAACAATTTGGGGATCAGGAAAGCCGCGCCGGGAATTCTTACATGTTGATGATATGGCTGAGGCTTCATTATTTGTGTTGGATTTGCCGCGCAATATTTATCAAGCGAATACCCAGCCAACTTTAAGTCATATCAATGTTGGCAGTGGTATGGATATTTCTATTCTGGAACTCGCGCAATTGATTGCCAAAGTCATAGGATTTAAGGGTGACATAAAGACTGATATTACGAAACCAGATGGGACGATGCGTAAATTGATGAATGTTACGCGTTTGTCTGACATGGGATGGAGCGCTAGCATTGATTTAGAGCGCGGTATAAAAGATACCTATCAGTGGTATCTTGATAATGTTGACAGGCTGAGAATTGCTTAATGGCGCATTTCACAATTTAAGCGCGGTACATATTCATGTCACATATTAGCTTTATATGTGAGTTAATCGCTTATAGGGTTGAGATCGCAGTACTTAACACGGAGCCATTAAATTGCCGAATAGACGAGACTCGCTTATAGTCGGTGCTGGCGTTATTGGTGCCTTATTTGCGCAGGACGCTAAAAGCAAAGAAACTCCTAAAGTTAGCTTCACGAAACGTACGAAAGAGAATGCCATAGCAGCAACCTCCTTAATGGATGGAGAGGTCCTTTCGATTGCGGGCTTAAATTATCAGCGTGATAGCTCTAAGTCTGGTGAAAAGAGCGCAAGTTTTGATCTTGGAGTGGATGGCCTTGCTCCCTATGGCATTGCCACGCCGGAGCATTTTGGGTGCGAGGTGGAAACACTCTGCACGCAAAATTTCCAACGGTTTATTGACTGGGTGACTCGTGAAAAAGGTGTCGGCGAGGCTTATGGGCGCTATTATATTGATGATACAATACATTGCGGCGGACGCTTCAAGGATGGCAAGAAAGATGATGAGGGTGGGCTTTTTGGAGGGTTTTCCTTAAAAATAGGCAACGGTTCAAGATCTGAGCCAAATTATATAGGCGGGGCATCCACTGGATTGGTTTATATTGGGGAGCCGGGAATTGGATCTAAGCCTCATCAGGTTAAGCCCGCACTTTCAATACATAATTGCCGTGAATATTACCTTGATGCCGTTGTCTCTCAAGATCATGATAAGGCTAAAATTTATACTTGTGGGATACGTTTCACATCTACTGGTAATGTGCAGCTCGCCAATATGCAGTCTAGTCTTTTGGCTAGCTCTAATTTTGAAAGGGGGATTGTAGTAGGGCTAAATCACCAAACAAAAACAAACCATGATTGTTTTGAGAAAGCTCTAATTGATCGTATCAATATAGCTCAATGTAGACATCCTTTCTATATGTCTACCGCTACGGGTGACGGCTGGGTTTTTCAACAAGTCACCATTGCGGCTTATAACACTGGCGGTAATGGTCCTCTCTTTCATAGAAATGATCCTCTTGGAACTTTGTCCTCTACGGCGTTTGAAATTCAACGTTCTGGTAATGGTGTTGTTGGTTTTATCGAATTTGCTCAGATGGACATGGATAGATCAGACAGTCAGGCGGCCTCTATTAAGTTAGGCGCTGGAACGCATAGAATAATGGGGGGCAGTTGCGAGATTAGCGGTGTGAAAATGATTAGAACGACCAATCCAAGGTCAGGCCGGATGACAAAATATATTGGTCCAATTTCGTCATCCCTTAAAGCCTGTGATGAAAATAATATAGCAGCTGAGTTTTTGGGCCCTGTAAATTTGATGGGGACCAGTTTTTCGGGGCATGTTATTTATGGAGGGGATATAGCAGCTCATGGTGTCGGTTTTAGGGTTTTAAAGCCGCATTCATTTAGCAAATATACTGCCGGTGAGGTCGTTAAGAGAGCAGATTTTACTGTTTGGAAAAAGGGCAAAACTTATATCATTCGGCGGGAGCGCATACCCTACAAACTTCCAGAGGATTTCGATCTATCAGCCTGGCGCAAAGCCAGATTAGGGGAAGTTCAAAATAAATGGAAATTTATCCCCCGAAAAAGAACCAACGCTAAAAGAGCTTTATCAGGTATCAAATATTTCGACCAAAAGGGCAATCAAATCGATGGTCATTTAATCAATGTATTTGATAATTTGTCAGCGTCATTTTCTGCCGAATTCAATCATGAAAATATTATAGGGACACGCCGAGGGCTATTGACTGAGTTTATGGATATTGAGCCGGGACATATACATGAGTGGAGAATAATTTTACAGGATAGTGTGACTGAGCAAGTGAAGCACATTTTCAATATTTTTATAACAGGATCTAAGACACTACCGACATTTAATATTCAGGACTCTAAGAGTAAAAATAATGCCACAAAATTATATATCATACCCCAAAAAGATCGTTATAATTTCGGGATTAGGAATACTCAATCTAATATGAATATTCGCGGATATGTTGTCTCAAGATTTACTTAATAACAGAACATGAGCATTGTCCTATGGACAATTATCTTTCAAGATAGATCGGTCTTGTCGTGGGTGTTTGGATTTTAAAAAGTTTTGCGTAATATCTCCAATAAAATATATTTTCTAACGGATGAGTCTCCGTTTCCACCACATGATGGGCGAAAAGTGCCTGTGGCCAATTATTATTGGCAGGTTGAAAAGCGAGGCTATATTCCTGAAGTTATAGTGACTCATAAAGAGGCTGTATCTAAATCACCTCTAGCTAAAATGGCTGAGATATGGGCCCGTATACGTCCGTGGGGGAATTATTACACCCAAGAGAATATCTCTTCGGTCGATAGTGAAAAGCTAAAGAATTGCGGAGAAGCGATTTTGTTTGTAGCGCCGGCGCGTCTTTGCGGTGTGGCAGCTAAAATAAAATCCACGAACCCCAAGTTGAAAATTGTTCTTATTCTAAATGATGCTCAATGGAGCATGTATCTAGAAGCATTTTATTATGCGATAGGACGATATAAAGGCGGCAAAAAATATGACATTTTTAAGGGGCTATTGACGCCAACGACTTTTTTCAAAGAGATGACGGCTTATATTGTTGCAGACGTGGTTTTGGTGCAAACGAAAAGAGAATTAGCGCGCCTACCTTGGTTAAAGAACAAAGCAGTCATTGTACCTAATTCTGTTCCCAAGCCTGATGTGAATTGGCGCGGCCAAAACAGTACAGTTTTTGCCATGCAGGTGAATTTTTCAAATTTACGGGCGAGTAAATTTAAATATTTCGTTACTGAAATCTGGCCACGTATTCATGCTGAGAACCCTAGGCTAACCCTTGAGTTATTTGGTCCCGGTCAGGCTATCCCAGAGTGGGGCAAAAATATTGAGGGCGTTAGTTTTGTTGGCCGTGTTGATGATTTAGATATTTACCTATCAGATAAGCGTGGATTCTTGGTGCCATTGGAACATTCGACAGGCATTTCTAATACGGTTTTGCGAGGTATAGCGCTAGACATGCCTATGGTGATTACGGAAACGTCTAGCAGAGGGGTTAAAGCTGAGTTTCAGCCTTGGCCAGAGGCCCGTATAAAGATAGCTAAGACTGCGGATGACTTTGTTAATTATGCCCTTACCCTTGATAAGGGTCAGGCGGATGGTCAATCGCGTCAGGTGTTTAGCTGGTCGGAAAATACAGATGCAATTCTGTCAAGGTTTGATAGTGTTGGTAAATGAAGATAAAGACGATAGTTTCGCGTGCTCGCGCAGTCTTGCCATTTGCCGATAAGGCAGGGGATGACGCTCTATTGTTACTTGGTTCTGGCCGTTCTGGAACGACCTGGCTTAGTGAACTAATCCTTCAAAAAGGCACGCGGTTTATTTTCGAACCCTTTAAGCCAGATAACTCATTTTTATCAGAAAAATTTTTCCATCGGCAATATATAAATCCCCTTGATGATAGGGTCTTACATGCCAAAGATATCCAAAAAATATTGGCGGGTGATCTAAGGAGCAAATGGACCGACCAATATAATAATCAGTTTTTTTATGATAAACGCTTGATAAAAGCTATCCGCGGGAATTTACTGGTAGCATGGGTTTTACGTAATTATCCTGAAGCAAAACTCGCATACATTATTCGCGATCCTTTTGCGGTCTGTGCGTCTCAAGCTAGAGGGGCATGGCCTGCCGACCCCAAGAGATATTTAGAGCAAACGTCTCTCGTAGACGCTGAACTCAGTCAGTTTTTAGATTTGATTGATATTGCCGAAGGCAATTTTCAGAAAAACATCCTCCATTGGGCTATCGAAAACTACATACCTCTTAAACACCTAAAAGAACTTACTACCGCAGAGGCGAGCCGCTTTAAAATATTTGAATATGATATCCTTCGAAAGGATATGGATGCGCTGGAGGAGTTCCTTGTTTTTTGTGATGTTGCAGATGTGCAATCAGCCTTATTAAAGGTAAAAAACCCCTCCCGTGTCACAAGAGAGGGAAAGGTTAATTCCTCTGGAGAGGCATGGCGAAACCTAAGTCAGGCCGATATTGATTTTGCAAAGACTTGCCTTAATCGCGCGTATCTTATGCCATATGTTCATGTAGGGGTTTGGAACGATGAATGAGGTAGTGTCTGATAATATGGACGTTATTTTGGATAAACTTTTGGACTAGGTGGTATGAGATAGGGGTTGGCATAAAGACACGCCTATTTTTGTATAAATGAAAAATGTTTAGTAATAAGGCCTTTCAAGGGAAATATATTTTATTATAATCAACTCATGACGCAGTAAGGTTGATTTATATAAAGTCAACGGTATAACGACGCGGCACGTCAACACTGAGGACAAATTAATGCACATAGAGTTTGTCAAAAACACTTTGGACGATCTTACTAAGAGTGGCCGGTTTGACCCTGAAAACCACACGCTTCTTTCAATTTGCGCTGATCCTCGGGATGCGAAAATGTTTCATGACTTTGGTCTTAAGAAAGTTACATTATCTAATCTGACCCGCGTCGAAGACCGTGCCAATGAGACAGATGAATATGGCTTTAATTGGAAATTTATCGACGCCCAAGATATAACTCTTGAAGATGACAGTTATGACTTTGTTTTTGTATCAGCGGGTCTTCATCATTGTAAATGGCCACACCGTGCTGTGGCGGAAATGTACCGAGTCGCTAAGAAAGGTATTATAATATTTGAAGCAAGAGATTCGCACTTGATGAGGTTTGGCCAAACCATAGGCTTGGTGAAAGAATTTGAGTTAAATCCGACCTTACGAAAAACATTAGAATTTGGCGGTTTAAATGGTGGGGAAGTTCCAAACTTTGTTTATCGTTGGACAGAAAAAGAATTTGAAAAGACAATACGATCTATGGATCCTACACTCGATCAAGAATATAGATATTATTATGATTACCGCTTAAATCCCCGTCGAATTCCATCATCCGTGAGGTTTATTGCAAATTGGGCGATTAAGATTGTAAAGGCTATCTTCAGGCGGCAAGGAAATAGTTTTGGTATGGTTGCGCTCATACCGGACGATATTGAAACTGCGACTTTCCCTTGGTTAAGCCGGAATGCTGATCGAACGGTTTCGCTAAATAAACCTTATGTTGAAGCATTGCCAAAAGGTGGACGCGGTCGCGTGTAATTCGGCCTATGACCGAATTTGATGGCATGCCTGTATGATAAACTTCTTATAAGCTATATCCCAGTTCTGGGGCCCTTCCTACTACAAATTTCCCATTGATGGTACTGATAATGTTGTCGAGATTGAATTTACGCAAAAATTGAAACTGCAAACCGGGATGAATAAAGGTTTGTTGCGCGGCGAAGAGGCATAGTTCAAGGCTATTATAAATGGTCAAAGAGTTTCTGGAGCCTGGTATGAAGCGTCTGGCAGGCGACATTGTCCGCCAAGTTCAAACCTTAAGGCAGCAAACACGTGATCTCAGAGAGTTCGTGACTGAACAAACTTTTTCTGAATGATGCAGATGTAACTACTTGGTTGTTAATTATAATGGACGTGATACTCCCTTTACTCTAAAAAGGCGTAATTAGAGCATTGATTGTAAAACAAAATATGATTTCTAGATTTCGCATTCCAAGAAAATATAAGTTACGTAGTGAGATTAATAGGGGCCTGCACAACAGATTATTCGTATTTATTGTTATTTTCCCGATTGTTTCCTTTCTTTTCAAATACTTAGCCCTATTATATTTGGGGTATACGGCTAATCTTCCTACATTTGATATATCCATCAAA
>CAYXEB010000055.1:0-14657 GCA_964463835.1 uncultured Hellea sp.
CATTTGCCCATTTGGACGCGACAACGGTTCTAAACCGCGCGATTTCTGAAAAAGGTATTTATCCTGCGGTTGACCCGCTTGATTCAACATCACGTATCCTTGAGCCGCGCACAGTGGGTGAAGATCACTACGCTGTTGCTCGTCAGGTTCAAGAAATCCTACAGCGTTATAAATCGCTTCAAGACATCATTGCTATTCTGGGTATGGATGAGCTTTCGGAAGAAGATAAACTCACTGTTGCGCGCGCGCGTAAAGTTGAGAAGTTCCTTAGCCAGCCTTTCGATGTTGCTGAAATTTTCACAGGCTCACCTGGTATTCAGGTGCCGCTCGAAGATACTGTGCGCTCGTTCAAAGGTCTTGTTGAAGGTGAATATGATCACCTGCCCGAACAAGCTTTCTATATGGTCGGCGGTATTGACGATGTGATCGAAAAAGCTGCTAAAATGGCTGCTGAAGCGGCCTAATCCAGAAAGATTAATCATGGTCGATAAGCTTCATTTTTCACTCGTTTCACCAGAGGCAGAGCTTTTCGTCGGAGAGGTT
The DNA here is from genome assembly GCA_964463835.1 of uncultured Hellea sp. Lineage (GTDB taxonomy): Bacteria > Pseudomonadota > Alphaproteobacteria > Caulobacterales > Maricaulaceae > Hellea. The sequence goes on from CAYXEB010000055.1 coordinate 544, forward strand.
GATCAAGTTGATATTCCGGGCACAGAGGGCGACTTCTCTGTTCTACCTAATCATGCCCCTGTTATGGCCGCTATTCGGACGGGAAAAATCTCGGTTACCAATGATAGCGAACAGACAGTTTACTTCGTGCAAGGCGGTTTCGCTGATGTGACGCCTGCAGGTCTCACGGTATTAGCTGAGAAAGCGTCATTGCTCTCTGACGTTGACGCAGAGGCTATCAAAGCTGAGATTACAGCGACGACAAATGCTTTGGATAAGCTCGAAGGTGAAGCGGCTCTGGCTATGCAACAAAACCTAGACGGCCTTAAAGCGCTGGCGAGCGTATAAGTGAGCGTTATCGCAACGGTCATTCCGTTGCATCTGACTCAGGTCACAATTTTTCAAAACCTATGAAGCCCGCGATTACTTTGGTTGCGGGTTTAGGCGTTAAAGGAGACGCGCATTCTGGCGAGACAATTATGCATCGCTCGCGCGTCGCAAAAGATCCAAGCCAGCCTAATTTACGCCAAGTCCATTTGATACATGAAGAGCTTTTTGATGAACTTGCGAAGAAAGGGTTTTCTATTTCGCCGGGCCAAATGGGTGAAAATGTAACAACACGGGGTGTTGATTTATTGGATCTGCCTCAAGGCGCGCGTCTTCATATAGGCAATGACGTTGTCATAGAGATTACAGGGCTGCGTAATCCATGTGCACAAATTGAAAATCATTAAAAGGGCTTGCTTAAAGCCTGCCTTGATAAAGACGAGAATGGCAATCTCATTCGCAAAGCTGGCGTGATGTCGGTTGTCCTAACAGGTGGTGATATACACACGGGGATATGATTAAAGTTGTCCTGCCAGAGGGCGAACATCGTGCTTTGGAATGTGTTTAAGTTTATTGCACTGAAATTATCACTATTGGAATAGAAGCCTTCAGGATGCCCATGCCTTCTTCAATATTTTTAGAAACACGAACTGACTGGTGATCCAGTTTTTATATTTTGGTAGGTCATCTGCACTGTCTTCAGTGCGCGTGCCATAGAAAACGTGCATGTCGACAGGTGGCAGTTCCTCCGGATTTTTGACGTTCTGGGTCGCGACAAAGGCCAGGCCCTTCTCACCCTCACCAACCTTGGCCATTACGGGTTTGTTACAGTTGTCGCAAATACCGCGATCGATTGCGGCGATACGCTTGTATTTACCATAGGTAATTGCGTCGCCTTTAGAAACTTTAACGTCGTCCAATCTGAATAAAACTGCATTCACAAAGGGTGCCTCGTATTTGTCCTGACAGATTGTACAGTGGCAATAGAATCGCGAAATCGGTTCGCCGTTTATTTCAAACTGGTTTGAGCCGCAGGGGCACTGACAGGAATATGTCATAGTCGTCTCATTAGTTTTGGATAACGGCAACTTAAGCCTTTTTCATCCAAAAGCAACTTTAGCGCTTATTCTTCAAGGCGATTTCGGTCTCCGCCAGTGCTTGTCGTGATTGAGTTTACATCGTAAGCTTTGAGTTAAGTAGGAGGACATTATCATGAAAAAATCACTTTTTTAGTCGTCTCGATCATGTGTATAGGATTGTTCTCTGCATGCTCAAACGGCGCAACATCTGGGTCCCTCAAAACTGAAATTCAAATAAGGAAGCAATCTATGGCATATATAAGCGAGTATGAATTTAATGAGACTGTCGACCGTCTTAAAAAAGCCATGACGGTCCGTAAGCTTAATGTCTTCACCGAAGTCGATCATGCAAATGGCGCTCAAAAAGTTGGCCTCGAGCTTAACCCATCGCACTTAATCCTTTTTGGTAATCCCAAAGTTGGAACATTGATGATGAAAAAGAATATTGAAACGGGTATCGACCTTCCAATGAAGGCGCTTATCTTTGAACAAGATGGTCAAATCAAAGTGAGAATGACGGATATCAAAGCCGTGGCGGAAACGCATGGTCTAGATGCCTCAGTTCCCCCTGTGTCTAAAGTGGCTAGAGTCTTAAATGCTATAGCGCTTGAAGCAACGCAAAAATAATAAGTATCTAAACTGGTTCTTCGGTTTCTGGGTCTGAACTACTGGAGAGCGTGGTTCTATCTTCGGAGTTTGTCACTAAAGTAAATATTAAAAAAGCTATGAGAGCCATCGATGATGCCATTAAAAACGGGGCGCCAGGTATGTAGGGAATGCCTATGTCTGTGGCTAGATGTTTCGCAATCTGGGTAACGTTAGAAGGAAATGTTGAGAGACCTGAAACATCTCTTAGTTCCGTGTCTCCGAAATACCAAAACATGCCCGCCATCGCAAAAGGCCCAATCATAAGCGCAAGACCTTGGGCAGCTCCGATTGCGCCTTGAAGTTCGCCTTGTTCTGATTCAGATATGCGCGAGCTCATCATATTGGTCAGGGCTGGGCCGTAAAGCCCCGCAAAAGCGGCAAATGGCCCAGCGGCATAAATGATCCAGCCCTTATCAGCGCTGCCCATCATGGTATAGGCGATAATAGCTGAAATAATGCCGATAATTCCTGCCCAGAACATTCCGATTTTCGGGATAATAATGCGAATAAGACCGCCTTGGACAATCATGCTCGCGACGCCAAATGCGCCAAGAGAATAACCAATGTCGGCCGGTGTCCATCCGAGGCCTTCTTGGGTGGAGAATGCAAAGGTTGTGGGGTAAACCGTATGCGCTGTCGCCAAGAGAAACAGGACAAAGATAAGGCCTTTGACGCCTTTAATACGCCCCAGAGATTTAATCGATCCAAAGGGGTTTGAGCGCTTCCATTCAAAGGGGCGGCGTTTATCGGGCGCCAAGGTTTCGGGAAGAAAGATATATCCATATATGACATTGAGCAGCGAGAGAATACCTGCCGCGATAAACGGGGCACGAGGGCCTAAGCTATCGCCTATCAAGCCGCCGACTACAGGGCCTAGCATAAAGCCGACGCCAAATGCGGCTCCTACTAATCCAAAGTTCTGCGCGCGAGTCTCAGGCGGGCTAATATCGGCGATATAGGCATTGGCAGTCGAAAACGTTGCCCCGAAAGTGCCCGCGATGATGCGGCCAATGAAAAGAAAGGTGACAGTAGGGGCAAAGCCCATGATGAAATAATCAATGCCTAAGCCCAAAAGCGACAGCAACATAATGGGTCTGCGCCCAAATCGATCGGATAAGCCTCCAACTATAGGCATGCAGATAAATTGAAAGAGAGCAAATACGAAGGTTAGCCACATGCCGTAAATTACGGCTTGGTTATTTGGCAGGCTTGTGAGCTCTTTGAGAAGGTCTGGGAGGACGGGTATCATAATCCCAAAGCCAATCGAATTGATCATCACAGTGATCAGGACAAAGAGCATTGCGTTTTTGCTATTCGCTTTCCCTATCCCTTTATTTGCTAACCTGGCCATGCTCCGCTTACGCTATCCTATAGGGTTGGCATGGCGTTCAAATTCGAATGCTAAACGTTCATAAACTTTACGTTTAAAGGGAACAATAAGTTCGGGCGTTTGGGAAAGCTCGCCCCAACGCCATTGGGAGAACTCTTGTGGCCCGTGAGCTTTGAGATCGATCTTTGTTTCATCTCCGTGAAAGCGGAAAGCGAACCATCTTTGCCGCTGACCTCGCCAATTTTTTGTTGCTTTTCTACCTTTATATTCTGGTGGAAAGTCATAGAAAAGCCACGGTGTGATTTCGCCGATAGGCGTGACCATATCTAAAGAAATACCCGTTTCTTCCCATAATTCGCGCGCTGCTGAAACCTCGGCTATCTCGCCTTTATCCATGCCGCCTTGGGGCATCTGCCAGCAATAGGGGCCAGTATGTCCCATACGTTTTCCAAGCCAGACTTTACCGTCTGCATTGAAAACAGCTACGCCCACAGCAGGACGATATTTAGATATATCCGAAGTGGGGGAAGGCATTAGCGCAGAGCGCTTGAAGCCGGAGCAAGTGTTAGGCCCTGAGCCTCCAAATTCCTCGCCCAGCTTTTAACGGCTACAATTGTTTCTGCGTAAGCAAAGCCAACGCCAATTGGTCCTGCACCTTGTACCGCATAGTCAGACAGCCGGGAAAGCTCAGAAGATATAATGCTTGGTTCGGGTGTTGCGTCGATAAGATTAAATCCGCTAGCGTAGGGCAATCTTGCACTTGAAGATATAGCCGAAAGGCTAGGGGCTGAAACAGACCCATCAAAGACAAAGCTAAGGCCCATTTGGGACAGCTTTTCAAATAATGGCGCAACAGCGTCGGCGCGGTTTAAAAACTTATCGCCATTATAATTTGTGACGCCAAAGGCGCCTTGGGCGCGGCTGAGTAACCAAGCTAGGTTTCTCGGGTTTGAGCTTGTATTCTTCTCAACTCGCAAGGCGCGATCTACGCCGGGTTCTGCGGCGTCAAACTGATTTGACTCTAAGGGTATCTCTATCAAGACTTCATGCCCTTTTGCGCGCGCCTTATTCACCCAGCCTTGCAACCCGCTTGAATGAGCTGCAAAGGATAAGGTTACTTCGGACGGAAGATCATCTATCGCTTTTTGAGTAATTGCCCGGTTTACGCCCAGTCCGCCAATGATAATAGATACGGTGGTTTTACCGCTATTGGCTGAAAATGGATGCTTATAGGCAGAGAGAGGCGTAACGCCCGAGTTGGAAATAGCTGGTACTTGGCCATAGGGTCCTAAGGCTGTCAGCCCTGAAATCGGCGCAGGAACAAGGGCGGCGCTTTGCCCGTTTATGGGTTTTCCGTCAATTGTAATCACCTGTGGGCTATTGGATAGGGGCAAACTCACAACCGATGACTGCGTTGGAGCTTGGAAAAACTCTATTGGGGGCGCAGAAGGTGTGCCGGGAGAATTAACCGGATTGCCTAAGGCATCGGTTACAATATTTGAACCCTCAGTTGTTGTATTTGATATGGTTTCCGTCGGATTGGCTTTGTCCGGTACATCGCCCGCTAGCAAATCGGGAAGGGCGTTACTCGATGCGGCAAGTGTATCGGATTCAGGCGGAAGAGGGGGCGGGGCGATGGCTAGCTTTCCAACACTTTTAGCATCTTCCGAACTGCCTAGAAAATTTGTGAAAATTGAGAGCGATCCTAGAATAACGGCTAGAAAACAGGCGACAAGAAGGATGTGTTTCCTTCGCGAAGGTAATGGCTGCATATAGCGCCGCCGGAAATTTGGCGATGAGTCCGTCATACACCCAATTGTTAGGGTGATTTGTTTTTAAAATCTACGGCTTCTTATAACGTAATGATTGTTGCGCGAGGAGGGTGTCATAACGAGAGGTTTTTAAGATTGTGACCGCTTTATCGAGCTGATAATCAATAGTTTCAGGCCATTCTGCAGGCGGATAATTGATATCCTCATACTTCTCTTTGTAATCACTATCATCTGGATTCAATAAAGAATTTGGAAGGCTATCCTCTCTAAAGCGTTTTTCAATTTCACCTGTATCGGGCGACAAAGAAACAAGCAGATCAGGCATAATTCCGCGGCCTTGAATAGATGATCCTGATGGGGTGTAATAACGCTGCGTTGTCATGCGAAGCGCTCCGCCTTTACCTAAGGGTATAACGGATTGAACTGAGCCCTTACCAAAGGAGCGCCGTCCGATAACGATGGCGCGGCCCCTATCTTGAAGGGCGCCAGCAACGATCTCTGCGGCAGATGCTGAGCCGCTATTGACTAAGACAACAATGGGCATGTCTGGATATAGTTCTCCAGCTTCTGCATTATATCTTTCGGTATCTTCGGACCTCCGGCCACGCGCGGATAAAACTTCACCGCCATCTAAAAATAAACTCGAGACATCAACTGATTGATCCAATAACCCACCGCGGTTACCTCGTAAATCAATAATAAGTCCAGGAATTGTGCCGCCCAGGGATGTTTCTAGAGATTTTAAAGCGCGTTCTAAATCAACGGCAAGACGGTTGTTATTAAAAGTTTCAATAAAGACATAGCCGAGGCCCTTTTCGACGCGGTGGCGCACAGCGCGTCCTCTGACGACCTGCCGCACAATTTCGACGTCACGTGAGCCTGTATCTGCCGAAAGAACCGTCACAGTGACAGGGTCGCCAGCTAGGCCGCGCATCCCCTCTACGGCTTCGCCAAGCTCTTTACCTCTGATACTAACGCCGTCGACAGCTGTAATATAATCTCCGCCGCGTAGCCCTGCTGCATATGCGGGGCCATCCTCGACCGCGTGGTTTATTTTAACCAGTCCGGACTCCATCGTTACTTCGATGCCTAATCCGCCATATTCTCGTTTTGCTGCTTTTTTTTGCTCTTTGAACTCTGTTGGAGGCACGTAAGATGAATGGGGATCAAGTGAGCCCAAGGCGCCGTTTAACGCATATCCAATTAAGTCCTTGTCGGACGTTTCTGTAACATATTCTTGTCTAACACGCGCAAAAACATCGGCGAAGAGTTCAAGTTGTTTTAATGTTTCTTGGTCTTCTTCTGGCTGCGGTTTGGCAGATAAGATAGGTGACCAGAGAGCCATCACAGTACCAAGCATCAGGATGGCGGATAGATTTTTTATCCTCGATTGCAAGTTTTTACGTTTCACTGCGTATTCCAAATTAGCCAGCGTCTGCGAGCAATTTTGGATAGTTTCCAGTCTTGATGATTTCAATAGCTTTTTGCAGTTGGTAATCGTCCGAAATTTCAAAGCCTTCAGGGGGATAATCGATGACGATTTCGACGATTTCTTCTTCTTTTGTCTCAGTTTCTTCATCAGATTCGTTTTCAATCGCGTTTGGTAGATCAGCCTCTCGTCTTATTTTTTGTTCCTTCCCATCATCAGGGACAGCAGATACGAAGATATCGGGATCAATTCCCGTGCCTTGAATAGAACGTCCTGACGGCGTATAATAACGCTGGGTTGTTAGCCGTAGCGCGCCGTCACGTCCGCCGCGAAGCGGAATTACAGATTGCACGGAGCCTTTACCAAATGAGGTCATTCCAACGACAAGGCCGCGTCCTCTATCTTGAACAGCGCCAGCAACAATCTCAGAAGCTGAAGCTGAGGCACCGTCAATAAGAACAACTAGCGGAACGCCTTTCGCGAGCTCACCGGCTCTGCCGTTATATCTTTCCGTATCATTGGCAGAACGTCCGCGTGTCGAGACGACTTCGCCCCCATCAAGGAAGACGCTACTGACATTAACAGATTGGTCTAGTAACCCACCTGGATTGCCGCGAAGGTCTAGAATGATGCCTGGGATTGATCCGCCAAGTTCCTTTTTGAGGGCTTTTATAGCTGCCTCTAAACCGTCTGAGGCTTTCTCGTTAAATTGAGCGATTCGGATATAGCCGACGCCATCTTTGACTTCATGCTTCACAGTCTGGCGCTTAATAATTTCGCGAACCATGGTATATTCTTCAGCCTCTTCGTCCTCACGGACAATCGTGATTGTAATAGGTTCACCAGGCTTGCCGCGCATACGTTTGACAGCTTCTGTTAAGGACAAACCAATAATGCTCTCGCCTTCAATTTCAGTAATGAAATCACCAGCTTTGATTCCAGCTTTTTTGGCTGGCGTGTTGTCAATAGGCGTAATGACTTTGACAAAACCTTCTTCTGTTGTGACTTCCATGCCCAGACCACCATATTGTCCAGAAGTATCGATTTGAAGGTCACGAAACGCGTCAGGATTGACATAACTTGAATGAGGGTCGAGCGATTGTAGCATCCCGTTAATGGCGTCTTCGATGAGCTCACTGTCATTTACGTCTACGACATAATCTGTGCGCACTCGCGCTAAAACATCTGCAAATAACTCTAATTGCTTAAACGTTTCACCGTGTGAGGGACGTTCAACAGCAATTGCTGTGTGATCCGAATTTGCAAAGGCAAAAAGAGATATTGCGGCGACAGCTCCGAGTGTAGGCAACATATATTTCATTAATTTGGGCTCCAGTTAACACGCCGTGTTATCCGACGATGTGTATATTGTATATTATCCACTTGCAAGTGCTGCGCCTAGCCAAGGGTTAGGGTCAATCGTTTTGCCCCCTTTTCGAAGTTCTATATATAAATTCGCGCTTCCTTTCGCCTTAAAAGGTAGTAACCCAATAGGTTCTCCCGTTTTAATATTCTCGCCCGTTTCAATATATGTTTCGCCTAGGCCAGTAAGTAAAATGAAATATCCATCACCTACGTTCAAGATTACGACATTTTCGTAGTTTTTAAACGCGCCCGCAAATTCAACACGCCCAGCATAAGGCGCAATAACTTGTGATTCAGAGCTACCGCCGAGGGTTATGCCTTTTTCCGCGTCCCCATATTTTTTGAGGATTTTTCCGGAGATAGGCCGGCTTAACTTGCCTTTTGCCTTACTAAATTTTGTTGTTCCTTTTGGAAGTTTTACGGGTTTAAATTCCTTAGAAGGGGACTCTTCCTTCCCTTTTTTACCAGGTTTAATACGCGGTATAGCCTCTTTAGCATTGTCTTCAAATGAACGGATTAATTCGCGCAGCGTATTTGCTTCCGTGGATAGTTTTTTGACTTTTTGCGCCGCCTTTTCCTGATCCTGCGAAATCGTTTTTTTGAGGTCCGATTTGTGAGTTACAAGTTTCGCAATTTTCTCACGACGTTTAGCGAGTGTTTTTTCATTCGCCGATAGGCTTCTATGTTTTTGCTCAATGTTCGTTTGCAATTCTTGCGCTTTTTCAAGTTGCTGGCTGAGTTCCTCGGCTCGGGTATTTAAGGCTAGGCTGAGAGATGACATGAGTATTTCGGCGCGAGCAGCTTCGCTGGCGTCGCTTGGACGAATGGCCAGCGGTGGAGGCGGGTTTTTTTCAATACGTTGTAAGCCCGCTAAGAGCTGCATGAGGGCGTGCTGGTCCCCGTAGATTTTATCTTTTAATTCTGTTTCTTCTCGCCTTAAGACCGAGAGTATTCGTTCAAGGCTAGTGTTTTCCTTTTCGTAGCTCGCAGCTTCTTTAGCAGTTTTAACGAGCTGTTTTTTAAGGTCTGTGATTTCTTTTTCGATAACCTTGCGGCTTTTCGATAAGGCGGCCTCGGCGTCGCGCGCCTTTTTCTCTTCTTGATCTAGCGTCTTTAATTTTTCGGGGTCAGGCACTTGCGAGAAGGCAGGCTGTCCCCACAACAGAATCAAAACTAAAACCAACCATCGCATAACTCAAGCCTACGCCAATGTTAGTCGCGATGGTAGGGCGTGCCTGCTAAAATTGACAGAGCTCTATAAATCTGTTCACAAGCCATAACCCTGACCATTTTATGGGGCCAGGTCTGGGGACCAAAGGCCCATTTAACGGCGTTGGCTGGGATATCCTTAGGTTCAAAACCGTCCGCGCCTCCGATGATGAATGTAATCTCAGAGACACCGTCGTTTCGCCATTCAGCTAGATGTTTTGAGATTTTGCGTGAGCTCGGAGTTTTTCCGCGTTCATCAAAAATGACGACTTTGCTATTCGGTGGAAGGCCTTGCATGAGGAGTTTGGATTCTTCAGAGCGAGATTTAGCCCGCCGTAAGTCGACTTGCTGTTCTTCAATGTTTGTAAAACCAGTCGCGCGTGCCAATCCATTTGCGCGTTTAAGGTAATCGTCTATAAGTATGCGTTCTGGGCCAGAGCGAATGACGCCGCCCGCTCGAAGGCTTAATTTCATTCCTCGGGCGCTGCTTCTGGTGTGGACTGTAATCCTTCTGGTAGCGGAACTGACCAGATTTTTTCTATATTATAGAAGACGCGAACTTCGGGACGGAAAAGATGAACAATGACATCCCCCGCATCGATGAGAACCCAGTCACATCCTTCAAGCCCTTCAACACCCAAATCCTTATGCCCAAGCTCTTTCAGAGAGCGCAAAACATAATCCGCGAGCGCTCCGACATGACGGTTCGATCGCCCAGATGTCACAATCATATAATCGGCAACGGATGATTTTCCGCGCACGTCTATTTCAATCGTATCTTGTGCTGAGTGTTCATCAAGGATGGAAAGGATATGGCTAGACAAAAGCCTTGAGGCTTCATCGTCTTTTTGTGAGGGCATGCTCACTTCGGCGGCTTCAGTCAGGGGGAACTCCTACTTTTCTGACATGTTTTGTATAACACAATTATTTATTATTGGCTATCGCTTTGCGCAAAGCCGTAGAGGAGAGGCTATTTAACGGCGGCGTTAGAAAAGTCCAGACTGGAGGTACCAAATTTGCTAAAAAATGCGAGTGCTCTTCAGCGAGGCGGGCGTCGCCATACATCCGGGCAGTTTGGGATAAGCGAGGTTTCACACCATCGCCCGGACGCGAAATAACGGCAATAGGGACACGCGCTATAATATTGCGCCATTCCTTCCATTTAGGAAGCTGCGCAAAATTATCGGCGCCCATTAGAAAAACGAAACGTGTTTGTGGATAGCGCGATTGCAGTTTCCGGATAAGGTCGATTGTATATTGCGTGCCAAAGTCTCTTTCTGCATGGCTGATCTCCATGCGGGCAGAAAGCTCGAGGGCTTCAACGGTTTTAACGCGGCTCTCATAACTAGGCTGTTTGGGTTTTAACGGGTTTTGCGGGCTGACCATCCACCACACGCGGTCAAGACCAACATCTTTAAGACCGCAATCGGCGACGTGCATATGACCAGCATGGGCGGGGTTAAAGGAACCGCCAAAAAGGCCAATGGAGAGCCCGTCATAGAGATGCATTAGGGGCGAACCTGTCCGTTACCCTCAACCGTATATTTATAGGTTGTCAGATGTTTAGCGCCAACGGGCCCGCGTGCATGAAGCCTACCTGTTGCTATGCCGATCTCAGCCCCAAATCCAAATTCTCCGCCATCAGCAAACTGGGTTGAGCTATTGTGCATACAAATAGCGCTATCGACATTACGCAGGAACCGCTCGGCCTTATCTGTATCTTCTGTGATGATACTATCCGTATGCCCGCTGCCATAAGTCTCTATATGAGCAAGGGCCATATCGATATCATCAACAATACGGATATTTAAAATTGGCGCGAGGTGCTCTGTCGCATAGTCGGCCTGGCTTGCGGGGATAATATTAGCATGTAGGTCTTGGCTTTTTTTATCTCCGCGCAGTTCACATCCAAGCGCGCTAAGCTCGCTAGCCAGCCTCGGCAGAAATTCTGCTGAGATATCGCGGTCAATTAAGACTGTTTCGGTTGACCCGCAGACACCCGTGCGGCGCATTTTGGCATTTAGTATAATTTTATATGCCATTTCTAGATTTGCGGCGCGATGGACATAGCTGTGACATAGTCCTTCGAGATGGGCGAGAACAGGAATACGCGCTTCGGATTGTACGCGCTGTATCAAGCTTTTCCCGCCGCGCGGAATAATTAAATCAACAGTATTGTTTAAACCTGAAAGTAGATGTCCCACGGCTGCGCGGTCGGTTGTTGATATGAGCTGAATGCTATCTGCTGGGATGTTGGTTGTCTTTAGGCCCGTGATTAGCGCTTTGTGAATGGCTTGATTTGAAGCCCGGCTTTCTGATCCGCCTCTAAGAATACAGGCATTACCGGATTTCAAACATAGAGCGCCAGCATCAGCAGTAACGTTTGGACGGCTTTCATATATCATGCCGATAACGCCAATCGGGACGCGTATTTTTGAGAACTTTAATCCATTAGATTGCGTCCATGTTTCGTCAATTGCCCCGACGGGATCGGGTAGGGCAGCGATGGCCTCGAGGCTGCCCGCTATGGCGTCTATGCGCTGCGGGGTAAGGGCCAGGCGATCACACAAAGCGCCGGATAAGCCTTTGGCCTTTGCCGCGCTCATATCCCGCGCGTTCGCCTCTAATATTTGACCAGACGCCATACGAATTTCATTGGCCATATATATTAAGGCTTTGGATTTCTCATCAGGCTCTGCCAAACGTAGCTGGTTTGAGGCTGCTCGTGCTTTTTGGCCCAGATCAGATATATAGTCTTTTAATTGGGTGCTGGTATCTATTGCTTGGCTTGTCATTTTAAATCATTACCATGTTATCGCGGTGGATAAGGGCCGCACCGTTATCATATCCGAGAATGTCTATAATATCACCTGAGTTTACACCCAGTAATTTTTGAGCTTCGGCGGCGTCATAAGAGACTAAGCCCCTTGCGATTTCCTGACCTGCAATGGTTTTGACGGATACCGCGTCACCTTTTAGAAAACGCCCCGAAATTTGGGTCACGCCCGCGGCGAGCAGGCTATTACCTGACTTTAAGGCTTTGGACGCGCCGTCATCTATCGTCAGAGCCCCGCTTGGTTTTATAGAGCCCGCAATCCATTGTTGGCGGGCCTTTTTAGGATTGTCGGTTGCTTGGAACCATGTGGATTTCTCTCCGGCTAAAAGCCGCGAGATAGGAGCATTCTCTTGTCCGTCCATAATGTACATGTGACAGCCCGCTTTGGTCGCGATTCTGGCGGCGGAGAGCTTTGTCGCCATGCCGCCAGTTCCGACCCCGCTGAAACGGTTGATACCGCCGCCCATAGCCATAATCTGATCTGTTAAGTCATGCACTTTTGGGATATGTCTGGCGTCTTTGTCTTGGCGGGGATCAGCCGTATAAAGCCCGTTGATATCCGAGAGTAAAACCAAACAATCTGCGGACAACATCTGGGCTGTTCGCGCGGCGAGTCGGTCATTATCACCATATCTAATTTCATCTGTGGCCACAGTATCATTCTCATTGATGATCGGAATGGCGTCCAGTTTTAAGAGTGTATCCAATGTTGAGCGCGCATTTAACCAACGACGTCGGTCTTCGGTATCATGAAGCGTTAAAAGAGCCTGAGCTGTCATAATGCCGTGAGGTTGGAGTCCTTGCTCATAGGCCTGTGTAAGCAAAGATTGCCCTGCTGCGGCGCAGGCTTGTTTTTCTGCCAATGACAAGTTTCGCCCGAACAACTTTAAGCGCGCGCGGCCAAGCGCAATCGCGCCGGAGGACACGATAACGACGTCTTTGTTTTGCTTTTTAAGAGCCGTAATATCGGCGCATAATGAGGTTAACCAGCTTTGTCTGAGTTTCCCATTTTTAGGATCAACTAAAAGAGCAGAGCCAATTTTAAGAACAATTCTAGATGCTTTAGAGAGAGACATTTAAGGTTGCCAGCCTTTGATGTCTTCTATCTCTCCGCGCTGGATTGCGGCGCGCTTGATTTTATCCGCGCGCGCGCCTTCTTCTTTTTGTCTGCGGGCTTGGACGTGTTGAAAGACTGCAGATAGGACTGGGTTAAGCCCTTGCTGGGCAACGCTTGAAATTGCGAGAGGAGCTACGCCGCATACAGCCCCTAGTTCAGAGCGAACAAGTTCTATTGTATCCGCGTCCAATGCATCACATTTCGTGATAATGACGATTTCGGGTTTGTCTTCAATGCCACCGTCATAATCGATGAGTTCTTTGCGAATTTTCTGGTAATTCCCAATAGGATCAGCTGCCGAAGCATCCACGAGATGTAGCACCGCCGCGCAGCGCTCTACATGGCCGAGAAATCGGTGTCCTAGACCAGCGCCTTCACTTGCGCCTTCAATAAGCCCGGGTAAATCCGCCAGCACAAAGCGCTCGGTTGCTCCGAGATTAACGACCCCAAGGTGGGGGTGTAATGTGGTAAAAGGATAGTCGGCCGTTTTTGGCTTCGCCGCTGTCACAGTCGATAAAAAAGTCGATTTTCCGGCATTAGGCAGGCCAACCAATCCGGCATCGGCAAGGAGTTTTAGACGCAGCCATATCCACCTTTCTTCACTCTCTTCTCCAGGATTAGCTTTCCGCGGTGCTTGGTTTGTCGAAGATTTAAACCGAGCATTTCCCCAGCCGCCATTCCCGCCTTTTGCCAGTAGGGCTGTTTGCCCATCTTCAGTCAGATCTATCAATATTTCGCCATTATCTGCATCAATGACCTGCGTGCCTATAGGGACCTTGATGACAACGTCTTCGCCAGCACCGCCGGCGCGGTCCTTCCCCATGCCGTGATTACCTGTCCCACCTTTAAAGTGTTGTTTAAAGCGGTAATCAATGAGGGTATTTAAGCTCCGACTCGCTTCGACAACAACGTCTCCGCCTTTGCCGCCATCACCGCCATCTGGACCGCCAAAGGCAATAGATTTCTCGCGGCGAAAGGAGACGCAGCCTGCGCCGCCATTGCCGGATTTGACAAATATTTTTG
>CAYXEB010000056.1:0-14585 GCA_964463835.1 uncultured Hellea sp.
GTACGCCTGTTAGGGGCAGCGCCTCTGTCTCAGTTGAGTCTATTGCGCCGGCGCCGGGCATGACACTAGACAAAACAGCCTTAACAGGCGTCTTTGAAGCTGTAGGCGATACCCTTGATTATGAATATGTTGTGACCAATAGTGGGAATACCACCCTCTTAGATCCAATTACGGTCTCTGATGATAAAATACCGAGCGTATCATGTCCGGCAATACCAGCGGGCGGTTTACTGCCAACGCAAAGCTTGACCTGTTCGGCGAGCTACAGCGTGACCCAAGCCGACATTGATGCGGGAAGCGTGACCAATATCGCTTCAGCGACAGATGGAACTGTAACCTCGCCCACTGATAGTGCCCAAGTCAACGGCTCTCAAACAGCAGTGATTACTGAAGCGCCAGCTTACGAACTCGTTAAGGTTGCAATGTCAACGGGCTTCACCGCCGTTGGAGATATTCTGGGGTATGATTATTTCATTACCAATACGGGTAATGTGACTCTTACGGGTACTGTAACCATAGATGATGATAAAATCGGCCTGATTACCTGTCCGCCTCTTGTAAACGAGGGCCTCTTGCCTAATGCCAGCCAGACATGTTCAGCAGATTACATTGTAACCCAAGCAGATCTTGATCTTGGCGAGGTAACAAACATTGCTGTCGCAATAATTGGGGATAACCCTCCATCTGCGCCTGAAAGTGTTACGATTGCGGGCACTCAAAATAGGGCTCTTTCAATCGTCAAAACAACGAATGAAACCTCCTATGAAAACGTGGGTCAGGTGATTACTTATAACTATCGTGTTACCAATACAGGCAATGTTAGTATCACAAATGCGATCACTGTTTCTGATGATAAAATTGAGACGGTGAGCTGCCCAAATGCAAATCAAGGCTTGGCCCCGTCGCAGACGCTGAGCTGCTCTGCGGACTACATAATTACGCAAGCTGACTTAAATGCGGGCGAGCTTACGAATATTGCTACGGCTTCTGATGGAACGATAACCTCTGAACCTGATAGCGTTACAATAAAAGCTGAAATCATCCAAGGTCTTGAGCTTGTTAAGCGCGCGGTCACCGATAGTTATTCTGTGCCTAGCGATATTCTCGCGTATGAATATGAGGTTACTAATATTGGGAATACAACTCTTACAAGCACTGTGACTATATCTGACGATAAAATCGCGGCTGTTTCTTGTCCAGAAATACCAGATGGTTTTGACCCGCAAACGACGATACTGTGTACGGCTGATTATGCCGTCACGCAGAGCGATATTGATAATGGCGAAGTTGTAAACTTAGCGCGGGTGGCATCAGGGGACATAGTCTCACCAGAGGTGTCAGAAACTGTTACTGCCACGCAGGAGCCAGAATTGGCTGTCACAAAAACGGTGACGAGCTTCGCTCAAGCTTTTGGCCCGCTTTATGATGTGACCTATCAGATTGTTATTCAAAATACGGGAAATGTAACGTTATCGTCCCTATCATTAGAAGACGACTTGGCTGCGTTCTTAGCGCCCGCCACTATTCACAGCGCGCCGGTTACGGCGATAAGCGGCTTTACCGACGGGGCCGTTAATTCTGATTATGACGGGCATTCTAACATTCAGCTATTAAAAGCTTCGCCTAAGCTTCCTGTCGGTGAAAGCGGAATTGTAACGATTGTGCTGCGTATCGACACAACAAATGGTGGTCCCGCGCAAGGCAATACGGCTATGGGTAATTCGGAGGAGCTCTCGGGGCCTGTCCCGTCTAATGACCCGACGATTACGCCAAATGCTGCAAATGATATTAATCCAACGCCTTTGCATATCGTTGATACGGATGGTGACGGCGTGGCCGATGATCTTGAGAGCGCAAGCGCAGATAGAGATGGAGACGGGATACCCGATTCTGAAGACTATGATCCAACGGGTTATTTTTATTGCGAAGAAACAGGAGATATTCTTTTAGGCGGCGGTATCACTGTATCAGGGCCAGCAGGATCAAATTCTTCAATCGGGACGTCGAATAACATCGTGATTGTCGAAGATGGTAGCGACGGCTTCTACCAATTTTATGTCACAGCGCCTGGGCGTTACACATTAACACCGACCTATCCAACATCAGGTGCCCCAAGCAGTGATAGGCTTGTCGAAGGAGCGGTTCTGGATGCAACTTCACTCTTACCGCAAAACCCAGCTATTTTGGGCTCATCAGAAAATAGGAATACAGGCACTCTTGCGGATGCATCTTTATCCGCGAACCCAGCTTATTATTTTGAATTTGAGTTCGAGGCTGGCGACCCTGCAATCTTTATGAATAATATCCCCCTTCAGCATTGTGGGAGCTCTGAACTTACCCTCGTGAAGTCAATCATCGGTGACGTCGTTACTCAAGGTGATGGTCGTCAAGTGGTGACTTATGAATTTGAAGTCTCCAATACGGGTCAGACTCAAGTGAACGCGGTTCAGATTACAGATGATCTGGGCGATGTTTTTGGAGATAATAATGTCATCATCAACACTAATGACATCACTGAATCACCAACAGATTATGTAGATGTTGAAAATGCCGCCTATGACGGCGTAACAGATATTAACCTGCTTGAAGGCTTTGGGTCGTTGAAAGCTGGAGAAATCCTTACCGTGCAAATGCAGGCGATTGTTTCTCCAGAGACTGCCAGCGCCTTCATTAACAAAGCGACACTGCAAGGCGCTAACCCGTTAACAGGTAATTTGGTTATCGCAGAAGATACGGCTGTTATTGAGCTTATTCCGGCGGCTAAGGTTTCAGACTTAATTGTTAGAAAAACTGCGCGCCCAAGAACAGTGCAAATCGGAGACCCTGTGCTCTACACAATTGACGTGACAAATTCTGGAATCGGAACAATATCCAATATTGATATTGTTGACTTTATTCCCGAAGGTTTTGCTTATATTCCGCAGAGTGCCTCACTGACAGATGGAAATTCTACGGTCACTTTGGACCCAACAGTGGCAGAACGCCAAACATTGAGATGGAACATTGCTCCTACTAACGCTGAGCCTATAAACTTCTTAAGCCCAGGCGAAACCATTTCTGTAAACTTACGTCTCTTGGCTGGCCCGAATGTTGAATTTGGGGCCCATGAAAATCAAGCCTTTGCCGAATCTCTTGATACGGGCGAGCGCTCTGATATTGCAACGGCTATCGTGGATTATATTCCAGAGCCAAGTTTTGATTGTACCCCTGTCATTGGGCGCGTTTATGATGATGTTAATCACAATGGTTACCCAGATGACGGAGAACCAGGTCTTCCGGCTATTCGTCTTGTAACAGTCAATGGCGATATTATTACGACTGATGAATATGGCCGGTACCATATTCCATGTGCGGTTATCGCGAATAGCGAACGTGGATCCAACTTCTTGCTGAAAGCGGATACGCGGACCTTCCCGCTGGGCTATTCACCGACAACTGAAAACCCGCGCGTTGTCAGAGCAACACGAGGTAAATTTGTGAAAATGAATTTTGGCGCGGCGCATCGTCCAAAATTACGCATTGATCTCTTTGCGAGTGACTTTAATGGTCAATATCTTGTTCTAAGCAGCGAAACACAATCGCGTCTTCGCAAAGTTATTGCGCAAGATAGCACGGCCGAACGCGCCATTATTGTTTATCATGCTGATGACCTGGAAAATGTTGACGAAAGTCAAGCCGCACTTCGCGTTGGATTGGAAGCTGTTAAATCTCTGGCTTCTGGACAGTTCTCGGATATTGCTCTTGAAGCGAGTTGGGGAGATGCCAAAGCCTTTGTTGGGTATACGGAATATGAAGAAACTGAAAATGGCCGTAATCACGGCGAGCTACGCCGATCAGTAGGCCAAGTTTTTGACGGACCTGCCGATCAGGACAATCGTGACCGAGTTGCCTTCTTTGAAAATGAACTAGGTCAAATTCAACGTACGGCTCGCGATGATGAGGACGGTGATGAATTTGGTGATGAAGTATATAATCGCGAAGAAGGTTTGCGCGGGGAACGCGGTTCACGCGCTCTGGCGAACGATAACCGCCGTCCGACATCACGCTTTGGAGGAAGACGCGATAGTGGAAACTCAGAATCTGCTCGCCCAGGACGCCTATTACGCTGGGTAGGCTGGGGTAACGCAACTACGTCTTATGCTGAATCTATGGAAATCGAAACAACTGTGTCTTCACTTGATCTTGTTAAACGTCTCTATACGCAGGCTGATATTGTTTCAACGCCAACAGGCCGGGTCATTAAAGCAGAAGGGTATTGGAATTATGATGCCTTTATTGAGCAGGCAGAGTTTCGGGTCTTTGACGCGCTGCGTTCAACCAGAGGCACGCCTTTAGCTGCGATAGATTTCGCGGGAAGCCAGGTTACGATTCCCGTCTCTGAAAATAGCATGCCCGTCGATATGGTTTATGTTTTACGTGTCTATGGCGAGAACGGTGACTTTGATGAAACAGCGCCTAAACGTTTACGCCTTGGGGATGCCGAACATGATTTAACAGAGGAGGAGTGGCAAAAAGAGGCCCATACCGCATTTGGCCATAATTCCCTTATCGTAGACAGTATTCGCATGCGCGGCGGCGCTGTCCGGGTTTATGGCCGAAATGTGCCCGGCGACTATGTGACTGTTATGGGGCAATCAATTGCGGTCGACGAAGAAGGTAAATTTGTAACCGAGCAGCTTTTACCGAGCGGAGAACAAAATATCGAAGTTGTGGTAGACGGTGAAAATGGATCACAGAACCGAATTCTACGCAATGTTGACGTTAAGACGAGGGACACTTTTTATGTGGCTCAAATTGAAGCTACAATTGGCGAGACGATCTCCGAAGATAGCACGGGCGATCGGAGTTTTGAGGATGGCCGCGTTGCGTTCTATTTGCGTTCACGTTTGAATGACCGCTGGGCGTTAACGGCCACAGCAGATACTGGCGAAGCCGCGATTGACGACTTGTTTGATGGGCTAGACGATAAAGACCTCGGACAATTACTCCGGCGTCTTGACCCAGAACGTTATTATCCAACTTATGGAGATGATAGTGTGATTGAACAAGACGCGCCAACATCAGGTAGATTCTATGTTCGCGTCGAACGCGATGATGACTATGCCTTATGGGGTAATTATCAAACGAACTTCAATGATACGGAATTTGGACGTGTACAGCGTACCCTTTATGGCGCGAAACTCCATTGGGATGAAAATGGAAACCAGACTGTCTTTGGAGACGACCGCACACGATTGACGGCTTATATCGCCGAAGGTGGATCACGCCAGGGTCGTGACGAGTTCCAAGGAACTGGCGGATCGGTTTACTACCTTCGCAATGGTGACATTGGTGTGGGATCTGAAATTGTTCGGATTGAAACTCGTGATTCTGTTTCAGACCTTGTGATTGAATCGCGCCGCTTAACTTACGGTACAGATTATGATCTGGACTTTATTCAAGGCCGTGTCATTCTCAATCAACCGCTGGCCAGTACATCTGATGATGGCCGTTTGTTCCGCGATGGATCACAGAGCGGAAATGAAACGATCCTTGTTGTTGATTATGAATATACGCCAATATTTGGCGATAATAATGATTCCGCCATATACGGCGCGCGTGGCTCGCGCTGGTTTGGAGATCATATCAAGATTGGGGCTACCTATAACCATGATTCGGATGGCGGCGTAGAATCTGATCTTTACGGTGTTGATCTGACCCTGCAATACGAAGCGGGAACCTATATCAAAGCCGAATTTGCGCGCACTGAAGGCCAAGGCGTTGAAACCTTCCGTTCAATCGATGGTGGATTTACCTTTAATGCCTTAGATACTGGCGGACAATCAGTCCTCTCGCAGAGTAATCGCTCTGATGGCTACGCAATTGAAGCGGCGGTTGATTTCACAGAAGTTGACGGGATAAACCTTGATGGTAATTCATATGTCTATTGGCGTCGCCGTGAAGCTGGCTTTGCCGGATTCACAGAGTCGACTAATCAAACCATCGAGCAATTTGGGGGCGGATTAGATATCCAGATCGCCGAGCCTCTGCGTCTATCAGCCCGCGCTGACGTCACCGATGAACGAACATCTGGTACGAATAGTTTTGCGGAAGCCCGTCTGGAGTATGATGCAAATGAGCATATCACTGCCTCTGTCGGCGTGAGCTTTAGCGATGATATTCAAGGAAATGGTGGAACATCTATCGGCGGACGGGTTGATTATGCCTTTAATGATGACACGAAAATATATGCCTTCGGACAAGTCGGTTTAACAGGTGAGAATACGCGGACTACAGATCGCATTGGCGCGGGCGGAGAAATTCGGCTATCAAGCCATATCTTGGGCGGAGGTGAAATTTCCACCGGCGAAGATGGTCTGGGCGCGCGTGCTTCCTTGCGCTATCAATATGATAATGGCGATGAGTATTATCTATCATATGATTTACCACTACGCAGCAACGTAACGGCAGATTTGGGAACCCTTAATTTTGGAGCTCGGCGACGTTATACAGATGCCCTGTCTGTTTATGGTGAGGAGCGTCTGCAATTTAATGACCGCGGCCTAAATGGTCTAACCCACGCTTATGGGGTAGATTATACGCCTGGGAATTGGAATCTTGGTCTTTCTGGTGAAGTCGGAAAAATCGATAATCTTGACCGGACGGCCTTCTCTGCCAATATTGGCTTCGGGAATGACCGGATCAAAGCGGGTATTACGGGCGAATGGCGTGAGGATGAAAATGTCGATACAGGCGATCAACGAGAGACATGGCTCTTAAGAACACATGCGCGCTATCTTGCCTCTGAAGAACTACGTTTGCAAGCTAAGCTAAACTTCGCCTTCTCTGATCAATCGGCGACTGATCCTCTTCTGGGGCCTCAGAGCTTTAATGAGGCTGAATTTACGGAGGCATCAATCGCTGCAGCTTACCGCCCGATTTGGGATGATAGGTTCAACTTACTTGCTAAGCTTGTGCTGGTTGAAGACTTGTCTCCAACATCACAACGGTTTAACGGTGAGACATTGGATTTCCGTCAAAAGAGCGAGATTGCGTCTATTGATGCCAGCTATGACATTTCGGAGCGTTGGACGCTTGGCGGTAAATACGCCTATAGATCGGGGTCTGTGACGAGCGACCGGGAGAGCAATGATTTCATTGAGTCAGAAGCCCAACTTGGAATTATCCGTCTAGACTTCCATGCAACGCATCAATGGGACGCAGTTCTTGAAGGACGTATCCTTGATATCAGTAATGGTACAATCCGCCGAGAAGGTGGTCTGGCCGGGATTTACCGTCATGTGAATGATAACGCCAAAATCGGCGCGGGCATCACCTGGGGCGGCATTGAGGAAGAGTATCTGGCCGCTCAAGATGATGATGACCTTGGTTGGTTTATCAATGTTATTGGGAAGTTCTAGAGCCAATGTAAATCTAAAAAAAGACCGCTATAAATACGGCCTTTTGTTTACGATTAAGCGCTTAAACTTTGAGATTAAAAAATCCTAAAGCCCTATGCTTTGATAGTGCAGCGCGATGTCAGAAATAGCAACGTAGAAAGCGGCGGTGCGCATGTCTTCGAGTTCGGGTTTTGCGTCCAGCGCGGCTTTAATATTGCGGTAGGCCCCACGCATTGTATCATCTAGTCCTGCGCGTACGAGATCAATTTCGCTAGCGCCTTCGATAAAGCCAGATTTAAACCCTTTGGTGAATTTTAGGCCGCCTTGAGATTCCAGCGCGTCAATTAGCTCTCGGTTTTTGGCTTCTTGGTTGCGGCGCTGCAAACGCCCAAAGCGAATATGACCGATATTTTTGACCCATTCGAAGTAGGAAACCGTTACCCCGCCCGCATTGGCGTACATGTCAGGAATGATGAATATGCCTTTGTCGCGCAGGATTTTATCTGCTTTGGCCGTGACCGGACCATTTGCGGCTTCGGCAATGATTTTAGCTTTAATTGAATGTGCATTATCCATATTTATCACCCCTTCCATGGCGGCCGGGATAAGAATATCGCATTTGTCACAGAGCGCGGATGGGTCGGGATCTGTTACGGTCCCGCCTTTGAAATCGGAGAGCGGCGCACGCGAAATAAGGTGCTGTTTTAGATTCTCTATATTGATGCCTTTGGCATTGCGCACAACGCCGCCGCGTTCAATGACGGTGATTATTTTTGCGCCGTCTTCTTCTGAAAGAAATTTAGCCGCATGATAACCCACATTCCCTAGGCCTTGGATGACGATTTTTTTGCCGTCAAGCTCTCCGCGAAGGCCCGCTTTTTTCTTGTCATCGGGGTGACGAAAAAACTCGCGCATGGCATATTGGACGCCTCGGCCGGTAGCTTCAACGCGGCCTTCAATGCCGCCTAAGTGAACGGGCTTTCCGGTGACACAGGCAATATTGTCAATATTGGTATTATTTAGCCGGCGATATTCATCCATCATCCAGGCCATTTCGCGCTCGCCCGTGCCCATATCGGGGGCAGGTACATTAAGAGACGGGTGAATAAGATCGCGGCGCGCCAGTTCGAATGTGAACCGTCTTGTTATTCGTTCGAGCTCTTCCTCGTTCCAATCTTTGGGTCGCAGGCATAGCCCGCCTTTGGAGCCACCATAAGGGACTTCAACAAGGGCCGTTTTATAAGTCATGAGGGCCGCAAGCGCCTCTACCTCGTCTTGATTCACGTCCAGTGAATAGCGAATTCCGCCTTTGACAGGTTCTTTATGTTCGGAATGAACCGCTCGGTAACCTGTAAAGGTGTGGACTTCTCCGCGCAATTTAACGCCAAAGCGTACGGTATAAGTTGCGTTACACACCCGAATTTTTTCAATGAGTTTCGGGGATATATCTGTAAAGCTGGCCGCGCGATTAAACATCAAATCTACACTGCCTCGAAAATCGAGCTCGTTACGGGAAGCTTGGGTCATTTTAACTCCGAATAAGGACTGTTGCCCTTCAAAATATGGTTCTGACACAGCGCCCATCTGCACAATTTCATCGCAGATGTGCGCCTAAATACTGAAAACTTGGTTAACGCGATTTTAAGGGCATTTTAGACTTTTATCCTGTAAATTAGGGCAAATTTTACGAGGTAAACATGACTGAACCCTTTAATCCCAATGCTTTCCGCCAACAAATGGCACAAAACCAGACAGGCGGGATACCCACCCATCCATCGCCTCAGGTGCCAGTTGCGCCTCAAATACCACCCGCGGTCGCAATGCCGCAGCCTGGTCAGCCTTATCCTATGGATGTTGCCCCACCGCCACCTAACCCGCATAGAGCGATGCCTCAATTCCCACAAAATCAAACACAGGCCGCCCCATATGGCGCGCCTGGCCAGCAAGGTTATCCGCAAGTCGGTCAATACCAATATCAACAACAGCCTCAAGCTGGTCAATATCTACAACAGATGCAGCCCCAAGGTCTGCACAGCCTTGAGCCAGCGCCTATCCAAGGACAATCGGCGGAGGACCCTAAGGCTAAAAAAGGATTATTTCGACGCGGCAAGCTCAAGGGCCTTCCTGAGCAAATTCCAAGTGCTCAGGCTTTAGAGAAAAAGGCAGGGTCACCTTTGTTGGGATTTGTTGGAGGACTGGCCTTAGGCGTTATGGGAACTTTACTTGCGATAATGATGTTCTCTGGTGAGGAGCCGCAACGCGCAACTGTAACAGCGTCTGGCCCAGCTGGGGCCGAGCAGACGCCGCACGCCGCGTTAACGGATAAGATAATTTTAGAAAGCCAAAAAGGCCAAGGCAAAAAGCCTTAACCTAACAAACCTTAAGTATTGCGGCCAGCTTTGCGGTCGCGTGCTTTTAAGAGACGCAGGCGAAGGGCGTTGATTTTGATAAATCCGCCCGCGTCCGCCTGATCATAAACATCGTCTTCTTCAAAGGTTACATGTTCTTGCGAATAGAGTGAGTAAGGCGATTTACGTCCGACAATATCAACATTGCCCTTATAAAGCTTAAGCCGTACAGTTCCTGTGACCAGCTCTTGACTCTTATCAACGGCGGCTTGAATCATTTCCCGCTCGGGCGAATACCAATAGCCATTATAAACAAGCTCTGCATATTTTGGCATAAGCTCATCTTTGAGATGCATCGCGCCTTTATCCATCGTGATTTGCTCAATCCCGCGGTGCGCCATTAACAGAATGGTTCCGCCGGGCGTTTCATAAATGCCGCGCGATTTCATACCGACAAACCGGTTTTCTAAAAGGTCAAGTCGGCCAATACCATTGGCCCCGCCGAGCTCATTAAGTTTCGTCAAGAGCGTCGCGGGCGACATGGCCTTGCCGTCAATTGAGATAGCATCACCTTGCTCAAATCCAATCTCAATATAAGTCGCCTTATCTGGCGCCTCTTCTGGACTTACCGTGCGCTGATAAACAAATTCGGGCGCTTCTTCATTCGGGTCTTCAAGGGCTTTGCCTTCAGACGAGGTATGAAGTAGATTTGCGTCAACAGAGAAGGGGGCTTCGCCGCGTTTATCTTTAGCAATTTCGATATTGTGCTTTTCAGCATATTCAATCAATTTGGTTCGTGAATTTAAATCCCATTCTCGCCAAGGCGCGATGACTTTGATGTCTGGGTCAAGGGCGTAATAGCCAAGCTCAAACCGGACTTGATCATTACCTTTACCTGTTGCGCCATGACAGACCGCGTCAGCGCCGACCATATGAGCAATTTCTATTTGGCGCTTAGAGATAAGCGGGCGGGCGATGGATGTGCCGAGTAGATAGAGCCCTTCATAAAGCGCATTGGCGCGAAACATGGGGAAAACAAAGTCTCGGACAAATTCTTCGCGCAAGTCATCGATGAAAATTTCTTTGACGCCACAAGCCTCGGCTTTTCGGCGTGCGGGCTCAAGCTCTTCGCCTTGACCAAGATCGGCTGTGAACGTGACAACCTCGCAACCTTTTTCTTCTTGTAACCATTTAAGGATGATTGACGTATCTAATCCACCAGAATAGGCAAGGACGACTTTTTTAGGTTTAGACATTTGAGCTCTCCAAATTACCGCGCGGGTATATCCCAAAAAGATTTACAAAAGATAGTAATTTAGCGTAACAGTCTTAATATTGTCGGGGGTTTTAAATGAGAGAGACATTTCGGGTCTTAATTCGCATGGTGTTTACGCTATGCTTCGCCTATTCCATAATAAGCATACATCAAGCTCATGCTCAGACAGCTCAGACCGAAGCTAAAGCCGAAGCGAGTGAAACTGAATCATCACAACCTGTCGCAAAAGCTCCGGCGATTGAAACATCCTCAGATGTTGAAATAAAAGCGCCCGTGATAGATCTTGACGATCCTGCGCTTATTGAAGCCATGGAGGCGCGTGAGAAGGCTGATAGAGCTATTGCTGAGGCGGTAGCAGCTCAGAGAGAAAGACAGGACGCTGAAAAAACAGCTCCTTTAGAAAATACCCAGAAAAAAAGTATCATGCCGACCTCTATCGATGAGATAAAGGCGCTCGGAAAGTCTATTCTCGATAAAATTATAGGCTGGCTCACAAGTATTTCATTTTTGGCACAAGTCGGTGCTATTGTGGCTGCCTTTTTGCTCTCTCCAATAATTGCGGGCTCATTGCGTAAGAAAATATTCTTGTTCAATCAGGCGCCTGCCGAAGACACGAAACTCAAAGTTATTCGTGATTATGTTTACCGCTCGCGGGAATTTTTGAGAGCAGCTATGTTGGTTATTCTTCTGGCTTTGTTTGCTGTTGTACTAAAGGCAGTTCCTGTTGCGGGGCAGGACTGGCTTGTAAAGCTGGCACAAGGCTTAGCTGTTGTTTTTCTTCTATATAAAGCAATCAAGACATTCATTCCGAATGAACTGGTTAGAAAACTCGCGACTTGGGTTGTCATCCCGCTCGCCGTTTTAGGTGTGTTTGGCTATTTTGATGACCTGACGGGGTTACTTAATGGCGCTGAATTAATGCGCATGGGGGATACGCCTATCACGTTGATGACTGTTGTGCAGCTAGCCATCTTTGGCACCATATTCTTTAAGCTTGGCGGAATTCTTAACAACAAGGGCCAAACGGCCATCAGGTCGCAAGAATCTTTAGATAGCAGCACTGTGGAAGTCGTCTCTAAGATTTTTCAAATATTGCTTTTTGGCATAATTTTCATCCTAGTGATGGGTGCAGCAAAAGTTCCGATGTCTGGCCTTGTAATGATTTTCTCGGCCCTCTCATTGGGCATTGGGCTAGGCCTGCAGCCCGTCGCGGCAAACTTTGTTTCGGGTATGATTATTCTTTTTGATCGTTCAGTACGTGTTGGGGATTTTATTTCGCTCGAAGATGGACGTGAAGGATTTGTTGAGGCTATAAATATGCGCTCCACAACCGTTGAAACAACCGACGGTAAAGATATTATGGTGCCTAATACGACCTTCATTGAAAACTCTTACGAGAACTGGACGCATAAAGATCCCCGTCAAAGATATGAGGTCTATTTCACTGTGCCTTTTGATACGGATATTGATCTTCTTGAAGATATCGTAATTCCTGAAATATCACGCCATCCAAGCGTGCTTCAAGAACCTGAGGAGCCAGATTTAGAGCTACGGGATTTTGGGCCTTCTGGTATTAATTTCGCCGTAGAATTTTGGTGTTCCGGTATTGATGACGGGTCGAATAAATTTACTTCGGATCTTAACTTTGCCGTCTGGCGTATCCTCAAAAAACACAATATCAGGATGCCGCTACCGCAAACCGAAGTTCGGATGTTAAAATAGTTAGCCAACATGTCGTCTTCTACACCTGACTATGGGGCGATTGCCCGTGACCTTTTTTTACAAGCGCCAAAGACGACCAATTTTAACCGCTTGCGCAAACGCTTAAAACGGCAAGTCGGTGACACCATGCGGCGCTATGCTATGGTCAAACAGGGGAGCGCGAAGCCTACCCCGCGCTGGCTCGTTTGTTTATCGGGGGGTAAAGACAGCTTTGCCTTGCTCGGCATTTTATTAGATTTAAAGGCGCATGGTGATTTGCCCGTTGATATTCTGGCCTGTAACCTTGATCAGCGCCAACCGGGCTTTCCCGCTGAAACGCTGCCTAATTGGTTTAAGTCAATCGCTGTGCCTTATCGCATAGAGACACAAGACACATATTCTATTGTCACGGAAAAAGTCCCTGAGGGCAAAACCTTTTGCTCGCTTTGTTCACGATTGCGCAGGGGAATTCTTTACCGCGTTGCGCGCGAAGAAGGGTGCGAGGCGATTGTTCTAGGGCATCACCGCGAAGATTCTTTGGCAACGTTCATGATGAATATTACCAAAGGGGGCCGTTTGGCCGCCATGCCCGGAAAGCTTTTAAATGACGCTGGGGATGTCACCGTTTTGCGGCCCTTAATTGAGACGGCGGAAAGTGACTTAGCGCGTTATACAGCGGGGCTGGGATGTCCTATCATTCCATGTAACTTATGTGGGTCACAAGATGGTCTGCAAAGACAACTTATGGCTAAGCGTTTAAATGAATGGGAAAGGCAATCACCTGGGACAAAATCTACAATGCTGCGAGCTTTATCCCATGTACGCCCCTCCCACTTATTAGATGAAGCTTTGTTTGATTTTGAGGCCCTCACCCCGCAAGGGCAAGATGCAGACGTGCCTTAAGGTTTTACCAACCGCCGCCGCCGCCGCCGCCGCCGCCGCCGCCAGAAAATCCGCCCCCGCCTCCGCCAGATGAGTTAGAACTTTGTGGCATTGCGCTTGAGACACCTGAGTTTAAATTCGATTCTATCGCTCGGTTAATCCCGCCGATGGAGCTATAATTGCGCCCGTGAACATTTCCCCAGCTTGGGCTATAATTTTTGGCGACTTCGGGTAGGATTTTTTCAAAATATTTTGTCCAAGGTTTTTCGACATCAAGGGCAATGGCATAGGGCAGGAAGGCTTCATAACGCTCTTTTGTCATGGGCGGTTCTCGCCCACCGAGCACATCCTTTTGAGCGTTGAGCCGATCTTTTTCCGCGGTTTCAAGATAAAGTTTAAACCCTTCTATTTCTGTTCTGATGTTTTGTCCTTTTTTCGTCGGGGCGGGCATCAAGAACAGGAAAAGAATATTGAGCGCAGCAAGGGCGGCGAGGGTGAGGAAGAAATATTTAGAATTATTTCCATAAAATTGGGTGTAGGCTGCCACGACGCTGGCCACGCTTAAGGCAATACCTATAAATGTTGAGCCTGCATTTCGGCGATAATAATCTTCGCCGTATTTTTTAGAAACCATTTTCTTGAAAGAACTATAGGCTGTTGTGAAATGCATATTCGGGGATTTTCCTAGACGAACTGTGGACTTATTCGAAAAGAGCGCTCGGGTAAGATAGTCTTGTTCGGGGGCAAGAGAGCTGGTTTCATTTTTCCCAATATATCGAATGATGGTCTCTGATTTAGACGAGTCCAATTCTAAGTGCTTAATCACAGACATATGAATAAGGCTAGCGATAAGGGCTTTATTGCCTCTGAGGCCACGGTTATAAATTTGATGTACGGCGGCTGGCGAATATCCTTCTGGCGGGCCATATCTGGCAAAGACAGGATTCTTTTGCGGGTCTCGGCCGACTTTGCTCCACGCCCGATAATAATATCCAAAGA
>CAYXEB010000057.1:0-14013 GCA_964463835.1 uncultured Hellea sp.
TGCCTGCCGCTTTTGGATTAATCTTTAAAGGCGCCTTTGGGATGCAAGGCGCGGGAACGGGTATCACAATCGGCCTTATGATGCTGGCGATGCAAAAGGGGATTGCCCGCGGGCTGTTTTCTAATGAGGCGGGACAAGGCTCTGCGCCCATCGCCCATGCGGCAGCGCAAAATAACGACCCTGTCAATCAAGGGATTATCGCCATGCTGGGGACAATTATTGATACGCTCATTATCTGCACCATTACAGCCTTGGTGATTTTAACATCGGGTGTCATGAGCGCGGATTGTCTGGCTAGCCCCGCGATTTTGGCACTGCTCGAAACCGGCTCTACGCCGCCAGGCTGCGAAATCGGCGTCCCGCTAACAGCGGCGGCTTTTGACGCAACCCTTGTCGGCTTTGGCGAACATATTGTGACCTTCTGTTTGGTAATTTTCGCCTTCACGACGATTATCGGATGGTCATATTACGGCGAACGCTGCACGGCTTTTATCTTTAAAGAAAAATCTATTCCTGTTTTTCGTGTCTTCTGGGTTTTGGCCGTCTTTGCCTCAACTTTTGCCTTATCTTTTGAGACCGGAGAAGACAACCTCGTTGTCGCGACCTTTTGGTTAATCGCCGATAGTCTGACGGGGTTGATGGCCGCGCCGAACTTAGTCGCCTTGATCTTGCTCTCGCCAGTTGTCTTTAAATTGGCCCGTGAGTATTTCGACAAAGAAAAAATCGCAAATGATGGGCTTATTGACCAAGACGATATGTAGTTCTAAAGGCTTCTTTGATGAACATAGGCGAACCTGTTCGTATAAAAAACGACTTGAACCGTCCAAAATAAACCGCTCGAGTATCACCTGACTACTGCGGCGGCGATAATATAGAGACATCCAATGTTAAGCCCGCATATGCGGGCTTAATTATGATGTTATCTATTATTTGCGGCGGCGTTTGAGCCGGCGTTTGGTCTGTTCACTATAAGGCGCGGTACTACCCGAGTGGGACGAGCTGTCAGAAAATGCGGGATTCGTATCTTCATACCCTCCGTAATAGCCACTGCCTGTTACAACTCGGCCAGTTGGGCTGGCTGAATATGTGCTGGTTGAGGGTTGGCTGTAGGAGCTACTAGAACCATAACTGGAACTGGAGGTGCTGCTTGTGCCGTAACTCGAACTCGGCTGGCTGTAGGTGCTATAGTTTGAACTGGGCGCGGTATATGACCCTGTTGA
This sequence comes from uncultured Hellea sp., assembly GCA_964463835.1. Lineage (GTDB taxonomy): Bacteria > Pseudomonadota > Alphaproteobacteria > Caulobacterales > Maricaulaceae > Hellea. The sequence continues at coordinate 1,221 of CAYXEB010000057.1, forward strand.
GCTTGAGGATGTTGAATAGGAAGACGCCGAAGATGAATGGGTTGTGCTACCAAATTCAGCGCTTGATTTAATCGACCCTGTTCCGGGCGCGCAGAGAACGCGGCGCCATTCATATCGGGCGGGGGTTTGTAAGGTTTTTGTTGCAACGTCGGCATATTTGGGCGGAACATTGACGGTTGTTTCCCCGCCAGGATGAACGACATCCTCAACTGTCACAGTCCTATATTCTGCGGGAACTGGAATTTCTTCTACACCGCCTGGGTCAGACACAACTTGCTTATGAATTGTTTTGTATTTTGCGGATACGGGTGTGCGCAGCACTTGGCCCGGAGAGGTCATGACTTTGCGGTTATATTCAACGGCTTCGCCGGGTTCTTCAACGAGGCACCATATTTCGCAATTATCGCTGCAATTTTTCCCGCCAGATGTCGCATATTGGACTGTGCCACTATAACCGCGTCCGCGATATCCTGCGTCGGCTGTTGTGTGAATTTTATAGCCCTGCGCCGCAAGTTTACCTGGGTTGCCTCGTTTCCAGATCAGACGCGGGGCGCTGGTGTGTACGCGTTCTTTAACAGTCGAAAACTGGGGCGGCGTGACGGTAAGTTTGTCATAGGCGGGGCGTACAAGCATTTGCTCTGTGATTGAGCGGAAGGACGGTTGCCTAACGCGATAATTCACGCTGGCTTCTTTGGTCATTACACGTTCTTGTCGAGACGCGAGTTGGGGTTGTTGAACCTCAAGGCGTGAATACCCTTCTTCGACAATGACTTGCTGGGAGCCCTGGGAAAATGTCGCTGGAACTTCCACCCGCGCGTAACATTCCCCAGCGATTGGGTTTGCGGGGACGAGGTCAGGTGTATAACTCGGCTGCCCGCCCGCGAGAGCAAAAGGCGCAAGGGCGCTTCCCAGTAAAATGGACGTTAAAGATGTAATTTTTTGAGTTGAACTAAGCATGTTTCCCGAGCTCCATTCTTGACCCAAAGGGTCGTGTGTTAATCCAAAGTGCGCAATGTGCGTCACCATAACCGCTCACCGCGGTGCGTTTAGGGGGTAGCCGCCGGCTTTTTAGCTCTCTATGGCTGATGAATTATTTGGCGAATTTTCGGTTTAATACCATAACAAATAACAGTGCAATTACAGCGCCCACACCGTTGACCAAAAAGTCCCAAAAAGATGCCACCCGGCCCGTTGTAAGAGTACCTTGAGCGATTTCGAGAAAGCCCCCATAACCCAAACAGGCAAGGGTAATCTTTAGTTTCGACACACGCGGCCAGGCGAGGCTAGTCGCTAATGCCAGAATCCCATAAACACCCAAATGCATAACTTTATCAAAATGGTGCTGAGGCATGTTGCCTGTAGCGGGTGTTAAAGATGCCCACAAAATAAACAAACAAAAGGCGGGTACAAAAACCCTTAAGGACTTTACGATGGAGGCAGGAAGGAATGACTCAGAAGCTGACATATATTGGCTATTAAAGGCAAAAGATGAACGGCTTATGACGACCTTAGGGCTGAAATAAGGTCTAATATTTAAATTAAATATCATGCAACCTCCCAGCTCCATCATGCTTACAGCCCCCTGCCGCAAGCGCGTTAACTTTACAAAGGCAAATGTGGCGACTTTTAGGCAATATTGGTATTAAAAATCTTGCTAATGCGAGATAGAGTTTTACTGTAGTTTTAATGCCACAGTTAAAGAGCTTATAAATGGAACTGCTAAACCCCAAAGTTGTGGCCCAAGAGCTAAACGGCTGGACAGGCGGGGATGACTTTATCACTAAAGTTTTCCGTTTTGAGGATTTTGCTGAAGCCTTCGGCTTTATGAGCCGAATTGCGATTATTGCCGATAAAATGGACCATCATCCGGAATGGTTTAATGTCTATAACCGCGTAGATGTCACCTTAACCACTCATGATGCAGGAGGCGTTACTAAAAAAGATGTGACGCTGGCTCAGGCGATGGAAAAAGCGGCGGGCTAACTTGCTTACATGACGCCGGAGGTGTTTTCTCCGCCCGTCCCAATCACATTGTCTCCTACAAAGGGGTTGTCGGCGCGCTCTACGCCAAATGTACTCATGGGGCCATGTCCTGGAACAAATCGCATATCGGCGCCAAGCGGCCATAATTTTGTGGTAATGCTGTCCAGCAATTGTTGATGGTTCCCCTTCGGGAAGTCTGTACGGCCAATTGAGCCCCGAAAGAGAACATCGCCAACAAATGCAATTTTCAAATCTTGATTATATATCACAACATGTCCGGGTGTGTGACCAGGCGTGTGCACGACATTAAAGGTTATATCGCCAAGGCTTAGTGTTTCCCCGTCTTCAAGGTAACGATCGGGAATGATGTTTTTTCCCATTCCTGCATGGCCATAGTTGGCCCAATGTTTTTCAATGTCGTCCATCCAGAACTGATCCTCTTTGTGAGGTCCAATCACGGGAATGCCTATTGTATCACGGATGTCTTGAGCGCCGCCAGCATGGTCAAGATGTCCATGGGTTAGCCAAATTTCAACGATTTTAACGCCGAGGCTTTTGGCTTGCGAGAGAATTTTTTCAGCTTCGCCGCCAGGGTCTACAAGCACGCCTTCCATAGTCTGAGTATCCCACAGCAAACTACAATTTTGCTGGAAGGGCGTAACGGGTATTAATCTAAGATCTAATTTGGCCATAGGCCTAACTTGCCGCTCATGGTTAACAGGTCAAGTAAAACTGTTCAGTTGGTGTTCAGGCGGCGTCAATCATAACGATATTAACTTATCCCTTTGATGAGTTGTCTCTCTCTTACTGCCCCGTCTTTATAGCGGGGCTTTTTTTTGAGCTTTTGTTAACCATTAACTGAATTGTTAGATTTTAGTCATGATACAGTCATGTTGCAGAATCTATAAAGGAGCTGTTCGTTAAACGAACATCCCCTTCGAACTGGCGGCGGCCAAAAGGTCAGCCGCCCTTTTTCGTTTTCTAACAGTTTTGTAATCAAACTGTATGCATTCGGTTAAGTTGAGAGTTGTTAAATTCCGGTCTGGGCACAAGATCATTATCGATTCCCCTACCCAGATGGGACCGCTGCCAATAGCCCCCAGCCAAAATACAGCGAATCCCCTAACGGGTTGGTGATAACGGCGCCAACCCGTTTTTTCATGCAAAGATGGGGTCTTCGATTTAGGCGAGCATTGCTTTTACAGTTTGAACGAAATTGTCTCGCGCAACGGTTTCTTGGGCAGGTCGAGATGATTTCCACTCTGCGTTGGATTTAATTGCTTTTGCGGCTTTTGCGCCAAGATAGAGGTCTTTTAACGTGACTTCATTATTGGCGAGTTCGTCTTCGCCCATGAGTACGGCGATTTGAGCCTCGCGGCGGTCAGCATATTTCATCTGTTTCGTAACATTACCGGACCCAATAAAGACCTCTGCGCGTATTCCCGCGGCGCGGAGCTCTGTCGCCATTTTGAAATACTCGCCCATAAGGCCTCTATCAAAAGCACAAATCACGACAGGCGGTTTTACAGATTGTTCAAGCGCGTCCATGCGTTCCAGAGCGGACAGGAACCGCGAGACGCCGAAGCTAAACCCTGTTGCCGGCACAGCTTGTCCGCGAAAGCGGGAGACGAGATCATCATAGCGCCCACCCCCGCCAATAGAGCCAATTCGAACAGGGCGGCCTTTTTTATCTCTTATATCGGCTAATAGCTCAGCTTCGAAAACAGGGCCTGTATAATACCCAAGTCCGCGCACAATAGAGGTGTCAAAGCTCACACGGTCTTCGCCAAACCCAGTCGCGGTCAAAATACCGTCGATGGCTGCGAGCTCTTTGCAGCCGTCTTGGCCGCGCTGTGATGTGCCAACTAGTTTTTCAAGCTTTGCAATTGTTTTCCCGCGGTCTGGGTCAGAGGCTGTGGTAAACCCAAGAACAGCTTTGATGCCGTCTTTGCCAAGTTTCGCTCCGTCAGTATAATCACCAGATTCGTCTTTACGGCCTTCCCCAAGGAGAGCCTTAACGCCGTCTGGCCCCAGCCGGTCTAATTTATCTATAGCGCGTAAAACTTGTAGCCGCTGGACTGCGCCGGCCTCTGTATTAGTTACGCCAGAACTCTCTAGAATGCCGTCTAAAAGTTTACGGTTATTGACGCGAACAGCATATTGTCCCTCTTTGAGGCCTGCAGCGCGCATCACTTCGGCAGCCAGCATAATCATCTCTGCGTCGGCGGCTGGGCCTGCCGCACCGACGCTATCGGCGTCGCATTGGACAAATTCTCTAAAACGTCCCGGCCCGGGTTTTTCATTGCGGTAAACGGAACCTGCTTGATAGCGGCGATAAGGCTTTGCCAGCCCGTCATAATTTTCGGCAACAAAACGGGCGAGGGGCGCGGTGAGGTCGTATCGAAGTGATAGCCATTGCTCGTCATCGTCTTGAAGCGCAAAAACGCCGACATTAGGGCGGTCTTCATCGGGCAAGAATTTACCAAGTGCGTCTGCATATTCAAAAGCGGGTGTTTGCAGCGGCTCAAAACCATTCATATCATAAACAGAAAAGGCCGCATCGATTAGGCTGCGTTCGGCCCGTAAAAGCGCGGCTGGCTTATCGTCAAATCCGCGCGGCCTACGAGCTTTGGGACGAAAGGGTTTATTTTTCTTCTTAGACATGTTCGCGCTTTAAGCGGTTTTGCGCCTTTGGGAAAGAGGAATTACACCCGCGCGGCGCCCCAATAATTATATCCTAAAACTTTGGGTCCGGGGATATACATTTCTTCGAGTGTGTCGAATTTCAAATTGGCTTGACGAAAGAGCTCAGGGATATCCCGTCCGCTATGGCATCCGCCTGCAATTTTTTTCCAATAAGGATCAATACGGTTTTGCCATTTATGAACGTGAGCGTCGGGCGCTTTGCCATGTTCTGTAAAAAGAATTTTTCCGCCGGGCTTTAAAATACGAGTCATTTCATTGAGGGCCTTTACGGGATTTGGAATGGTACAAAGCGAGTAGGTGACGACAACTGTATCGGCTAAGTTTTTTTCAAGCGGAATTTCTTCACCTGATAGACCGATACGCTCTATCTCTATGGCACAGGCCTCTCGGCGAGCTTTCCCGCGTTTCCATATATGCGCGTCTGGGTCCACACCGATGATTTTGGTCACCTGATTTGGGTTATAAAACGGAAGGTTTTGACCAGACCCTATTCCAATTTCGAGAACGAGCCCTTCGGCGTAAGGAATTACTTTTTCGCGCTGTTTTGAAATCGGGCCTATACCGCAAGCTTTATCTAAACATCGCGGCAGAACATGTTTAGCATAAAATCCCATAACCCAGCTTAGAACAAAGGCCCATTTATCACAATCGCTTATGCGCCCGCCCAACTCTTATGAATAATGTAACTTTGTTTTGATTGTAAATCGCGGTTTAATACGTATAGATTTGAGCTTAAAAGGTTTCATATGTTAAACGTGGCTCTCCCCCAATTAACGCCGTCTTGGCTCAGTAGAGATCGTGGTCTTGAGAAAGTTCTGGTCACAATAAAGGAGGCGAGCGGTAGGGCTGACCTTATTGTTTTTTCCGAAGGTTTTGTTCCGGGTTATCCGTTTTGGCTGGACGGGACAGGCGGGGCCAAATTTAATGACGCTAAGCAAAAAGAGCTTTTTGCGCATTACTCAGATCAAGCCGTTATCATTGAGGCTGGGCATCTAGATGCTGTATGCGCCGCGCTCAAAGCCGCAAATATGGCGTGTTATTTAGGAATTATTGAACGGGCCGCGGATAGGAGCGGACATTCATTATATTGTAGTTTCGTCTACATAGACCAAAGCGGAACAATACAATCCGTACATAGAAAATTACAGCCCACATATGAAGAACGTCTTGTATGGGCCCCGGGGGATGGAGCTGGATTGGTGACACATAGTTTAGGCGCGTTCACTTTGGGCGGATTAAACTGCTGGGAAAATTGGATGCCGCTTTCTCGGGCCGCGCTATACGCGCAAGGCGAGGATGTACATGTCGCCTGCTGGCCTGGGAGTGATCGCAATACGGCTGATTTGACGCCAGTTCTAGCAAAGGAAGGCCGAAGCTATTGCATTTCTGTTTCTGCGATAATGCGTTCAGAAGATGTCAGAGATGATACGCCTTACGCGAATGAGATTAAGGCCGCGTTAGGTGATATGCCAGCCAATGGCGGATCATGTGTGGCCGCGCCAGATGGAAGCTGGGCGTTGCCGCCTCTTATAGGAGAAGAGGGGCTAAGGTATTGTGCATTAGACGCTGCCTTTATTCGTAGAGAGCGCCAAAATTTTGACCCAAGCGGGCATTATTCTCGGCCAGATGTTACGCGTCTTATTGTTAATAGACGGCGCCAATCCTTGGCGAGCTTTGAAGATTAGTTCGTTATTGATGCTTTGACTCATAAATGAGCTTTAAAAAAAACGGAAGCTTGTTATAGCGCCCAGATGGTAGCTCAGCCCGATATATTGATCATTGGTTCTGGCCTTATTGGTTTGTCAACTGCGGACCAGCTGGCCGAACGCGGCGCGAATGTGACGATCGTTGAAGCGCGTTCCGGCGCGGGCAAGGGGACTAGCTACGCTAATTCGGGGATGATACATCCGAGCCAAGCGCGCCCCTGGGATTTTACGGGTGAAAAATATCTTCAAGACGCCGCATTTGAAGCGACCTATGACTTAGCTGTTAAGTCAAAGCATTTACTGGAAGATAAGCTAAAGACGTTTAATCTGTGGACACAAGATAATATGGCGGGATCTTACAAGATTTACCCGTCACTGGATGCGGCTCGCGCCGCCCAAAGCTGGTATACGGAAGATGGAATTATGTCCCGCTTCGTGATGGATGTAAAAGCGACCTTGGGACATAATACACTATTTTTTGAAGGCGATATTTGGGCCAACGCTCATAGTTATTGCCAGGCGCTTAGAACTGACCTTGAAACACGCGGCGTAACTTTTATTTTTGACGCGCCAAACATACGTTTGCGGGGGTCAGATAACGGAATTGTCGCCGGGTTAGAAGGGCATATATTTAAGGCCGACCATGTCATTTTATGTACAGGTCCTCAAACATCAACGATTTTGAAAAAACTAGACATGAGTCTGTCCATAGAAAAGTTAAGAGGCTTCGCTGTTAATTTTGAACGTCCGAATATAGGATTGCCTCAGACGCCGCTGATGGATAGCAAAAGCCGTTCGGCCATGACGTTTTTCAAGGATCATATTCGGCTCTCTGGTACGGTAGGCGAAAAAAGTGCGCGGCCTTTACTCAAACGTTGGTTTGAATTGGCCCCTGATATTATGGGGGCCTTAGATCCTGCAAAAGAAATATGGTCGGGCTGGCGGCCGATGTCCAAAGCGGGCCGTCCCTATATTGGTCAAACGGAAATTCCAAATTTATGGGTGAATGCCGGTCAAGGTCATATGGGCTGGACCTTATCCGCAGGATCAGGTGATGTTATAACCCGTATGATTATGGACGGAGAAACTGATGATAGATTTGCGCTAGTGACTTAGAACGCGCGGGTTTTTTAATTAACAGTTTCCACTTATATGCCGTGAAGGCGCAAAATTAACTAATTATTACCTATAATCTATACAACCAAACCTTCTTTATATGGGGGGATACTTGTGGCCGATAGTTGGATTGTAATCGCAGCCTTTCTAGTCTTTTTTATGCAAGCTGGGTTTTTGTTGGTGGAAGCCGGCGAGGTGAGAGCGAAAAACTCAATTAGCGTCGCGCAGAAAAATATCTCAGACATGCTCATTTGCGTGGCGGCGTATACCTTATGCGGATTTGGCATTATGTACGGAGTGTCGCTTGGCGGCTTTTTCGGCCTTGGCGGCGTGAAAGAGGCGTTGGCTCAAACTGGAATTTGGCCTCAGCACCTTATATTTAACCTCGCCTTTTGTGCAGTCGTTGCTACAATTGTTTCTGGCGCGATTGCTGAGCGTATGCAGATATTGGGTTACTTCATTAGTACGCTCATTATTGCGATGCTTGTCTATCCCGTTTTTGGCCATTGGGTTTGGGGTCATTCGATTATTACCTCTAATCAGGCTTTCCTTGGGAACTTGGGATTTGTCGATCATGCTGGGGGTATTGCGATACATGCGTTGGGAGCGGCTTATGCCTTAGCGGCCATTATAGTGCTTGGCCCGCGTAAAGATCGATTTGATGATGACGGAAAGGTCCTGCCGATTACCGGTTATAGTCCAGTTTTATCAATTGCTGGCGTTCTTATTCTCTTTGTGATGTGGGTGCCTTTTAACACGGGATCTCTGATTCCCGGAACTGTCGCTTTCTCTAACGCAGCCTTAGCGACAATTTTGGCTGGGGTTGGCGGTGGATTAGCTGGAAAAATTCTTGGATTTTATATCCATGGGCGCACCTTTAATCCGAGATCGAGTTTTAATGGGCTACTAGGCGGCCTCGTTGCTGTAACAGCAGGTGTGACTTATTTAAGTCCAATGGGCGGGTTTTGTATTGGCGGTATTGGTGGTTTGACCGCCGTGATAGGTAATTATCTTATTTTACATAAGGCTCGACTGGACGATCCCGTCGGCGTCATTGGTACTCATGGTGTAGCTGGAGTACTTGGGGCTCTTTTATTTCCGTTTTTGGCTGTACAGGGTCTTCCTGCAGGCAGTGCTTTTTCTCAATTTACGGTTCAAGGGATTGGGGTAATCGCCTGTGTTGCTTGGGGCATGGGGACAAGTTTCATTGTTTTCCGTTTACTCAAAGCCTTTGGAATTTTGAGAGTGACTGAGGCTCAGGAACGCCTTGGTCTAAATATTGGAGAGCATGACCCAACAGTTACGCATTCAATGTTATATGGCGCTCTTGAAAAAACCCAAGGCGGGTCAGTTTCTAACCTTTCAGATAACGCAAAAAAAGTCTCGAAACCTAAAAGAATTTTTGGTGTAGGCTCGGAAATTGGGTTGGCATTGTCTGAAATGTCTACGGAAAACAGAAGTCTTTTGGAAACGCAACAACACACTATGGAGATCATTTCTGCCGCGGCAGAGAGTCTGACCGATGGGATGTTAATTTATGATGTTGACTCAAAAGTTATGGTCGCAAATTCATCCTATAAGGAACTCATGAGCCAACGCGGAGTGAACTGCGAGGTTGGTATGGATCGCCGTGACATCGTTCAACAGCTTGTTGAAATTGGAGAGCTCGATCTTCAGGGTGATACGGTTGATGATTATTTAGAGCAAAATGATTTATCTGCGTCTCAAGAGGTAAATTCTAAGATCGGGGAGGAGTTTTATATTCGTCGGCAAAATCCAATTCCTTCTGGGGGGCAGGTTATCACAATTACAAATGTATCCGATATGCAAAAGGTGATTGAGAAAGCCAAAAGTGCTGAAAAAGCAAAATCAGAATTCTTGGCCAATATGAGCCATGAAATAAGAACGCCGATGAATGGTATTCTTGGGATGTCAGAATTACTGTCTTATTCAAAGCTAAATGAAGAGCAAAGCGATTTTGTTAAAACCATTATGGGGTGTGGTAATGCATTGATGACGATTATTAACGATATTCTGGATTTCTCCAAGATTGAAGCGGGCCAAGTGGTTTTGGATCCTATTCCTTTTGTGCTGCTTGATAGTGTTGAAGATGTCACGGCGATGCTCTCGAGTGCGGCGGCAGATAAAGATATTGATCTTCTGCTACGTGTACAACCTGATTTACCGTCTACATATATTGGGGACGTTGGCCGGATTAGACAAGTCCTAACCAATCTGGTCGGAAATGCATTGAAGTTTACCCATTTTGGACATGTATTAATTGACATCACCGGACAACAATCGGGCGATAAATATGATTTAAAAATCAAAGTTGAAGATACAGGCATTGGTATTCCCAAGAGTGAATTGGAGAATGTTTTTCAAAAATTCCGTCAAGTTGATGGAACAACGACACGTCAATATGAAGGCACAGGCTTAGGGCTTTCGATTTCGGCCAATCTCGCAGAGCTGATGGGCGGTAACATCAGCGTTGAAAGTGAGGTTGATAATGGCAGCGTATTTACCTTAACGCTTTCTCTGCCGTCTCATGAGGATTTAAAGCCGGCAAAAGTTGTTCCGATGGAAATCATAGGGGCAAATATTTTGATTGTTGATGATAATCAGGTGAATCGAAATATTCTGCGTGAGCAGGTCAAACATTGGAAATGCCGGAGTGTCGCCGTTGAAAGCGGCGCGAGCGCGATTACCGTGCTACAAAATGCCAAAGCAAAAAACATCCGTATTGATTTAATTATTTCTGACTATCAAATGCCAGGTATGAACGGTGAGGACCTGTTCCGTTCCTTACAAGCGAACGCAGATTTTGCAAAAATACCGATGATCCTTTTGACCTCGGTTAACACGGATATAACCATACATCGGATGAAAGAAGAGGGACTGAAAAGTATTCTGACTAAACCCGCGCGGTCTTCCTTACTCCTCGATACAATTGCGAAATGCCTTTTTGACTCACAAAATGGCTCTATCATTACCAAGGTTGGAAAGCGTAAGAAAAGCGCGCCGCCTCTCAAAGAGGCGCTTCCAGTTAAAAGACGTGATCCTGCTCGAGATATTGAACGCCGCGCCATGCCGCGTGTGGAGAGACCATCTTCAACTGGCTTAGATGTTTTAATTGCTGAAGATAATGAAACGAACCAAATTTATATAAAATATCTCATGGAACAATTGGGAGTTAGTTTTAAAATTGTCCCTAATGGCCGCGCGGCCGTTGACTATTGGCAAAGTGAGTCACCGTCAGTTGTCTTGATGGATGTTTCCATGCCCGTCATGAATGGATATGAAGCCACGCAGGCTATTCGGGCTGAGGAGAAGAAGCGCGGACTGTCTCGTACGCCTATTATTGCACTAACGGCTCATACGCTAAAAGGCGATGAGGAAAAGTGCATTGAAGCTGGTATGGATGATTTTGCCTCCAAACCGATTTCGATTGTTGGTCTTAAATCTAAAATCGCAAAATGGACTACATTTGAGATGCAGGACGTCGGTTAAAATTTATTCCCAACCCAAAGCGCGGGCTATGACGTTGTAAATTTCGTTTTGCTCCATTACGCCGCGCACGCTTTGCGAGCCGGGGCCTGTTGCATATAAGGGGACATCTTCACCCGAATGGGTCTCACTCTCTAGATTAACGGCGGTTTGCTGCTGGAAGTCTTTATCTTGAACCATATTATCGGTTAATTCAGGGCTATTGGCTTCGCGTACATTGGGCCCGTTTTGATAACCCAGTGTTGTGTAAGGTTTTCCGTCAAAAGCATTGGCATAATGCTTAGCGGCCCCGCCTTCTCTTGGATTGGGATTTCGCACGAGCCCTAGGATGGGGTTTCCGCGCACGGGATAGCCTGCAATGGTAAAGACATGACTATGATCGGCAGTCACTAAGATAAGGGTGTCCTCTCCCGCCTTTTCTTTGGCGACCTTAACGGCTTCATTTAAGGCTTGCATATCGGTGAGGGCACGAAATGCATTGGTCCCGTGATGGGCATGGTCGACGCGGCCGGCTTCAACCATCATAACATAGCCTGCGCCTCGCGCGCTTAAGGCGTCGATTGTATAGGCTGTCATTTCTGCGAGTGACGGCTCTTTTGAATTATCTCGGTCGGCTTCATAACTCATATGGGAAGGTGTAAAGAGTCCTAGAATGCTTTGATCCTTGGGCGCGGCGCGAAGCTCCTCGGCGTCTTTGACATATAAATGCCCGTGTTTATTTGCCCAGTCCGTCAATTGTTCATCTGTAAACTTATTGCGACCGCCGCCCAGAACGACATCGACTGAGCTTTTGAGGAGCTGCGAGGCGAGTCCTTTGCATCTAACTTTGGCGGCGCGCGGGTCAACCTCTGCATCGGTCTCCCATCCTCGGTCAACAGCGTGTCCGTACATGGCGGCAGGTGTTGCATGGGTAATACGCGCGGTAGAAATGATACCCACTGTCATTCCCGCCTTTTTCGCCCGTTGAGTGAGCGTTGCAGGCGACCTTTTTAAAACGCAGCTCTCAAGCACCATCTTATTAACGCTTTCATTAGGTCGAACATTCACCGCGCCAATATTTGTTTTATAGCCAGATAATATTGCGGTGGCTGTACCTGCGCTGTCTGGAACTTGGGCATTGGTATTATAGGTCTTAATCAACGCTACATTTTCAAAATCTTCAAAGGCAAGGGCGTGTTCCTCGCCTTTGAGGCCCTTGGACTGTCCATCGAAGATACGCGCCGCCGTCACTGTCGAGACCCCCATACCGTCGCCAATAAAGATTATAACGTTCTTTGCTCTGGTATTTTGAGCCCCTGAGGTTTGTGTATAGGCGGAATTATCCGAGCTCGGCGGCGCTTTCGTTGCCGTTTGTGCTCCGCATGCCGTTAAATAGGTGGCTAAACCAAGGAAGAGAATCATTTTTAAAGCTGATTTGGACATATTTTGTTTCTAAATAGAGGGATGGATGGGCTTTAAAAACCGTGATGGCGTATTTTTACAGTTATTAGAATGGTTTTTTGGGCACTAAAGGCGAGAATCGGGCCGTAAATTTGCTTTTTTCAATTAAATTTGCTAAGCGTATAGTTCGGAAACTAACCCATACGGTTATAATGGGCCTTAATTTGGCGTATTTCGAATGGGTTTCATTAAGAATTAACGTAAAAACCACAGTATTACTGGGGTTTTAGGTGGTTAGGCGTCTTTAGCTAAAAAGAATGCGTTTTTTATGCATTTTAGCTAAAAAAGGTGTTGCTAATAAAAAAACGTTTCCCTATATAGCGCTCCTCGCTGAG
>CAYXEB010000058.1:0-13379 GCA_964463835.1 uncultured Hellea sp.
TCCTTCGGGAGGCAACCCTCGCGGGCTGTCCACTTTTTTTGGGCAGGTTCCGCCCGCCACGTTGATTTTATCTTTGATAAATTCAACTACCCAACCTACGTTGGAAAGTGGGCATTTTACGGGTGTTTGTTTTTTAAAATCCGACTCTAACGGCAGGATAGTTATGTCCTGATTTCTCTTAAGCCCTTAAGATTTTTTCCATCTTGCGGCCTCTGGCGAGTTCATCAACCAGCTTATCCAGATAGCGTGTTTGCCGCGTCAGCGGATTGTCAATCTCTTCAATTCTGTAGCCGCATATAACGCCCGTGATAAGCGGGGCATTGGGGTGAAGTTTTGCCGCCTCGAAGAAAGTTTTAAATGTCGCTTTACTATCTATCATCTCTTGTATTTTGTTGTCCGAATATCCCGTTAGCCATGTAATGACTTGATTTAATTCTTGCTGGGTGCGGCCATTCTTCTCCAGCCTGTTTAGATAAAGCGGATAAATTGTCCCAAAGACCATATTGGCGATGCGCTCATTATGTTTGGCGGTTACTTTCATGACCTCACTTTACACGGAATTTATGAGGCATTCTATGTCTAAATCGATAAATGGTTGTCTCGGCTATGACAGAGTATATAATACCTTGAATTCCGGACGATTGGAGAAAAACCGACCTCCCCAATATTCACACCATCAAGCCACCTTAAACCGCGCCATGCCTTAAGGTCGCTATGGTTCTCGGCAGATAGACATCCGCAATATGGGTGGACTCAATGTCTAACTTTATTTCAGGCAAAAACTTTTGGTGCTTGAAATAGTCCTCAGGCAGATCAGATTCACGGCGCGGCTCTGAAATCATTTCAAAAGATAGGGGTAGGATTTTTTTATCTAAATCTATGAAGGTTTCAGGGGGTAATTTTTTTAACGTAAAAGAGAGCGAGTCGTCTTTTTTTAAATTTTTATTGAGCGGGTGTTTGTAATTTCGGGTTTGCTGGGCAACGTCTTTATCATCATCACCGCCTTTGACTTTGATGAGTTTTAAAGGCTCTTCCCCAAAATAATGAACGGTGACATCTAAGGCAAAGGTTCCGCCTTTGTCTTCACGTAGGGTATAAATGAAATCAAGATCGCGCTGTAGCGCAAGACGGCTCAGATCGTCCAAATCAATCTCATGGGTATGGGTGACTTTGCAATCGAGGACCGACAGCCAAGCCGAGGAATATTCTTTTAGAAATCCACAATATTCAGTCTCATTATCATTATCATCTTCTTGAACGACGACGCTAATGCGGCGATTTATATAAGATTCCAAAATAGGGTCATAATCATTACCGCTCGAGGAGAGGGCCGTTGTTCCCATTTTTTTGATGTAATCACTCTGCGTAGATATGACCTGACTCGTGCCTTTCATGCGGCTTAAAAATACATTTAAAGCTTCGCCAATCGCGTCATTAAAAATATTAAAAAAGATACGAATTTTACGTTTGATCCGTGACAAGATATTCGGGTTTGAGACTTGGGTAACTTCTTTGCGGCGCAGCTCTTGGTTCTCAATGGATAGCTCACTGTGGTTTCGGTAAATTGTGCGAATATTATCAATATCATCGCGGTAGAAAATAAAGGAATTAATCGGATCGCCGATCGAATTTTTGGCGGCGCGTGAAAAGAACAACTCAATCCCATTGGCATAGATATGCGTTTGGCCCCATATCTCCTTGCCGTTTTGCATTTCAATGGTGGAATGGAAATTATGTAAATCTTTTAAAACGCGGTCTTTATTACTCCATTTCAGTATATTGGATAATAAGGCGCCTAAAAAAATAAACCCGACGGTTAAAAGAAAAATGCTATCCATATAAAGTTTTCTCTAAGCGCCCTGCGAGAGCCGCATATTCACAACATCTAGCACGTCGAGCACCGCTTCGGGGATATTTGTTCCCGGCGGGAAGACGGCTTTGGCGCCCATATCTTTGAGCGTCTGCACATCTTCGGGCGGGACGACGCCGCCGACGATAATCATGATATCATTGCGGCCTTGCTCTTTGAGCGCTTTGCGCAGTTCGGGGACAAGGGTGAGGTGACCCGCTGCCAGCGAGCTGGCCGCGATAACATCAACATCATTGTCTATGCCCATAGCGGCGCTCTCCTCTGGGGTTTGGAAGAGGGGGCCGATGACCACGTCAAAGCCGATATCTTTAAAGGCCGTGGCGACGACTTTCTGCCCGCGGTCATGTCCGTCTTGGCCCATTTTGGCAATCATGACTTTAGGCGCGCGGCCTTCAAGTTCGGCAAAGGCTTTGATGCGGCGCACCGCCTCGGCATAGCTGGGATTGCGCGCGTCAAAGGCGGAGGAATAAACCCCGCTCACCCCTGTGGGTTTGGCTTCGAAACGGCCATAGACTTTCTCTAAGGCGGAGGAAATCTCGCCCACGGTCGCCATATTCCGCGCCGCGTCTATGGCAAGGGCGAGAAGGTTGCCCTCGCCCGTGTCGGCGGCTTTGGTCAGCGCGTCCAGCGCCGCCATCGTGGCGTCTGTATCGCGGTCAGCTTTGAGCTGATGGATGCGGGCGATTTGGCCCTGACGCACTTTGTCATTATCGACCTTAAGGATGGGGATATCGTCTTTTTCATCAGAAAGATATTTATTCACCCCGACCACGCTTTGCGCGCCGCTATCAATGCGGGCTTGGGTGCGGGCGGCGCTCTCTTCAATGCGCAGTTTGGGTATGCCGGCTTCTATCGCGGCGGCCATCCCGCCTAGGGCTTCGACCTCGCGGATATGGCCAAGGGCTTCGGCGGCCAAATCATGAGTGAGGCGCTCAACATAGTAGCTGCCGCCCCAAGGATCAATTTGGTCACAATGCTTGCCTTCGGTTTGCAAAAAGATTTGCGTATTACGGGCTATGCGCGCGGAAAAATCTGTCGGCAGCGCCAAGGCTTCATCAAGGGAATTGGTATGGAGCGATTGGGTATGACCATCCACGGCAGCCATGGCTTCGATATGGGTGCGGCCAACATTGTTGAAAACGTCCTGCGCGGTCAGAGACCAGCCAGAGGTCTGGCAATGGGTGCGCAACATAGCGGATTTGGGGTTCTTGGGGCCAAAAGGCGTGATGAGCTGCGCCCAAAGAAGCCGGGCGGCTCGTAGCTTGGCCACTTCCATAAAGTAGTTCATGCCTATGCCCCAGAAGAAAGACAGGCGCGGCGCGAAGCTGTCAATATCCATGCCTGCGGCTATCCCTGTACGTACATATTCAAGCCCGTCTGCAATGGTGTAGCCCAGCTCAATATCAGCGGAGGCTCCCGCCTCTTGCATGTGATAGCCCGAGATAGAAATAGAATTAAATTTGGGCATATAGGCCGAGGTATGCGCGAAGATATCGCTGATAATTTGCATGCTCGGTTTGGGCGGATAGATATAGGTATTGCGCACCATGAACTCTTTGAGGATATCGTTTTGGATGGTTCCTGCGAGCTGTTCTTGCTTGACGCCTTGTTCCTCGGCGGCGGCGATGTAAAGGGCAAGGATGGGGAGCACGGCCCCGTTCATCGTCATGGAGACGGACATTTTATCCAGCGGAATTTGGTCAAATAAAACCCGCATGTCGTAAAGGCTATCTATGGCCACGCCCGCCATGCCGACATCACCGGGCACGCGGGGGTGATCGCTATCATAGCCGCGGTGGGTAGCCAGATCGAAAGCGACGGAAAGACCTTTCTGACCAGCCGCGAGGTTGCGGCGGTAAAAGGCATTGCTGTCCTCGGCGGTGGAGAAGCCTGCATATTGGCGCACGGTCCAAGGGCGCTGGGCATACATGGTAGGATAGGGGCCGCGAATAAAGGGCGCAAGACCGGGATATGTGTTCAGGTGGTCTAGGCCTGCCGTGTCAGCGGGGCCATAAGCGGCTTTGATGTCTATGCCTTCGGGGGACGTCCAAGCCGTGCCTTTGCGCTCTGTTTGCGTTAGAGCGCCAAGGTCGATTTTGGTGAAGTCAGGGGTCATGAATAAGCCCTTCTCACTTTCGCCTCTCGGGTCGTGGACGCTGGATGAAGGGTGACGCCTAAAATAGGTTCGTCTTTTTCCTGTCTATTTTTTGCCGCTGTTTTTATCCGCGCTTTGAAAGGGTCGATATTATCAATACCGCCTTCGGCTTCGATGTGCTGGAATTCTGCCCACGCGGCTTTCGCGAGCTCATCCGTCATGCGTTCATGGAAATAGCTACCGAAGGCGGCGTCTTGAACTTGGCCAAGACGGCTTTCTTCCATCATCATGAGTTGCATATTACGCGCGATGCGGTTGCCAAATTCTGTGGGCGTTCCCAGTGTGTGGGTAAAGGCGCGGGTTGTGATGAAATCGGCTCCGCCTATCACTGCGCCAAACCCTGCACTCATCACGCGGAGCATATTCGTCCAAGGGTCCGTGCTTTGCATCATACGGGTAGAGGTAACAGCGTGCAGGCTGAGCGGGGCGTTATGCACGCCGAAGCTATCTGCGATGCGGGCATAAATGCGACGCGCCGCGCGAAGTTTGGCAATAGAGAGATGCCCGTCTTGATTGGTGCTCATTTCTGCGCCAATATGTTTGGCCGCGTCTTTGCCGAGCTGGCGAAAGGCATGAGCCGCGCTGGCGGCAAAATAGGCGAGTTCCTGGGCTTCCGTGCCGCCGCTATCGTGAATGCGCGCGGCGTTAATCGTTATTAGCCGCCAATTATCTGGTAGGTTTTTAGCAAGCTTTTTAAGCCCGTCTGATTTAGGGCAGAGGCCGAGGCAAATATGTGCGTCTTTGAAATTTTCAAAAAGAGCGGCGTTTGAGGCGTTTTTATTAGGGCCAATAATGATAGGGACGAGATTGGTGAAAACTTGGTCAAGCAAACGCTTCATTTCGTTTTTATCTTTTATTTGAACGCCGCGCTCACAAAGGGATATTCGCAAAGCGCTCGCCCCGCCAGTTAAATCTTCCAGTGCTTGTTTATTGGCATGAGCAATATCAGGGTCGCAGACCTGCGCCGTGATATGCCAAGGCCGTCCGTCTAGCAACGGTGCGCCCGCGCGGGGTAGGGGCGCAATTTCTTGTGGCCTGTTATCTGCCTGCGAGAGAGGGCCCCGAATAAGGTCGTCATCTGTGGATTTCAAAAGCGTTTCATATTCGCCCCCGCGAAGCCCTTTTTCAACGAGAGCGAGCCATTGTGTTTCGGTAACTTTGGGAAAATTTCGCGTAAGTTTCAAATCAGGCATAGGGGTAGTTTACGCCAAAATTCCTTACTTACAATGTTTCAAGAGCTATATGTGCCATAATCACATGGATGATTAGGCGTTAGAGATAAATCTCTGCTCCCCACCATAATGGGGAGCAGGACTGCGCACCGCATTTATTTTAATAGTGTACTCATTCTTTACAATTTGCGTGCATTGTTAAGTATTTTATGTCCTCAAATATAAGATTATCGGTTTTTAACGGCTATTTGAGGACATATATAACTTTTAAATATAGCCCGACTCATATAACGTTAACGCTCTAAAGTTGTGGCATATTTGTCTTCTATATCACCTTCGAATCTTTTTGGTTTGAAAGCTAATCGGGAAAAATTATCGACCCGCATCATCGCGATTGGCGGTTTGGTCTTTAAAGGTAATATCAATTTAGCCGTAGCTTTTCATGATTATTTGTCTTCCATAACGATAGAAGGCTTTACGCAATTTAGGATTTCGATTTTTGAAGACCCTTTATCTGCTGAACTAAGTTATTGCCCTGAATCATCTCGTCAAAGCTTTTTGAGTAAAAGGTCTATGCCAGCCTATCAAATAAACGTCCAACACGGAGCTAAATGTAGCAAATCAGATTTGGTTTTCGATATCAAGACCTTAAGACGGACGCGCAAAATAGTTGATGAAGCCTTCATCAATGCGCTTCAAAATAATTTAAAGTCTGGCATTGCGTTAAATTATAGTTGGGTCTCTCGCCGTTAGCGCAAAACAGGGCGTTTGGAGTAATTTGCGTTGATATATTTAGTTTGGCGAGTTCACTTATGTGTGTTTCATAAAAAGAACGATTGTTTTATATATAGGTTATTGTAATTTGATCCACTAATCCTTATCTCGCCTTTATCGGCCTCGAAACTTAGTATTAGGAAGATCATGTCCAACGCCCCTACAGAAGAAAAAGTGCTATCTGTTGAGCACTATACGGATCGATTATTTCGGTTTGAAATTACGCGTCCGTCAAGTTTTCGTTTTCGGTCAGGCGAATTTATTATGATCGGGCTGCCTAAGACAGAAGATCAACGAAAACCCATTTTGCGCGCATACTCGGTGGCGAGTCCTGCGTGGGATGAAAAGCTTGAGTTCTACTCCATTAAAGTCCCGGATGGTCCTTTAACTTCGCGCCTTCAAAAAATTAAAGAAGGTGACACGATTTTGCTTGGAAAGAAGCCTGTAGGAACTTTGGTGCTCGATGCGCTCCTGCCTGGTAAAAGACTTTACATGTTTTCAACAGGTACAGGAATTGCGCCTTTTGCGTCTCTTATCCGGGACCCCGAAACTTATGAGCGATATGATCAAGTGATACTTACGCATACCTGCCGACAAAAAGCAGAGCTGTCTTACGGGCTTAGACTAGTCAATGATCTGAAGGACGATCCGTTAGTTGGCGAAATGGTTGGCGATAAATTATTGCATGTGGCTTCATTAACGCGTGAAGAATATCCTCTTAAAGGACGAATTACGACTTTGATTAAATCCGGCGATTTATTCAAAAATGCGGGGACACCGGCGCTTAATCCTGAAGAAGACCGAGTGATGATTTGTGGGTCTATGGACATGATTAACGATACCAAAGCTTTGGTTGAAACCTTTGGCTTGACTGAAGGATCAAACTCAAAGCCCGCTGAGTTTGTCGTTGAGAAATCATTTGTAGGTTAATTAACCTCCAAATTCTCCTAACGTTAAAAGTGAAACTCTGATCCCAATTCCATCTGATCCTCGATTGAAATCATCGGTAAAATTATTTTGCGTATAAAGCAATTCAACTAATGTACAGTCATCTTGGTAAACTAAGCCAAGGGATTGTACTTGAGTGACGCCGGCATCAATGTCCCTTGAGGCTCTGTATGACAAGCCCCAACGATCTGTTAGGCGTAACCTCGCGCTTCCATTAATTCCTTCTTGGGGGGCTCCAGGATTGTCAAGTAATTCGCTTGCAGATGCATCGAGTCTAAAATATCGCCAATTTGTGCTTAGCCATTTGCTGTTATAGCTAAAACCGCTATCGATACGCCGAAAGTCGTTATCGTTCTCGTCATAGCGAATGCGAGTTGTCCACTTAAACTTACGGTTCAGATCGAGTTCAAATTGACCAACAAAATCGGACTCCGTTCCCTCTAGGCCAGACCCTATAGCGAAACTATCGCTAATATCGGACGCGAAGCTTTTACCTAAGAAAAATTGAGCCCGGCTATTTTTCCAGTCGGCTATAAATGACGCTCCGACGTCTGCGCGAAGCCCTTCTTGCCAAAAATCAAATCCGGTTGATTTATTGGTTTGCCAGAGGAGTGCTTGATCAAAGTCAACATTGATTCCGTCTTGGAACAGGGACAGCTCATTTCCTTGCGTGTCACTAATTGTGAATTCGTCCAGCTTTCCATCGCCAAAGCTTTGGGTGACCTGCGCCCGAGGTTCGATAATGAAATCAACGTTTCCGCCGCTTTTGATAAATGGGTATCGGACGTCGACCCCGACTTGGCCTAAGGTTCGGCTGAAACTGACGTCGTCAAACGCCAAAGAACGGTCTGCATCTGTGATTACATCCTCGGGACTGATATCGAAATAATCATAACGCAAATTGCCAAAAGGTTTCACCTCAATACCGCCTGGTGCAATGAATGTTTTATTGTAATCCAGCCCGCCAGTCAGACGTGTGTAATTCGTACCAATATCGCGCGTTAAAATAGTAGCATCGCCGAACGACCTGAGCCGCCCGCCAGCAATCGGGTCGTCAATGTATTTTTCAAACTCAATTTTAGGGGCAATAATTGGTAACTCTCGATCATTAGGGGAGAATACGTTGATGAGGTCCGTTGCTTCCGACCTCACGAATGATGTCCGTAAATCTTGGAAACCAAAAGTTGATGTAGTGAAGCGGAAGTCATCATCTTGCCCAACTAGAAAGGCTTGCGAAATGTTTCGCCGGCTTTCGCTTTCATACAGACCAAAGGAAGGAGGATCTTCTTCCCGATCATATCGGTTTAAATAATTATCATCTGTCGTAAGCTGGAGACCAAAACCATAAGTCCATGTCTCACTTGGGTTGAACAACCCTTTGGCGTAAATATTAGACCTTAGCCGTTTTCCTAAAGGGGCATCATCTGGATTTAC
Source organism: uncultured Hellea sp. (assembly GCA_964463835.1). Taxonomy (GTDB): domain Bacteria; phylum Pseudomonadota; class Alphaproteobacteria; order Caulobacterales; family Maricaulaceae; genus Hellea. The sequence continues at coordinate 8,354 of CAYXEB010000058.1, forward strand.
AAATTCTGCCCGATCAAAGATGTCCCCATCTTCATCAAAAAAGCTTGAATAAGTAAAACTACCTTCAATATCAATCCGCCCCGAATTAAATTTGCGGGCGATCTCATATCCCAATAGGGGATTGACCTTGCTGTAAACCTGCGGGGTCAGAGTCACGTCCGTATAATTATCAACGGCCCAAAAATAGGGCAGACCTAGGCCAATCCCTTTATTGGATGTTATGCCGATGAGCGGTGATAAAATCCCACTTGCCCGGTTTGCACTAGGGTCAGGGTGCGCGAGATAGGGGCTGTAAAATACAGGTAAGCCCAAAAGTTCAAAAACGGCATCATTATAACGTACAGTCCGGGACTCGCTGTCTTGACGAACTTTACGCGCCTTAATCCGCCAAGCCGGCTTACGGGTTTCGCCTTTTTCTTTGCAAGGCTCACACGCCGTATAATAAGCATTAAATAACTCAATTTCCTCATCAGATGTACGAGTCGCAAAGGCAGCGGATGTGACCCCGCCTCCGGCCATACGGGCAGTGAAATTAGAAGCCGTGCCAGCTTCTAATTCATTTGAGAGTTCGAGCTTATCAGCATATTGAGATGATCCACTTGAATCTACGAGAACAACGTTACCTGTAGCAGTCACGGCGCCGGTGGCAAGGTTATATAGAACACTATCTGCCCGAAGGGTTCTGTTCTGATAACGGCCTTCTACCTCACCCAAGGCAGTCAATGTTTGAAGTTCTTCATTGTTAATCAGCTCGTCTGCTTCGAGATAAATAATATCTGGATCTCGAAACGGACTATCTGCTACCAGATCATTATTGTTGGATTGAGACAATGTGACTTGAGCTAAAGCTGGCGACGTTATCCCAATACAGGCAATCATCACTGACAGCGGTAAACTTGTTTGCAATAATGCCTGTTTGAAAACAGATTTTCTCAAGACCCTCACCCTGTCTAATTTCGCTGTGAACCCTGAACTGGCATAGCCAATACGCCATGATACGTCTACGTTAATCCTAGGCTTTTTAGGCTCCATCACATGAAAATGCTGTCAGGTTTGACTATGCGGAGCCTTATAAAGGCCGAGTAGGATATCCCGACCAGCGCTTTACAGTTTTCATAACCAATGAGGATTGAATTCGACTCACATGGGGGAGGGCTGCGATAGTGCGTTTATAGATACGTTCGTAACTTTTTGTATCCGGCGCGGCAACTTTTATAAGGTAATCAGCTGCGCCGGTCGTCAGATAACACTCGAGCACTTCTGACCGGGCTAGTGCGGCCTTTTCGAAAGCACTTAGAACGGCGTCGTTTTGGCTCTCTAGCGAAACTTCGACGTAAAAGGTCATATTATATCCCAATTTCTCACCGTTTAGACGTGCGGCGTAACCTTCAATGACGCGATCTTTTTCTAGGAGTGATATCCTGCGGTGACAGGCTGAGGCGGAAAGTCCAACCTTATCACCAATATCTGCAATAGAGAGTCGGCAGTTGTTCTGGAGTAATCGGAGTATTTTTCGGTCAATATCGTCCATAATAGAATATTATTCAAAAATTTTAATAATTGAAAGTAAAATATTCAATAAATGCGAGCTTTGATAAGTTTCTTTCGAATATATGACTTCACGTTTTGTGGTAAACGGAAAGACTAAATGACCATGAATGGAATATGTCGTGCTGATAGGTGTCCCAAAAGAGATTAAAAACCACGAATACCGCGTCGGGTTAACTCCTGAAAGCGCGGCCGAGCTTATACAATCTGGTCATGATATCATTGTCGAAACACAGGCTGGGGCAGGCATTGGCGCATCGGATCAAGCTTATCGAGATCTGGGGGTTTCTATAGTTTCAAGCGCAACTGAAGTTTTTAAGCGCGCCGAGATGATTGTAAAGGTCAAAGAACCGCAGGCGGGTGAACGCGCCATGCTAAGGCCTAGACAAATTCTCTATACCTATCTTCATCTCGCGCCCGACCCGGAGCAAACGAAAGACCTAATTAAATCAGGCGCGGTTTGTATTGCCTATGAAACGGTGACCGATGATGCTGGTGACCTCCCGCTCTTAAAACCGATGAGCCAGGTTGCAGGGCGTCTCGCCATTCAGGTTGGGGCAACGGCGCTTCAAAAAGTTGGCGGTGGCCGCGGCGTTTTGCTCGGCGGTGTTTCGGGTGTTTCGCCTGCTAAAGTCGTTATTATTGGGGGCGGGGATGTTGGCTTTAACGCGGCGCAAATGGCTGTTGGGCTTCAGGCTGATGTAACAATTCTCGAACGCAGCAATGCTGTCATGGAACGGCTGAATTACCACTTTGGATCAAAAGCTAAAGTGGTGCGCTCAACGCCAGCGGTATTAGCTGATCTTATTAGAACAGCAGATATGGTAGTTGGCGCAGTTCTTATACCTGGCGCAGCAGCGCCCAAGTTGGTGACTCGCGAAATGCTCTCTACAATGATGGATGGTTCCGTTCTGGTCGATGTCGCCATTGATCAGGGCGGGTGTTTTGAAACCTCGAAAGCCACAACCCATGCTGACCCAACTTTTATAGTGGACGGGGTTGTTCATTATTGCGTAGCAAATATGCCGGGCGCTGTCGCGCGTACATCTACATATGCGCTAAATGCTGCCACATTAGGATATGCGAAGAAGATTGCTTCCCTTGGCTGGAAAGCTGCGATGAAGGCAGACCCGCATTTGCTTAGCGGATTGAATGTTTGCGAAGGGAAGTTAACTTATGCCGCTGTTGGCGAGGCTTTAGGACTTGAATATGTGGCCGCGGAAAGTTGCGTCTAAAAAAAAATAGCTTTCTTATGCCTCTTGTCAGGCAAATTTATATGCGCATAATTGCATATAATTAGGAACTGATTATGAATGCCCAACCCGACACACCAGCACTCACTGTTGATCCTGGATTTAATATTCCTGACCCATTATCTGTCCCACGGCTTGAAGGTAAAGTCAGCGATGTTGAATGGAGTCTACGTAAACAGCTCGCGGCAACTTACAGATTGTGTGCATTACATGGCTGGACAGATTTAGTCTTCACTCATATCTCCGCGCGCCTGCCAGACGAAAATGGGGAGCACCGTTTTCTGATAAACCCTTACGGGGTTATGTTTGATGAAATGACCGCGTCATCTTTGGTTAAGATCGATACCGAGGGAAATATTTGTCAGGATACGCCTTATTTTATAAATCCAGCGGGTTTTACCATTCACTCAGCCGTTCACATGGCGCGTCAAGACGCAGCTTGTGTAATTCATGTCCATACGCCTTATGGTATGGCAGTCAGCGCCCAGAAAAAAGGTCTTCGCCGCTACACGCAAATGGCCATGCAGGTTTATAATGATTTGGCTTATCATGACTATGAAGGCATTGCCTTAGAACTGGATGAGCGGGAGCGGATTGTTAATGATCTTGGCACGAAGAGCCTGCTTATGCTCCGAAATCATGGAACCTTGACACTTGGGCCAAGCTGTGGGTCGGCTTTCTTGCGCATGTACTTTTTGGAAAATGCCTGCAAAGCGCAGATTTTCGCGCAGTCAGTTGGAGATGAAAAACATTTGATAGAGGAACCTGAGCAAATGGGAGATAAGGTCTTTATACAAGGCGCTGCGGCCTTTGTGCCGGGCATGGGCGATAATCTTGTCTGGCCAGGGTTAATGAGAAAACTTGCCCGAGTGAACCCTGGTTATGATCATTAACAGTTTTGTTGCTGGGTATTATTCCTGACTAAAAGCTCTCTTTTAAATTTTTGAAATTAGAAATAATCAGGTCTTTTTTATTGATAATGTCCTGCTCTCTCGCTGCAATTCCAATACTAGTAGGTCCCAAAATTCCTTTAAGGTCTAGACGATAAGCGAGACCAGATGTACCTTCGCCTGATGGACCTCTATAAAATGCGTAACCATTAGCACGGGCTTCAAGAATAGCATTGGGCGCGCTTTTAGCTGATTGAATCCAATAAGGGTCATTGACTTCAGCGCATGTTGAGCGGACGAGTTTCCCAAGGTCTTCTTCGGAGTTCATCAGCATTGCGCGTCCTGTGGCGGAGCATAATAAGGGGCGCATTGACCCCAGAACGACATGCTTATCAATATCCTGACCACGAATGGGGTTTACATAGATATATAGAGAATGGAGGCCGCGCCGCATGGCAACGACGATTGTCTCTTCAATTGCATATTTAAGCTTATCAATTTTCTGCAATAGTTTGGGTACATCAGGAAAAGAGGGCAGAGATGTCGCTCCTAAAAAAGCTAGACGCGCGGATAAGTGATAGGTGTTATTGGCTTGAACTTTTTGAACGTAACCTGTGTCGAGTAGGGATTTTACAAGGGAGGATGCGCTGGATTGAGGGATATTCATATTTGCGGAAATATCACCGATTGTTAGGGATTTATCTGATTTAGCCAAAAGTTCGAATAGGGCTGTGGTCCGGAATGAGCTTTTAAGAAGCTCGTCAACTTCATCGGGCCGCAATGTCTTATCTATTTTTGACATCACATAGCAATATTTTACAGGATTTCTAACGTAAAGAATTTTCTTTTGCCGATTGATGAACCTCAAAATGAGTCTAGCTGTATTGACAGCGCTGTCATATTTTTCTCGTACTTTTTTTGTCTTTGTGGTAAAGGGAACAATCATTGCCACAGGAGCTAAAATTGCGCCGTAAAACTGAAGCCGATTGGTTGGAGACTCTTTCCAATGATCTACGTCTGCATGAAAACCGGATTGAAAGTGACCCTCAGTCAAATCCGATTAAGCTTTTAGCCTATGATATTTCCAAATCTGTTGAAGAGCGGAGTTTGGCATTTCGCGATATTGAGGCATTAGTAAAAGCTATATCAGATAAAAGTGCCGTAGGGCGGGCTCGCCGTTTGCATTATCGTGCAGGCGTGGCGCCGTTTGAAGAGTTAGACGCAATTATTGAAAATTTGGCGATTGAAAAATCCAAGTTAGGTTATGACGCTTTTAAATTCTGGGCTGAATCTCCTGGGCAAGGAATTGTTTTAACCGCACATCCAACATTTTCT
>CAYXEB010000059.1:0-12241 GCA_964463835.1 uncultured Hellea sp.
AAGCGGCCGCTCTTTTTCGCGCCGCCGAGCAATCCGTAAAGTTTGACAGGAATTAACCGTGTTACTCGTCATCGATAATTATGATAGCTTTACCTATAATCTGGTCCACTACGCGCAGGAACTGGGCGCGAATACACATGTTATTCGCAATGATGACATGGGCGCGGGCCAAGCCTTAAGCCTTGGCGCTAAGGCTGTGTTACTATCGCCTGGACCTAAAACACCAAATGAAGCTGGTATGTGTTTGGAGTTGCTCGCTAAGGCTCCTGATAACCTGCCCATACTCGGAATATGTCTTGGCCAACAATCTATAGGTCAGGCCTTTGGCGGCAAAGTCATCCCTGCCAAAAAAATTATGCACGGCAAGGTCAGCGATATCCATCATGACGGCACAGGCCTCTTTGAAGGGTTAGATAGTGCATTCAAAGCCACGCGCTACCATAGCCTCTCTGTTGACCGCAAAACTCTGCCCGACTGCCTCGCAGTCAATGCCTGGACGGAAGATAAAGAGATAATGAGCCTACGGCATAAAACGCGGCCTATTCATGGCCTACAATTTCATCCCGAGTCCATTGCATCTGAAAATGGTCACAAGCTTATTGGCACATTCTTAGAAATTGCTGGGATAAAATGAGCGATTTTGCGGCAACTCTACGTGCCATTTTACACGGCGAGAAAACAGATAGCGATATTCAATCCTTTCTAGAGGCACTTAACGAAGACGGACTAAACTCTGAACATGTGCGTATCGGCGTTGAAATTATGCGCGAGAACATGACGCCTGTCGATATTCCCGGCGCGATAGATATCGTCGGTACCGGCGGGACGGGACTACATACGTTATCCATCTCTACGGCCACAGCCCTCGTCTGCGCGGGCGCGGGCGCAAAAGTTGCTAAACATGGAAACCGCGCCGCAAGCTCACTGACGGGCACAGCAGACACGCTTTCCGTTCTCGGCGTGAACCTTGCCATTACGCCTGAAAAAGCCGCGCAATGCGTTAGAGAGGCTGGCATCGGCTTTCTCTTCGCGCCTAATCATCATCCCGCCATGCGCTTTGTCGGCCCTGCCCGCAAAGCGATAGGCGCGCGTACCATCTTTAATCTTCTAGGCCCGATGAGTAACCCCGCGAAAACCAAACGAATGCTTGTCGGGGTTTGTGATAATGAGTGGCTCCGCCTTATGGCCGAAGCTTTTGCTAAACTGGATATGGAACATGTCTGGATTGTTTACGGCGTTGACGGCCTTGATGAAATCACCACAACTGGCCCGACATTAATTTACGAAGTCAAAGCAGGTCAGATTAACGAGTTTACGGTTTCTCCTGAAAGTTATGGCATTGACCTCGTCTCCATTGAGAGCCTGCGCGGTGGCCACCCAGAGGAAAACGCAGCCGCCCTAACAGCCCTATTATCAGGCGAGAACAGTGATTACCGTGATATCGTTCTGCTTAATAGCGGCGCAGCTTTGATGATCGCGGGACTGGCAAATGATATTCCTAGCGGCATTGACTTAGCGGCACACTCAATTGATAACGGCAAAGCCAAAGCCGCGTTGAATAAATTGATTGAGGTAAGCCATGCCTAATCAATCAACGCCCAGTACCCTAATGGACGCGCCAGACATACTTAAGAAAATCGCCGCTTATAAGGTCGATGAAGTCGTAGCCTTGCGCGACGAAATTTCTATCGAAGAACTACGCGATATTGCCCGCGATCAAACGCCCGCGCGCGGCTTTGCTAAAGCAATACAAAATACATTAGGTCCAGCCCTTATATGCGAAGTCAAAAAAGCCAGTCCATCCAAAGGCGTTATTCGCGAAGACTTTGACCCCGTCGCTATAGCCAAATCCTATCAAGCGGGCGGAGCGGCCTGCATGTCTGTACTAACGGACGGACCGGGGTTCATGGGCAGTACGGAGATTTTTAAAGCCGTACGAGCGGCCACCACATTACCTCTGCTCCGGAAAGATTTTTTTATTGATCCCATCCAAGTCACCGAAGCCCGCTCTATGGGCGCAGATTGCATCTTGGTTATTATGGCGATGATTGATGACCATACGGCCCGCGCACTTTTGAATGAAGCCGAAAGCCTGGGCATGGACGCCCTGATTGAAACTCATGATGAAACAGAACTTTTCAGAGCCATAAAACTCGGTGGGTCACTAATAGGTATCAACAATCGTGACCTACGAACATTTGAAACCACGCTGGACACCTTCACTCAATTAGCAGGCCAAGCCCCAAAAGACGCAACCCTCATCGCCGAGAGTGGCATTTTCACCACAGAAGATATCGCAAAATTAGACAAACACGGCGCGCATGGCTATCTGATAGGCGAGAGCTTAATGCGGCAAGATGATGTTGAGGGAGCGGTACGACTTTTGCTTGGATAGCTTTATTCTCTCAATGTTATTTCTTTCCACTTTCAACATGGGTTAAATATTACCATAGCCCCAATATTAAACTCATCGAACAGCAGCGATCTTAGTCAGAATATTGCCCCCACGCGGATATGAAACCCGTGAAAAATGGCACAGGAACACTTAGCGCCATGAGTGACGTTGTCTTAAAAACTTTAAACATGTTGAACTCCATAAGTTCGTCCTAGTTGATGGACCACATTTAACAAACTAAAGACCAAGATACAAAACACAGCCTGTCAAAGCGCCGTGACGCCAGCGTTAGCAATGCCTCACATGCGCGTGATAGGAGCATCACAAAGCTATCACGCTCACTTTCATTGTATGTGAAGCCCATATCATATCTAAAGGGCTCATCTCTTCCTCCCCTTAGAGATATAAGATAAATGGTTCCCTCCCCCTTGACCATTTTGAATGACTGAGCAGGATTGGCCCTCCCCTTCAACCCAATCCTGCTCATTTTTTTGGGGCCTGCGCTCTTTTATCCTGTCCAATCACATCGAAAGAACTTTAAATCCATCTCAGCTTGATGCTTGTACAAAATTCTTCTCGCATCATTTTCAAACTTTTATTGTATGGACATCGTGGTAGATTAGCTGAAGTTTGAATTTTAGTCTAATGCCCGATGTGTTCAAACAAATTGATCTTATCTTAATAGCTTTGGAGCGCCGTCAGTGAAACCGAAAAAACATCCGCGGCTCTTGCGTTATATCCAGCAATTGCAGGGCGAGCATTCTTGGGGAACCTTTCTTGACGCGGGAACTGGCGTGCAGTCTCTGCGATGGGTGGTAGATTTGCGCACAGAGCGCTGGACAGCGGTATCAGCTTCACCAACTCACGCCCAGCGGGTACAAAAAGCTATCAAAGAGTCGCAGCGCCCAGATGATAAGATTGTGCTGGGCAATTGGGTCGACACGGACCTGCTCAAAGGTGAGCAATATGATACCGTTATGGCGGATTATTTGCTGGGCGCTGTCGAAGGATTTGCGCCCTTTTATCAGCCATATTTGTTTAAACGCCTAAGACCGCTCACCCGCAAAATGCTCTATGTCAAAGGCCTTGAGCCATATGTGCCCACCATGCGCCCACACGACGCTGCGGGACGCATATTGTGGGAGATCGGCCGATTTCGCGATGCCTGTGTCTTGCATGGCAATGATTTACCCTATCGCGAATATCCCGCAGGGTGGGTCATTGATAATTTGCGTATGAACGGGTTTGAGGTACTGAACATGAAGCATTTTGACATTCGACATAAGAAACTCTTCGTCAATGCCCAGATTGATGGTTGCGTGCCTATACTCGAGAAATTAGCGGACCGCAATCTCGCAGAGTCGCTAAAAGCACGCGGGGAAGCCTTGCGCGCCGAAGCTCTGGAGTTCATCGAATCAAAAGGCGCCCTGCGATCTGGCCGAAATTATGTCATCGCTGCCAAACCTGTTTAAATAAGTGAGTATGCAGCATAGCAACCATGTGGGGTGTCACCAACTACATACTCCAGACATAAGAGTGCTCAAGGGTGAAAAACCTCTATACCAAATACGATTACTTTTAGGCTAGCCTTGAGGGATTTGACAGAAAGAGCAAATCTTATTGCCGTCCGGATCGCGTAAATAAGCCCCATAGGAATTTCCAGGCGCATTAGGACGAGGTCCTGGCGCGCCATCACAGCTCCCGCCATTAGCTACGCCTGCCGCGTGAAAGGCGTCCACCTCTGCGGGTGACTGCGCGGCAAAGCCGATCGTTCCCCCGTTAGCAAAACTTGCTGGCTCACCGTTTCTAGGGCTTCCAACACCAAAGGCTCCGCCGTCTTTCATATAGAAAAGCCTTGGCCCTGTTGCTGGGGCAACTCCCAAAGCGCCGAGCGCTGCATTATAAAAGGCGCGCGCCTTTTCAATATCATTCGCGCCAACCATTATATGGGTAAACATAGCTCTCTCCTCAGGTTCAATTTAAAATACTATAGATATTTTAGGCGTATTAGCCACGGCTTTTACAGACTTTATCTATTAATAACTGACGAGTGGCTTAAAATCGCCTCATCTAGGCCCCTTAAGTCAGAGGCGGGATACGCCCAAAGTAAGACACTCGCAACTGTCCGCTTTTCCTTCAAAAGCGAACATTAGGTGTAATTGAGATTTTAGAACGCGTGATACAAAATAGTCATAATTAGTTTGCTAAGGCGTTATGGTGAATTCTTTGAACTGAAAGTCAATAGTTCCACATGGTGCCGTCTTCTAGGCGAACTATCGGATGGTAGCGGCGATCAAATGAATATTTTTTCGCTTCTTTCTCGTCAAAATCGACGCCAAGACCGGGCGCGTCGCTGACATAGAATAATCCATTTTCAAGATAGTGCTCGGACGGGAATAGCGCGTCGCATTCGCGTGTGCTGAGGACGAGATATTCCTGAATACCAAAGTTGGGCGCCCAGGCATTAAGATGGGCCTGCGCCGCCATGGAAATGGGTGAATGGCTCGGCGCGCCGTGAAAACCAGTTCTGATATTATGGATGGCGGCAAGTTCCACTATCCGCCGTACATGGGTAATGCCGCCTGCATAGGTGACGGAAACACGGATGAAATCCAGCAGCTCTTCTTCGATCATATCCTTACAGTCCCAAATCGAATTAAACACCTCACCGATCGCAATGGGTACTGTTGTATGTTGGCGAATAAGGCGCAGAGCATATTGATCATCGGCAGGTGTCGGGTCTTCCATCCAGAAGAGATTATATTTCTCAATTTCCTTGCCAAAGGCCGCCGCTTCGCGTGGGCGCAAGCGGTGGTGCACATCATGCAGCAATTTTAATTCCGGCCCAAATTTTTCTCTGACCGCTTCGAAAACCGTTGGCATATAGCGCAGATATTTTTCGCTATCCCAGATTTCCTGATCCGGCAGAACGCCATATTCCGTTATGAAATGTTTCGAGTCCCCGCCCTTGCCTGTCGCATAGCCGCCCTCAGGCATACCCGGAATGCCGCATTGCAAACGGATGGCTTTATAGCCCTGCTCTACATAATGGGCGACAGAGTCGAGTAACATTTCTAAATCTGTTCCAACAGCATGGGCATAAACCAGAGCGCCGTCCCGGCTCTTGCCTCCAAAGAGTTGATAGAGCGGGAGTCCGGCTATTTTACCTTTAATATCCCACAGGGCCAGATCAATCGCGCCATAAGCCGCCATGGCAATAGGGCCCCGGCGAAAATAGGCCCCGCGATAGAAATATTGCCAGATGTCTTCACTGTTGCGCGGGTCCATCCCGATGAGACAGGGAATAAGATATTCTTTCAAATATTCCGCTGTCAGGGTCTCGCGGGTGTTTAATGTACCATCGCCAATGCCGTAAATACCCGCATCCGTCATAATCTTTAGAGTGACGTAATTTTTACCGGGGCCGCCCACGAACACTTCTGCGCTTGTAATCTTCATATTTTTCTCCAAGAATGATGTAATTAAATCCGGGGAGAGAGATGAGCAAGGCCTTAAAAGTATTGGTGCACGGAACCGGGTTTGCCGGACAAGGTCATGCGGAAGCCTTTCGCGCTTTGGGCGCTGAGGTCTTGGGTATGGTTGGCCGTACCCCGCATGTCGTTAAAGACGTTACCAAGAAAATGTCTATTCCCTATGGCGGCACAGATTGGGCCAAAGCGCTTAAAGACTGCCGGCCCGATATCGTGTCCATCGGCACGCCCGGCGGCGCCCATTTTTCTGCAATCAAAGACGCCATCGCGCATGGCGCACATGTATTTTGCGATAAGCCTATGGCGACGACCGGCGAAGAGACGCGCGAGCTTTATGATCTCGCAAAAGCTAAAGGTGTTAAAACGGCTTTTGCCGCAAGCTTTCGTTATATGCCGCATATTATTCACGCTAAACGCTTGGTAGCGAACGGCATTATAGGAGAGCCGCAAGAGGTGGAGTGTATCTCGCATTTTAATCTGGAAAAAGACATACCCTTTGGGTGGTCGCACCGGGCAGAAGATGGCGGGGGTCGGCTCAACAATAATTTTACCCATAAATTATCTATCGTGACGTCTGTCATTGGTGAGACCATTTTGGCTGTTTCCGGCGATGTGCGCGACGATTTGGGGCGGGCTCCAATCGTGAGCGGGGTGCATAATTTTAAAACCCGCCGCGAACATATCCCCGATGATCTGAACGACCCATCCCTTAAATGGGGTGAGTCCAATGTGGAATGGAGCTATACGGTTTTAGCTAGGATAAAGAGCGAAATGGCGAAACAGCCAGTATCGGTCCTGTTTAAACATGGCGGGTTGCAGCCACGCTTTAATGAAGATCATATCGTCTTTTATGGCAGCGAAGGCGCTATTTATATAAAGGGGCATTATGGCAGCGGACCGCTATATGTCTTTGGCAAAGACAAAAGCTGGACAGAAAAAGACCTACCGCCCGATATTGTGGCGCATGCACCCAAGGTGAAAGGCGATACGGAACAATGTTGGCATTACCTTATCCGGGAATTTCTTAAGGATATTAAAGGTGAGAAGGCGCAAAACTATCTAACCTTTGATGAGGGCAGCCGTTATCAGCAGATTATAGATATCATCCGCAAGAATGATAGCTGGGTTGATCTTAGAAATCTTAGGGCCGGGCAGTAACTCATGACCCAAATCGAAATCTCAGATATCGAATATTTGGTGATTATCGGTTATCTGGTTTTGATTGTCGTCGTCGGTATTGTGTTCAAGAAATTCTCATCCAATACCAAAGATTATTTTATTGGCGGTGCCAAAGGAAGTTGGTGGCTGGTCGGTAGTAGCGCTTTTATGAGCGCCTTTAGCGCTTGGACCTTTACTGGCGCGGCCGGGGTGGCCTTTGAAGCCGGTTTTTCAGTCATGATAATCTTTTTAGGTAATGCCTTTGGTTTTTTTCTGAATTTTCTTTTTCTGGGCCCATGGCTCAGGCAAATGAGGGTTACGACTTTCCCTGAGGCCATTGCTGGGCGTTTCGGGGAAACTACCCGCAATTTTTACGCTCTGTTTGAGGTCCCTATACGCATACTTTATTCAGCTATGGCGCTCTATGGTCTCGGAATATTTTGTTCAGCTGTTTTTGGCTATAATATCTATCAAGTGATTATGATGTGCGGCGTTGTAGTCCTGTTTTACTCGGCCACAGGCGGGCGCTGGGCGGTTATGGCGACCGACTTTCTGCAGGGCCTTATTTTAGTGCCGCTGACCCTTATCATTGCATGGCTTTGCATCAGCAAACTTGGCGGGTTTGACGGCATGTTTGAGCAAATAGAGGTTCAAGGACTCTCAGAAAAGTTTAAGATGATAAACTCGGCTGAGCTCTTTGCAGGGGCTTATACATGGGGCTGGGCCAGCGCTATGGTCACAAAGGGATTTCTGGTCTTTAATTCTATGTATGCAGGCCCAAGATATTTCTCCGTCAAGGATGGGCGCGAGGCGCGTAAAGCAGCGATTTTGGCATCGGTGCTTTTCATCGTCGGAGGCTTGGTTTGGTTTCTGCCGCCAATTACGGCGAAGCTCTTATACGCAGATCAAGTCATGGCGCTCGGCATTAGTAAACCAGCCGAAGCCGCTTATGCGATTGCTAGTATTAATGTGCTGCCTGTTGGTTTGATTGGATTGATCGTTGTAGCCATCCTAACGGCGACGATGAGCTCCATGGACACGGGGCTGAATACGAATGTCGCGATTATGATAAAAGACATATACCCCAAACTTGTACGCAGATTTAATTGGACCGAGAAACCGGAAAAAGTCCTACTTAGTTATGGCCGTGTCCTGACTTGGGTCATGGGGGTATTGGTTATCTTGCTGGCCCTGCAGCTTGCGCAGCAGAAAGGGAAAGGTATTTTTGAAATCATGCTTGATATCGGCGCGTTGCTGATGTCCCCCATTCAAATTCCGCTCATGTGGGGGTTGTTCATTAAAAGAACGCCTTGGTGGGCGGCTTTACTTTCCATCGGCTGCGGTTTTGCGGTATCGCTCATGGCCTTTCTGGACGTGCCCTTAACAATCTTCGGATTTTCTGAAGGCGCGACGTGGACCTTTCAGATGAAATTTTTCGGCGTCTTGGCCGCTGGAACCCTAGGGTTTTTGATCTCCATACCCTTTGCTCCCGCCCTTGGGTCGGCGCATCGAAACAAGGTGGAGGACTTTATCACAAAAATGAAAACCCCAATAAATTTTGACACAGAGATTGGTGAGGGAAATGATCTGGCTCAGCTTAAGGTCATTGGCCGCTTTGGTATTTCCATCGCCATATTTATTGCCGCTATGCTCGTTATCCCCAACCCTCCGGGCGGACGCCTGGCCATTGCCGTACTGGCTCTAACAATCGGCGGAATTAGTATGCTGATGATAAGAAAAGGGTCAGAGACGCGTAGCACCTAGGCTGTTTGGCTAAGCGCTTTAATTACGCCGCGCACTTCCGCAAGGCCCTTCATTCTGCCAATCCCCGAATATCCGGGATTGCCTTTCGCTTTTTCCAAATCGGCCATCATAAGGTGGCCATGATCAGGCCTGATAAATATTTCGCGCTGTAAATTTTTCTCATTTAGGAGCAGGTTTCGGATAACCCCAATCATATCAATATCGCTCTCTAGGTGATTAGCCTCGACGAAAGAGCGCGGCTCCTGTGGGTCACGGCTAACCCCGCGCAGATGCGCAAAATGTATCCTCTCGGAAAAATCTTTCGCCATTTGCGGCAAATCATTATCCGGCCGGCTACCATAGGTGCCTACACATAGCGTCATTCCATTGGATGGATTTGGCAGGGCGCCGAACAACACATCAAGGTCTTTGGGCGTGCAGATAATGCGCGGCAGGCCGAACATATCCCAAGGCGGATCATCAGGATGAATGGCCAGCTTGATGCCTGCGCGCTGGGCATGCGGTAGAACCTTCTCTAAAAATGCAATTAAATTGCCGCGCAGCGCTGCGTGATTAATGCCCTCATACCGGGCTAGAGCTTTTCGAAAATCATCCAGACCATAGGCTTCTGTCATCTTTCCGGGCAACCCAGCGATTATTGTTTCGGTCAAGGTCGCGATATCTTGCTCGTTCATGGCATCATAAGCTGACTTTGCCCGGGCAATTTCGCCGGCGTTATAATCCTTGGCGGCGTCGGCGCGTTCCAAAATAAACAAATCAAACGCCGCAAACTGATCTTGATCGAAGCGCAGCGCGATCACGCCATTTGGCATTTGATGTTTCAAATCCGTTCGTGTCCAATCGATGACGGGCATAAAGTTATAGCAAACCGTTTTAATCCCGGCCGCGCCAAGATGTGTAAGCGATTCAATCCAGCTCCCTATATATTTTTCATGGCCGGGGGCGGCCAGTTTGATATCTTCATGAACGGGGATACTCTCGACAACGGTCCAGCCTAGCTCTGAGCCCGCTTGGTTTCCCGCTTCAATCAGCTGTTTATGTTGCGCAATAGCATCTGCGGGCCAGGCCTGACCAATAGGGATGTCATGTAAGGCGCTGACAATATCTGTTGCGCCGGTCTGGCGAATTTCATCCAAGCTGACAGGATCATTGGGACCAAACCACCTCCAGGACTCACGCATGGATATTTCTCCGCATTATTCGCATATCACCTTAAGCTTTCTAAAATACCGAGTAATCCCTGAAAGGCCATATAGCTCGTTATCAGTGAAAATAAAAAAATTGCGCCCAAAGCCATATTAATACCAAGGCCATGGGCGTGGTCTCCCATAATGTCTTTTTTATTACCCAAATAAAATATGCAAGCCACGGTGACCGGTAATAAAACCACATTAAAGGCCTGCGAGGCTATCATCACAAAAATGGGACGCGCGTTAAATAAGGGCACGACTAACCCCAAAAGGGAAATAATAAATACCATGATCCGGTATTTGGGCAGGGTCATTTCCCGCTCCGAATTTTGATAATCACATAAGAGCCAAGGCAGCATCAAAATATTGGGGAACTGTGACGATACACCCGCAGCAATTATACCCACGACAAATATAGATACGGCGAGCGGACCGGCAAGCGGCTCTAAAAGACCCACCATTTCTGCAGGTTTATTCAGGCCTAGTCCGTTCGCATGTAAAGACCCGGCGGCAGCGGCCATAATCGCGGCGCTAATGATAAACATCATTGCCGCCGCAAATAGCGCGTCACGTTTTTGCTGGCGATCATCCTTCAACGTCCATCCGGCCTCTTTGACCAATGTCGTGCGGATAATGAACAGACCGGAAAACAAGGTCGTTCCGACCATGGAAGCAATCAATAATAAAGGCCCGCGCCCCGCTGTTTCAGCAACATCAGGAACTGAAGGTATCAGACCCTTAAGAATATCGCCGGGGGGCGGAATGAGGATAAAGAAATTTACAACGAAACTCGCCGCCATGATGGCAACAATCACAGCCAAGGCCCGTTCAAAGACATCTGTGCGGCCTCTCCAAAATATGAAATAGACGAGGCTGATAAACAGCAGGGCCCAATATAGAGGACGAATGCCGCCTTCGATAAACCCTTTGGACCATTCATAGCTAACATCGGCGACTATCCCCATAACGCCCATGACGCTGCCGCTAACGCCGGCGGTCAGGGCGATTATAAAAAATATACCGACAAGCGGATGAATATGCTTCCGAAAAGCCTGCAACGCGGTTTCCCCGGTGATGAGGGTATATCGTCCATAGGTCACGATCATGACATAGGTCGCAATACAGGAAATCAGCACGCTCCACAGCAAGGTCATGCCGTAATCGGCGCCGGCCTTAGCCATGGTCGTCACGCTGCCCGTCCCGATATTAAATCCAAGTAGAAAAATTCCCGGCAAGAATAAGGCGAGCGTTTTTTTATAACTTAGTTTTGACGTCACCGCTTTGATCCCCTTGGCTATACATTATGGCCTTATAGTTTATATAATACTACCTGATCCTGTTAGGTTTTTGGCGGGTCCATTACAAGAGCTGCAAAGTCAACGTGATAACCACCCGCCATCCACAGGCAAGGTTATGCCCTGTACATAATCAGACGCATTAGAGGCCAGAAAAACAACAGCGCCAGCCAAGTCAGCCGGCTGTCCCCAGCGTCCACTCGGGATGCGCCCTAATATTTCAGTATTACGTTTTTTATCGGACCTGAGTGCCGCCGTATTATTGGTTTCAAAATAGCCCGGCGCGATGGCGTTGACGTTAATATCGTGTTTAGCCCATTCACTTGCAAGAGATTGGGTCAGCCCTTTTACGCCGCTTTTGGACGCCGTATAAGAAGGCACATTTATACCGCCTTGAAAACTAAGCATGGACGCAATATTTATGATTTTACCGGATTGGTCATGAGCGATTAGATGTTTTGCAAAAGCCTGCGATAGAAAGAAAAGCGTTCGCAAATTTACATTGGTGACTGTGTCCCATTCCTCTGCAGTAAACTCCAGAGCCGAGTTACGTTTAATGCTCCCGGCATTGTTGACCAAAATATCGGCGCCGCCCAATTCGGAAACAGCTTTAGCCACAATCTCAGCGGTTTTCTCGGCGTTATTGAGGTCCGCATAAATAAATGTAGACCGTACACCGGTCCTTGCTATTTGCTCCTGTGTGTCTGCAGGCTCGGTTCGCCCAATGAGAGCGATATCCGCGCCAGCTTGCGCTAGAGCAACTGACATAGCTTGCCCCAGACCGGTATTGCCCCCGGTCACAAGGGCTATTTTTCCCGTTAGATTAAACAATGTTAGTTGGGCCCAATATTATCATAGATATTCCAATTGCTGTGATTACGCTAGTATACCGATTGAACCCATTTTCGTCATCAGTAATATCACCCCGACTAATGCCGAAATAAAACG
>CAYXEB010000060.1:0-12080 GCA_964463835.1 uncultured Hellea sp.
ATTATGGCGATTAATACGCGCAAAGATTTCTATGGTCTCTCCACGCAAATCAAAACCGAAGGTCTTTACGGCGCCTCGAAACTGCTCGCCGCTATCACAGGCAATCCCGTCCCGCGCAACAAAGCCATTGTCGGGAAAAACGCATTTGCCCATGAGAGCGGCATTCACCAACACGGCGTATTAGCCAACCGCGAGACCTATGAAATCATGAAGCCCGAAGATGTGGGCGTTTCAACGGATAACCTTATTTTGGGCAAACATTCAGGCCGCGCCGCGCTGAAGAACCGCGCGGCTAAACTAGGGTTCGAGCTATCAGATAATCAATTACAGTCCGTCTTTGTCGCCTTCAAAGAATTAGCCGATGCCAAAAAGGAAGTCTTCGATGCTGACCTCGAAGCTTTAATCTTAGGCGAAGCGGTGGGCACGCAAGGACCTTGGGAAATTAAATCCCTTTATGTCTCAGCAGGTTCAGATGAAAATCGTAACCCGCTTGCGACTGTGCGCCTGTGTCATTCTGATGGACGCGAGCTGGAGCAGGTCTCTACAGCGACAGGTCCAATGAATGCCGTCTTTGACGCCATTTCGAAAATTACGGATTATCCGATGAAATTAGAGCATTTCAGTGTGAACTCCGTCTCAGGCGGTGAAGACGCTATGGCCGAAGCTGCTGTTCGCGTCTCGACTGAATTTGAGAATTATCACGGTCGCGGGGCCAGTACTGATACAGTCCTAGCAGGCGCCAAAGCTTATTTGGACGTCATTAATAGAATTGAAAGGCGCGCGGTCCGCCAACAAGCTATAGCTGCGCAGCATTAATTATGCCTAAAACACTTTTTGATAAAGTATGGGAACAGCATGTTGTTGTTCCCGAAACGCCAGAACATCCAGCAACTATTTATATAGATTTGCATCTGACACATGAAGTCACCAGTCCCCAAGCTTTCACGCTTTTACGCGAACGCGAGCTTAAGGTTCGCCGACCAGATCTTACACTTGCCACGATTGATCACTCAACCCCGACAACGATAAACCCTGACGGCACGCGTCCCTATGTGACGGAGCAAGCAGGTAAGCAAGTCGATACATTAATTGCCAATGCAAAAGAGTTTGGCATTGAAACTTATGGATGGGAGAGCGAGCATCGCGGCATTGTCCATGTAATGAGCCCCGAAGTCGGCGCAACGCAGCCAGGCAAAACAATTGTATGCGGCGATAGTCATACCTCCACCCACGGCGCTTTTGGCGCGATTGCTTTTGGGATTGGCGCAACCCAAGTCGGACACGTACTCGCAACGCAATGCCTGCTCATGCGTAAGCCTAAGGTCATGGCCATTAATGTAAACGGAAAGCTCCAAGACGGCGTCACCCCTAAAGACGTCATACTCGCAATCATTGCCAAAATTGGAATTGGCGGCGGTACAGGTTACGCTCTTGAATATCGCGGAAACGTTTTTGATGAAATGTCCATGGATGGCCGTATGACCGTCTGTAATATGTCTATCGAGGCCGGCGCGCGCTGCGGCATGATTGGTCCCGACCGTAAAACATTTCAATATCTCCAAGGCCGCCCCAAAGCCCCCAAAGACTTTATGGCCGCCACTGATGAGTGGCGTAAACTGCGCACGGATGCAGGCGCGGTCTTCGATAAAGAAGTGCATATCAAGGCAGAAGACATTCGCCCGATGGTCACTTACGGAACCCATCCTGGCATGGGTATTCCGATTGATGAAATTATCCCGAAGGCGGCAGATAATGCGGATAAGAACGCACTTGATTATATGCAATTACAGGCGGGCGATAAAATTACGGGCACCCACGTCAATAAGGTGTTCATAGGCTCATGTACGAATTCACGCATGGAAGATTTGCGCGCCGCCGCGGCGATATTAAAAGACCGCAAAGTCGCAGACCATGTCACGACGCTTATCGTGCCGGGTAGTGTCTTGGTGAAAGCCCTGGCAGAGGATGAAGGTCTGGATAAAATATTTATCGAGGCCGGCGCTCAGTGGCGCGAGGCGGGCTGCTCTATGTGCCTGGGCATGAACGGTGACATTGGTAATCCGGGCGATCTTATTGTCTCAACGTCCAACCGAAATTTTGCAGGGCGCCAAGGTCCAGGCGTAAGAACTGTTTTAGCCTCGCCTGAAACCGCCGCCGCCTCTGCCATCGCAGGCGTCATAACAGACCCCCGAACAGTAGGAGCCGCGTCATGAGCTTTAAGCCTTTAAAAACCGTGACCTCCAAGACGCTTGTCCTGCCCGCCGCAAATATCGATACGGACCAAATCGTGCCCGCACGCTTTTTAACAATGACAACAAAGGCGGGCCTCGGAAAGCACCTGTTCAATGATTGGCGTTACGAAAAAGACGGAGAAGAAACTGATCACCACCTCAATAGCGAGGCGGCGAAAGCCTGTGAAATTCTTGTCGGGGGGCATAATTTTGGCTGCGGCTCTTCACGCGAACATGCCCCTTGGGCCCTCACGGATTACGGTATCCGTGTTGTGATTAGTTCAGAAATTGCCGACATCTTCCGCAACAATTCTTTGAAGAACGGCTTACTCTCGATCATCATCGATAAACGCGCTCATCAATGGTTACTGGAAAATCCTGGCGCGGATGTGACTGTTGATCTTGAGAGCTGCGAAGTCCGTCTTCCCCGAAATGGCGGAACTTATAAATTTGACGTCGATGCATTCTCACGTCAATGCCTCATGGAAGGCGTTGACGAAATGGGATATCTCGCTGCGCAGGATGCCGATATCAGTAAATTTGAGGACACCCGTGGCTAATATTAATTTCACCTACCTTCCCGGCGACGGCATAGGTCCTGAGGTCGGAGAAGCCGCTATCACCGTTTTAAACGCTATGGCGGGTCATTTCGGCCATACGCTTGAGCCTGAATTTGGCTTGATTGGCGGCGCTGCGATTGAAGACGTTGGTACGCCTTTGCCTGATGAAACTTATGGTTCTTGTGAAAAGACTGGCGCGATTCTGCTTGGCGCGGTCGGCGGGCCGAAATGGGATCATTTAAAAGGCTCAGATCGGCCAGAGCTGGGCTCTTTATTGCCACTGCGTAAAAACCTGAACCTTTACGCCAATATTCGCCCGTGTAAGCCCTATCCTATGCTGATTGAGCACGCCCCGCTGAAACGCGAGCGCCTTGAAGGCACAGATTTCGTTGTCATGCGCGAGCTGACTGGCGGGATTTATTTTGGCAAAAAAGGCCGCGATAATTTGGGCGCCTATGATGAGTGCCGCTATAGCGAAGCCGAAGTCGAGCGCATTGCCATAAAGGCTTTTGAACTCGCGTTGCAGCGCCGCAGGAAAGTTACCTCTGTTGATAAATCCAATGTTTTAGAAACCTCGCGTCTCTGGCGCGAGACAGTTATCAAAGTGGCTGCCCGTTATCCTGAGGTTGAGCTCGAGCACCTCTTAGTTGACGCGATGACCATGCATATGCTCACCAAAGCGCAAAGCTTTGATGTTATCCTGACGGAAAATATGTTCGGGGATATCCTCACCGACGAAGCTTCGGTTCTCGCTGGCTCTATGGGCGTCATACCTTCCGCCTCTTTGTCGGACGGTAAAGTTGGCATGTATGAGCCCATTCACGGAAGCGCCCCTGATATTGCAGGACAAAGCAAAGCCAACCCTCTTGCTATGATTTTATCAGCCGCCTGGATGGTGCGCCTGTCCTTTGGGCTTGACGCAGAAGCCGCGGCGATAGAAACCGCCGTAGAAGCCGCGCTAGAAGCAGGTAAAATTACGGGCGATCTGGGCGGTTCTCTCTCGACGAAAGAGGTCGGAGAATGGATTGTCGAAAATCTAGGCAGTCATGGCCAAGCTTAATCTAAATGCATTGAAAGCACGCATTGAGGCGGCCGATGTTTACGCGCTGGCGAAGCGCACGCCTTGTCAGCTTGCGCCCAAACTTTCAGCTGAGCACGGCCTTAATATTTGGCTCAAACGCGAAGACCTTCAAGATGTCTTCTCCTTTAAAATTCGAGGCGCGGCAAACCGTATTGCTAGCCTGACAGACGCTGAGAAAGCCAAAGGCGTTTGCGCGGCCAGCGCAGGCAATCACGCGCAAGGCATGGCAGCGGCGGCGGCCCACTATAAAACCAATGCCGTGATATTCATGCCCGTCACAACGCCGATGATTAAAGTTGAAGCCGTCCAAGCCAGAGGCGCACAAACACGGCTAGTCGGCGATAATTATGACGCAGCCTGTGAAGCCGCCATTAGCTATGCCAAAGAGAGCGGTGCGGTTTTCATTCATCCCTTTGACGAGCTTGATGTCATTGCGGGGCAAGGCACAGTTGGCAAAGAAATAATAGAGCAAATGCCGCGCATCCCAGAGGCCGTTTATGTCTGCACCGGCGGCGGCGGACTTGTGTCCGGAATTGGAACATGGATTAAAGCCATGTCACCTAGCACCAAGGTAATTGCAGTAGAACCGGAAGGCGCGGCAACACTAAAAACCTCAATTGAGGCGGGTAAACCCACGCCGCTCAATAAGGTCGACGGCTTTGCCGATGGCGTGGCCGTCAAACTTATTGGAAACAATACATTTGAGATTGCCCAATCAGTTGTTGATGAGTGCATCACGGTTTCCAATGATGAGATTTGCGCCGCAGTCAAAGATGTCTTTGAAGCCACGCGCACAGTTGTCGAGCCGGCTGGCGCGGTCGGGCTTGCGGGCCTTATTAAACATAAACGCGAAGGGCTTGCGCCAAAGGGGGACTGCGTTGTCACGATATCTGGCGCGAATGTAAATTTTGACCGCATTGGTCATATCGTTGAACGCGCTGAGTTGGGCGCAGGTGAAGAAATGCTTTTTGCCGCTACCATTCCTGAGCGCGCAGGCGCCTTTCTTAATTTTGTCCGCGCCCTAGGCAACCGCGCAGTCACGGAATTTAACTACCGCTATGCCGACACCGATGACGCCCATGTTTTAGTCGGAATAAAAATCAAAATAGCGGATGAGCGCGAAGAGGTTATCTCTGCTATGGCAAAGCATGATATTTCAGTACTAGATTTATCAGAAGACCGTCTGGCCAAACGCCACTTGCGGCACATGGTTGGCGGGCGGGCAAGCAAAGATATTGATGAAGTAATATACCGTTTTGAGTTTCCAGAGCGCCCGGGCGCTTTGACCGATTTTCTTATTCATCTTGACGCAAGATGGAACATTTCGCTCTTCCATTATCGCAATCACGGACATTCTACTGGGCATGTGCTCTGCGGGTTTCAAATACCAAAAGGGGATCGGCGAGACCTTGAGACAAGTTTATCCAAGACCGGATACCCGATGAGCTCTGAAACCGAAAATGTGGCTTACGATTATTTCCTAAGGGCTTAAGGCTTTGCGCCGTTAACCGCCTAGATGGCCTTTAACAATAGCGCCAGCTTTACCCATATCCAAACGGCCCGCATATTCAGATTTTAGGCGTCCCATGATTTTGCCCATATCTTTAAGACAAGTGGCGCCCGTGTCTTCAACGATTGCCGCAATCGCGCTATTCATCTCGTCTTCGGAGAGGGCTTTAGGCATAAATTCGCGCACGATTTCAATTTCGCTGCGCTCACGCTCAGCAAGCTCAGGACGGCCATTATCTTCATAAGTCTTAGCGCTTTCCTCGCGCTGTTTAACCATTTTAGACAAAAGAGACAGAATTTCAGCTTCCTCTATACCGTCGCAGCGGTCTTCTGAACGCGCCGCAATATCTCTATCTTTAATTGCTGCTGAGACAAGACGAAGGGTTGAAACGCGTAGCGAGTCTTTGCTTCTCATCGCGTCTTTTGTCGATTCTACAATAGAATCGCGTAACTTTACTTGGGGTTCAGCCATTGATTGTCCCTTCAAATTGACCCTTACCTTAGGGGTTCAAGCCAAATACAAAAGCAGTCCACGCGCTGTTTTGCATAATATAGCAGTAAAACCCGAAATTAATGCACCCTTTCCCAAGCTTGGGAATATTAATCCTTGAATCCTGCCCTGCCCCGACTAAAACACCACGCAATCATTGCGCTATGGTTTAAACAAGGCAATGACGAATTTATGAGGGTCGAAAGTAAAATGCAAGCTTTTAATCAAATCGCTACGGGCGCTCTAGTTCTTGAAAATGGTGAAGTTTTCTACGGCCATGGCTATGGCGCAACGGGTCATGCCGTCGGCGAAGTCTGCTTCAATACGGCTATGACAGGCTATCAGGAAATCCTGACGGACCCCTCATATACAGATCAAATCATTTGTTTCACCTTCCCTCATATTGGCAATACGGGCACAAATGCCGAAGATGAAGAGGCCTCAACAGACAAGGCCCAGACCGCAGCGCGCGGAGCCATCTTTAAATCAAACATCACGCCTGCCTCTAATTGGCGCTCGAAAAGCGAGCTTGGCGAATGGCTCACACAGCGCAAAATCATAGGCCTTTCTGGCGTGGATACGCGGGCTTTAACCGCCTTTATACGAGATAACGGCATGCCAAATGGCGTAATCGCTCATGCCCCTGACGGGAAATTTGATATTCCCGCCTTAACTGAAAAAGCCCGAGGCTGGAACGGCTTGGTAGGCGCGGACCTTGCGAAAGACGTCGCCACAGAAACCAGTTTTAAGTGGAAAGAAGCAAATTGGGTATGGCCCGAAGGCTATAAAGACAAAGAGGGTATTAAATCTGTCGTCGTGATTGATTACGGCGTAAAGCGTAACATCCTACGCAACCTTGTCACCGCAGGTATGAAGGTAACCGTCGTGCCGCCTACCATGCCAGCCAGGAACATCTTATCGCTAAAACCTGATGGTGTTGTCCTTTCTAACGGCCCCGGGGACCCAGCCGCGACAGGCGAATATGCTATCCCAGTTATTCAAGAGATAATCGCCGCAGATAAACCTATTCTTGGTATCTGTTTGGGCCACCAAATGTTGGCCCTCGCCCTCGGAGCG
Source organism: uncultured Hellea sp. (assembly GCA_964463835.1). Taxonomy (GTDB): domain Bacteria; phylum Pseudomonadota; class Alphaproteobacteria; order Caulobacterales; family Maricaulaceae; genus Hellea. The sequence goes on from CAYXEB010000060.1 coordinate 6,949, forward strand.
AAGACTATGAAAATGGAACAAGGCCATCACGGCGCAAACCATCCCGTCAAAGACTATACAACGAATAAAGTTGAAATCGTCTCGATGAATCACGGCTTTGCGGTTGACCAAGATAGCTTGCCTGACACCGTTATTGAAACACATGTCAGCCTGTTTGATGGATCTAATTGCGGCATTCAGCTTAAAGGCAAACCTGTCTTTTCAGTCCAGCATCACCCCGAAGCTAGCCCTGGGCCGCAAGATAGTTTCTATCTCTTTGAACGGTTCGCCGAGGCGCTTTAAACCGTTAAATTTATCGTGCCATTGGAGATTAAACTCTCACAAGCGGAGAGTATAGCTTCTTTGGCAGGACGCGGTAGAACTTGCGTCATATTATTCACATAAGCACTATCGGCGTCATGAAATGTCCCAAGGTCAGGAACAATACTCTTTACCCGGTCATCAAATATTCCTGCTGTACGGACAAGAAAGTTTGGAAAATCACCTTTGGGTAATTTAGTAAAATCTGGATAAGCCGCTTTTAAAATACCAGCAACTTCTGACATCCAAAGAGTTTCGCCGGCCGCCATCAGGCGGCGTCCGCCCGCGCCCTTGGCCGTCATGGCCGCGACATGAATAGAGGCACAATCACGTACATCAATAATTGGATAGGCAACTTTCGGCGTGCGCGGAATTTCACCGGAAAACATAGAGATAAGAAGCGCAAGCGACGCCCCGCCGTTTTTATAAAGGTCCGGTCCTAATACGAGGCCTGGACACACTGTTGTTAATTTATCTTCCAGTTTTTGAGCCTTCACATAGTCCCATGCTGCTTTTTCAGCGCGGGTTTTGGAAACAGGATAGGCGCGAAGCGGTTTCCAGTCAGGGTCTGACCAATCATCTTCTTTGATAACCATACGAGCCCCTCGGCCCTTTTGCCCTATCATCGCGACGATAGATGAGGTCATTACAATTCTCTCAGCCCCCGCGCCAAACCCGTGTTCTATAACGCGCATAGCCCCGGCGCGCGCCTCAGGCACCAAAGCCTCCCGGTCCCTTGGTGTTTCGAGCGGAAAAGGCGAGGCAATATGCTGAATATAGCGGCAATCTTGAACCGCATCTTTCCAGCCATCATCTGCGCTTAGATTGGCTTGGACAAGTTCCAGCTTTGAAACATCACATCCTGCTGCCCCTAAAGCGGCAGCTATCTTCTCGCCCTTATCTTTGTTTCTTACGGTGCCTCTGACCGCATAATCTTTATTCAAAAGACGCTCGATAATATGGGCGCTTATAAAGCCTGTTGCGCCAGTGACTAAAATTCGGTCAGACATATATTCCCCTAAGTAATCTTGCCCCGCTTATTATGAGATTATATCTCACGGGATTCGAGGGAAAAGGCTACCTAATCTTATTTGGACAAGAATTATTATAAATCTCAATTGCTTCTGGCATCCAGGCATTAAAGTCATTGACGCGCGTTGCGGGTGAGGGGTGAGTTGATTGGAACTCTGGAGGCGTCGCACCGCCCGCAGCTCCCATTCGCTCCCATAATTTGGGCGCTTCGCGCGGATCATAACAGGCGCGCGCCATTAAAATAAGCCCAATATAATCTGACTCAGATTCATGTTTACGAGAAAAGGGTAAGGCGAAGCCATATTGGCTAATCCCGCCAAAAACGCCCATAACCGCTTTCTGCGCGCCAAAATCCATACCGCCAGCCCCCATGGCCACGCCGGCCCCGACAATGCGCTGCATATTTTGCTGTGCCATACGTTCTGCCCCATGATGGGCTAGCGCATGCGCCACTTCGTGTCCCATGACGACGGCCAAACCATCTTCATTTTCGGCAATTGGGATAAGTCCCGTATAAACGGCCGTATAACCACCAGGCAGGGCGAAGGCATTAGCTTGCTCAGATTCAATAACATTAAAGGCCCATTCAAACCCAGGGTCAGAATCAGACGCCGCGCGCGCAATCCGCGCGCCTATTTCTCGAACCGTATCGACAACTGGGCCGCTTTGTACAAGATTTTGACGATTATCCGACAGGATTTGTTGGTAGCTTTGAAGCCCCAATTGCATCTCTGCCGCTGGTTTCATGGTTCGTAGCTGCTTACGGCCCGTATAAGGCACGGTTTTTTGGTTGGCAAAATAGTAAACAGCTGCGCCAACGGCAAAGAGCAGCATAATTTGCCACCTAAAACCACCGCGACGACGCCTCACACCGCCAGTGCGTCTATTCATTGTACGATAAACCATTCTTTACCTTCTATAGAATTTAATCCTGTATAACACAGTTTTTACCTTTTTGAATACTTGTATCACCACATTGCTTTCTCTAAAGGAGGGCGATTTGGTTTTTGGGCCAGATTCGAAATACGTCTAAATGTCATAAGGTCTTAACTAAATGCCAAAAAGAACCGATATTCAGTCCATTCTCATCATCGGAGCCGGTCCTATTATTATCGGACAGGCCTGTGAATTTGACTATTCTGGTGTTCAGGCTTGCAAAGCCCTCAAAGATGAAGGCTACCGGGTTATTCTGGTAAACTCGAACCCAGCCACAATCATGACCGACCCAGGCATGGCGGACGCCACTTATGTTGAACCTATCACGCCTGAGATTGTTGAAAAGATTATCACGATTGAAAAGCCTGACGCACTACTACCAACCATGGGCGGACAGACGGCGCTCAATACTGCCTTAGCCCTCGAAGAGATGGGCGTACTTGACAAATACGGCGTAGAAATGATCGGCGCCAAAGCTGACGTCATTGACAAGGCAGAAAGCCGTGACCGTTTTGCCAAGGCGATGACAAAAATCGGACTTGAAAACCCGCGCGCGACAATTATTACTGCCCCGCTTAAAGAAAACGGCGAAGCCAATATTGCGGAAGGTGTCGCCGAAGCTGTGCGTAAACTTCCTGAAACAGGCCTGCCCGCTATTATTCGCCCCGCCTTCACAATGGGCGGCACAGGCGGCGGCGTGGCTTATAATCAAGAAGAATTTGAAGAAATTGTCCGTTCTGGGCTGGCAGCCTCACCGACTAATGAAGTTCTCATCGATGAGAGCTTATTAGGATGGAAAGAATATGAGATGGAAGTTGTCCGCGACAAGGCGGATAACTGCATTATTATTTGCGCTATTGAAAATATCGATCCTATGGGCGTACATACGGGCGATTCAATTACTGTCGCCCCTGCCCTCACCTTGACCGATAAAGAATATCAAATCATGCGTGATGCTTCGATTGCGGTCTTACGCGAAATCGGCGTTGAGACTGGCGGATCGAACGTACAATTTGGTCTTAATCCCAAAGACGGGCGTATGGTTGTTATTGAAATGAACCCGCGCGTATCTCGTTCCTCTGCGCTAGCGTCCAAAGCGACAGGTTTCCCAATTGCAAAAATTGCAGCCAAGCTCGCTGTGGGTTACACATTAGATGAGCTCGATAATGATATCACGGAGGCAACGCCTGCCGCCTTTGAACCGACAATTGATTATGTCGTGACAAAAATCCCTCGCTTTGCTTTTGAAAAATTTCCAGGGGCAGAACCTGTCCTCACCACCGCTATGCGCTCCGTAGGGGAAGCCATGGCGATTGGGCGTACATTTGCTGAGTCATTACAAAAAGCGCTTCGCTCTCTTGAAACGGACCTTACGGGTCTGAACGAAATTATTTTGGACCCGACTGGAGACATGTCCCCAGATGAGCTGAAAAACGCAATGAAGGCCCGTCTATCAATTTTAGCCCCAGATCGACTTTTAGTCATCGCCCAAGCCTTCCGCCAAGGCTTTACCCTTGAAAAGATATTCCAATATACGCAAATAGATCCATGGTTCTTACGCCAAATTCAAGACCTCGTAAAAGCCGAAGACTGGCTAAAATCCAATGGCCTGCCAAAGACAGAAGCAGAATGGCGCGCCATTAAATCAGAAGGTTTTGCCGATACACGTATTGCTGAATTAACAAGCTCCACAGAACGCGATGTACGCAAAGCCCGCCGCGCAAAAGGCGTGCGCCCTGTCTATAAGCGCGTTGATACTTGCGCGGCTGAGTTTCAAGCTAAAACCCCTTACATGTATTCAACTTATGAAGTGCCCAGCTTTGGCGGCACCGTGGAGGATGAAGCCCGAGTCTCTGACCGCGATAAAGTTATTATTCTGGGCGGCGGGCCTAACCGTATCGGACAAGGTATTGAATTTGATTATTGCTGCTGTCACGCCGCTTACGCGTTGGATGACATTGGTATTGAGTCTATCATGGTCAATTGCAATCCCGAAACAGTTTCGACAGATTACGATACATCAGACCGTTTATATTTCGAGCCACTGACCGAAGAAGACGTTCTCGAACTTATCTTAACCGAACAACAAGCCGGAACGCTCAAAGGCGTAATTGTGCAGTTTGGCGGGCAAACACCGCTTAAACTTGCCGAAGCTCTAGAAGGCAACGATATTCCCCTCTTAGGTACAAAACGCGACGCGCTTGACCGCGCGGAAGACCGCGAACGCTTTAAGGCCCTTGTCGAAAAATTAGAACTTAAGCAGCCTAATAACGCCATTGCACGAAACGCCAAAGAAGCCGCTACAGCCGCTAAAGTCGTGGGATATCCTCTCGTGCTAAGGCCTTCAAATGTTTTAGGCGGACGCGGGATGGAAATTGTTGATAATGACGCCGAGCTGCAACGCTACATTTCTGAAGCCGTCAAGGTTTCAGGTAAATCTCCACTTCTTATAGACCAATACCTTCGCGACGCTATTGAAGTCGATGTAGATGTCATTTGCGACGGTACCGAGGTCTATGTCGCCGGGATTATGGAACATATTGAAGAAGCGGGCGTCCATTCAGGCGACTCGGCTTGCTCCTTACCGCCCTATACATTGTCCGATAAAATCGTAAAGGAACTGGGGCGCCAAGCCAAAGTCCTCGCCCTCGAGCTCGGCGTTGTTGGTCTCATGAACACACAGTTCGCGGTCAAAGACGATGTTGTTTATCTTATTGAGGTAAACCCAAGAGCCTCGCGAACCGTGCCTTTCGTGGCCAAAGCGATCGGCCAACCCATCGCCAATATAGCCGCCAAAGTTATGGCGGGTAAAAAGCTCTCTGAATTTGATTTAACTGTAAAACCGCAAAAACATATTGCCGTTA
>CAYXEB010000061.1:0-11972 GCA_964463835.1 uncultured Hellea sp.
CGCCAACAATGGCAATCGTTTTATATTGTTTATTAAGATAGGCTTTCGCGCCTTCCTGAATCGCGCCCGCGATTTCATTCATGCGTTCATTCCCGGTAGATGCCTTCATCAGGCTGGCGCGGGTAATCACGCCATAGAGCACGGCAAGCGCGCCCGCTATGATAATTAATGTAAGAGTCATTGTTGATCTCTCCTCATAATTTGAGCCCATTATCTTTGGGCTTCGGTGTTATGAAGTTGGCCGCACTTACGATGTGTGCGCTTCCCCTCGCTTAAGTGAAGTTGGCCGTGATCTACTCATCTAAATGTGAGTGCACGCTTCCCCTCGCGGTTAATGAAATTATTTGTAGAGACTTTATAAATTACGTCAAGGGGTCCAAAACCCCTCACCTAGCTTAAATAATAGTTATAGATAATGAATAGCTCTATCGTTTTAATCAATCTGAAGTTTTATTGTTGCAATTATTGTGGCGGAACGACCGACTACGGGCTCAATATCAAATGACCTCATTGCGATCATGTGTGGGTGTGATCGCAATGAGGTTGATGAGCCTGGGTGCAGGCTTATCTAGTTCACTGGAATTTTTAGTTCTCTATTTTTAGAGATTATTAAGACCTAAAAACATCAGAAAACTATGTAAAATTAGACCATCATCCGAATTCACTGGATAGAAAGAATGCACGTTTTTTTATAACTATTCCAACATTTCCAATTTCAGCGATTGGTCCATCGCCGCCGATACTGTAATGGCGTTTCCCCAAAAAATGGCTTGAATTGTTTTGTGAAATAGCTCTGATCAGAGAAACCACATTCTACTGCAATGATCGCAATAGGCTTCATGCCATTGCGGAGTAAATGCGCAGTCGCTTGAAGACGAGCGCGTAAAATAAATTGCTGTGGTGTGACGCCAAACTCACGTTTAAATTTACGCCGGAATTGATTTTCTGATAAATTCATAAGATTGGCCAAGTCTGTCACTTTAAGGATCTGGGCAAGATTAGCGCGAATAAAGGCAATAGTTTCGCTGAAAAGTTCAAACTCCTGTGGTAAGTCTTCCATTTTCGAAATCGGGCGGGTGATACCAATAATGCCGATAATCTTTCCACTTGGATCACTAATTGGCAATTTATTGGTTTGAACCCATATGAGGTCTCCAAATGCATCAGGAATAATTTCTATACGGTTGATTACGCTTTGACCGCGTAACAGAATACTTTGATCATCTTTCCAGATTTCAGATGCAATTTTTTGTGGGAAAAAGTCTTCCTCTTTCTTATTCACAACATCAGAAATTTTTGAAAAATTTAGCAAAGCCAAAGAAGAGGCGTTACAGCTTATCCATCGGCCATTTATATCTTTAACATAAAAATATACGTCCAGAAGATGTTGAAATAAGACCTCAAACATTTTGACGTCACAGCCCCGAAGTTGACCGTCTTGCGACGCGGGGCGGATCACAATTTTTTCACTGAGAATATCTGCTAAATTTGAGACTGTCATACCGCTTCATGTCATTATTTGTGACCAGCGTAAACTTACCCCGAACAATATCCCGAAAATTATTCAGGGATTCTTGGGCGTATAGATGGGGTCAAGCCTTAAGCTATTTTAGCCCTGCTTAATCGTCCTAAGCAAAATCATTCAGCTGACGCGCTTTGCATTTGGATATAGTTTTTAATCCCGACTTGTTTAATCAAATCGAATTGTGTCTCGAGGAAATCGACATGTTCTTCTTCGTCAATGAGTATAGCCTGTAGCAGATCGCGCGAGCCGTAGTCGCGTACCTTTTCACAATGCTCGACCGCGTCGCGGTAAATGGGTAGCGCAATATCTTCGAGCTTCATATCGCATTTTAAAATCTCTTCGACGGTCTCGCCAATATAGAGCTTGCCCAAGTCCTGAAGATTAGGCAGTCCACCCAAAAACAAAATACGTTCGATAATAGTATCGGCATGGTTCATCTCTTCGATGCTCTCTTCATATTCCTTTTTCGCGAGTTTAGAGACGCCCCAATCCTTGAGCATACGAGAGTGGAGAAAATATTGATTGATCGCCGTTAACTCAGCTTTCAAAGCCAGGTTGAGAAATTCAATTGTTTTTTTATCACCGCGCATGTGACTCTCCTTTTACTTATGACCGTGATTGAGCAGAAGATGGCGGGGGTCAATAGAAAAAGGCGAGACTGCAAATCACTCGCAGAGATTTCTTCGCAGCTGATAATCAGTTGCAAAAATACGCTTAAAAACAGGGCTTAAATGAGGCAAAAAGCTATTCCGCGGCTTCGAGAATGGGGCACACCGCCCACAGCTCGGCAAGGCGCGCGTTAATATCTTCGCGGCATTGACCACAGTTAAACTTGGTCTGGCAGGCTTTCATCACGCAGCTGGCCGTCTCGGCCCCTTGGGCTGCGGCGGCGTCAACTTTCGCCGTATTGATATTATTGCACACGCAATGGATCATAGCCTTTATATAGGCCAGTTGCGAATGAGTGTCAATAACTTTGCGAATGATTTGCAAGTACAAATACAGTTAGGGTTAATAGAGCTTTAACGCGGCTCTTCCAAAAGCCAATAAAGGACATTGTCCTCAAACACAGGATCGCTCGTTATCTTTCGGTGTTCGGCTGGTACAAAAAGAACTGATTTCCAATCGACAGGGGTCTGCAAAACCGGTTTCCACTCCCCGCCAATGCGCTCATCCATCAAGGCGCTTGAGCGCAAAACGGTTTTATCACCGATTCCATAGCGGAGAATATCAATTTCCCCGTCCTCAGAGTCAACACTGACGACTTCGGGCGTATCTGAGGAATCACCGGCCACAAGAAAAAGCTCTAACCCCCGCGGTGGTGACGCGGGCTGATCTAACGCCTCTTGGAATTTTCTCGCGCGCTCTAAAGCATGGGCTTGGAACTTAATAGCAATGTCTCGGCGCATGGCAGCGTCTGTAACATCCGGCAAGATATCAGCGAGAACTTCTTGAGTTCTTTCATCTTGAGAGGCGAGGCCCCACTCCAATCTCTGCCATAAGGCAGGGTCTAGGAGGTCATCAACGGGAGTCTCGGCGGCATCATTCCATACAACCGCTTTGTGACGTGTTCGGGGCAATAACTGGTAGACCGACGGAAATGTCCCTATAATAGCGGCTGGGTAATACGGGAGGACTGGCCGCCCCACATTGAAGCCATTAACGAGCTGATCAAAAGCTTCCACTGAGCCTGCATTAGGCGGGGCGATTAGTATAGCGCGTCCAACATTTTTAGCTCCCGACCATGTCGGCTGCGAAACAGGTCCATCTTCAGGCAAAGACGCATCGCCATAACGTAAATAATAGCGCGTGAGTAAAGCCCCCATAGAATGCGCCGCAATATCAAATTTTATGTCAGTCTTACGAATGCCATATTGCTTATAATATTGCGCGGACACCTCGCGTTTTCTCTCTTCAATAAAGGCGTCAAACCGTTTGGCATTATGCGCAATATCACGGCGCCAATCATAATCAAATTGGAAACAGGTAAAATGGTCCGTGCCATAATCAATAAAATTTGCGAAGGCCTGATCGCGGTAGCCACCTGCGCCCAGAGTAGTTAAAATTCCAGCATAAGCCTGTATGCTAATCGGAATGCCCGCCAGTTTAAGTTCAAGGTTTTCCAACACGCCATTGGCGCGCACTCGCCCAAATTCATAATTCTGATGACTGTGGTCTTCTGTATCCAGAGAATCGATCGAGAGAGAAATGAGCTGTGCGCCTTCAGCCGTTTTGGGACTTACATAATTTTTTCTAAACGCACCCCAAACGGTCTTCCCGCTTGTCTCATCCTCCAAGCGGCTACCTAAAACGCCAGGAATGACAATAATCGGATTGCGATCTGGCAAATGATATTGCGCCGCGTCTTGATAAATCTGGCGAAGATTAACACTTTGTTTAGGCCCTGAGCTACAGGCCGCCAGCAAAAGCAGAGCAGCAAAAAGCGTTATTCGGTTTACAAAATTCAGCGCCGTCATATTCTCTCTAATATCAATCACAGCGCCTGTTTAGAAGCTAAATTTTTAAACGACTAATCACAAAGCCTTGATTAAATGAGTAGAAAAAACTGGAACCAAAAATGGATTTAAAAATAAAGAACAAAAAAGCCCTCGTCTTGGGCGGGTCTAAAGGGTTAGGCCTCGCCATCGCAAAAACGCTCGCCCAGGAAGGCGCGCAGGTCACCATTGTCAGCCGCAACCCCGAGCAGGCCCAAATAGGGGACGCCTGTCAAACAATCGCAGCAGACCTATCAAACCCCAAGACGCCGGCAGATATTTATGCCCAGCTTCAAGCCAGAGATTTTTACCCTGATATCCTTGTCTGTAATACCGGCGGTCCTGCCCCCAGTACGGCTTTGGATCAGCCCCTTGATGCCTTACGAGAAGGATTTCAGTCCTTGGTGCTCTCGCAAGTCGAGCTGGTTCAGCTATGCGCGAAAGATATGAAGGCCAAGAACTGGGGCCGGATTATCTCGATTGCGTCATCAGGCGTTGTTAGCCCGTTATCAAACCTTGCCGCCTCAAACCTTCTGCGCTCTGGTCTTGTGGCTTGGGCTAAAACCTTGGCGACAGAATTGGGGCCATATGGCGTGACTGTGAACACCCTCATTCCGGGGCGAATTGCGACGGATAGACTCAAATCACTCGACGCCTTTCAGGCGGAAAAAGAAAACAAAACGGCCCAAGCGGTCAGCGCGGCTATCCAGCAAGACATCCCCGTCCGACGTTACGGACGGCCCGAAGAGTTCGCCGCAACGGCCGCCTTTATTTGTAGTGAAAGCGCAGCCTATGTTACAGGTAGCGCTATCAGAATAGACGGCGGATATATTCCCAGTATTTAATTCCGTCTTCCAAGAGAGGTCTTATGACATATCAAATTTTCAAAGCTGTAAACGCCAGCGTCATCTCCAGCAGTTTTGCGCTCAGCGCCATGGCCGCCCCGCAGGACTTTCATAACGGGAGCGTCATTGCTGAATTTGGAAAAGTTGCGAGCATTGACGCGGATATGAAAATTCCAAAGCGCGCCAAGTTCAAAGTTGCCTTTGATACAGTCAAAGCCGCAAAGCCCGGAGAGCTCAATAAAACCTTAAACGCCGCGGCGCGGTTTTTAAATATGCATGGCGAAGCGGGCGTAGCAGAGAAGAATATGAAACTCGCCATTGTCTTTCACGGAGGCGCGTCAATTGAACTTACAAACCACGCGCGTTACGGCGAAAAACATAACGGGGCCGAAAATGCCAATGCAGCCTTGATAAAGGCGCTCACCGATAAAGGTGTGAGGGTCATTTTATGCGGCCAATCCGCTGCCTATCACAGAATCACCAAAGACAGCCTCCTGCCAAGCGTAGAGATAGCGCTCTCAGCCATGACAGCCCACGCCCTACTTCAGCAAAGCGGATATACAATTAATCCGTTTTAAATACAGCGCGGTTTATCAACATCACGCCGCATCATCCCATAATTGTTGAAATAATGCATATTGACCTCAATTATTAATCTCAGTATTTAACGGGATACGGGGGCGTAAGGACGACTATGGGGCACACAGAACAGGCAAGGCGTTTACGCCAGCTACTTGATAGCTGCCTTATTCGTTATTTCGGCGTTGAAGATGCCGAATTTCATAAATTTATAGAAGATAATGCTGAGTATGTAGATTTAACAAGCGGCGATGTGTTAATCCGTCAGGGCGATCAGTCCAATGCTGTTTACTTTCTCCTATCAGGTCACCTAAGGGCGATTGTTGATATGCCCAATGGTAGGTCTGTGCCTGTCGGCGAAATTGGGCGCGGAGAAACAGTGGGTGAACTCGCCCTATTTACGGGAAAACCGCGCGGGGCCAATGTGCTAGCAATTCGCGATAGTATTGTCGCAAAAATCGAAAGCGATATTGTTGAGCGCGCGATAGGTAAAAAACCGCAGGTCGCCCTTAAAATTACCCGGCAAATTATTGAACGCTATGAGCGCACCCAGGCCATATCAACGCCTCCGTCTGTGCCCGTAAATGTGACAATACTACCGATTACGCCCGGCATTGATGTCCATAGTTTTGTCTCTCGCATTACTGATATTCGCCGCGCAAAAGGCGAAGATATATGCGTGATAGATAGCGAGTATGTCACACGCGAACTAGGCGGTTTGGATAGGCCTGATGTCGCTTTGCCGCGCGGAAAAGTGTCCTTGTCCTTAAGTGATTTAGAACTCAAGCATACGGGTTTGTTTTTTACGGCCGACCCCAGCGACTCAGCCTGGTGCCATACCGCCGTACATCACTCAGATGAAATTATTCTTCTCGCAGATGCGGCCGCTTCTCCAGATGTTTCGGAGATCGAAAAAGACCTTCTGGGAGGGCAAGAAAATCTGCGCGCCCAGACAACATTGGTCTTGCTCCATGAAGACAATACACAAAGCCCCCAAGGCACTGCGAGATGGTTAGAGCCGCGTAAAGTAAACCGTCATTTTCATATTCGTAAAACATATGCCCCAGATTACGCCCGTCTAAACCGAATTTTATCAGGGACCGCCACAGGGCTTGTTCTCGCGGGCGGCGGCGCGCGCGGGATGGCCCATTTAGGCATTATGAGCGCCCTTGGAGAGGCGGGTTTAGAGTTTGATTATATTGGCGGGACCAGCGCTGGCGCGATTATGGGATCTTTTGCTGCCATGGATGTAAAACTCGAAAACATTAAAAACGTCACGCGAGACATTTTCGTCAACTCGCCATTCGGCGCTATATCTGGCGACTATAATGTCATCCCGTTTTTATCCCTGATCAAAGGCGAGCGCGCGCTGAAGGTCAGTCATAAAGCCGTGCTCGATAATGCAGGGGCAGATATTGACATGGAAGATAGCTGGAAAACCTTTTTTGTTATTGCGTCCAATTTTACAACCCATCAAGAACAAGTTTTAACGCGGGGAAACTTTGCCCGAAATGTGGTGGCGAGTTTTTCTATTCCTGGCTTGATGCCGCCTAGCCTAAAGGACGGGCAGTTATTATTTGATGGCGGCAGTTTCAATAATTTCCCAGTCGATCAAATGCGCAAGCTCGGCGTGAGGCATATTATTGGCGTCGACTTACTCTCAGATGTCGTGAGAGAACATGACATTGACGCAGTGCCAAGCTCACCCACCGTATTAAAAGATAAGCTGCGGGGGCGTAAAAAACAAAAATATCGAAGACTTCCCTCCTTGCCAAATACATTGCTGACCGCCTCTGTGGTCACATCCATGGCGCGGCAAAAACAATTGCGCGAGCATGTCGATATTTTGTTTCAACCCGATACGCGCGGAGTCGGATTATTGGATTGGAAGAAATACGATATTCTATTTAGCAGAGCAAAAGCGGAGGCCGAGACACAATTGGAATCGCTGAGTGCTAGTAGATTAAAACCATTTCGAGACTAATAAAAGGAATTCAGGGGCGAATACATGACATATCAATTAAGGCACGGAATAATCAACTTGTCTCTCATTGGACTGGCGTTTCCCTTATCGGCAAGCGCGGGCGGGTTTTCCATCAATGAAAATTCCGCGGCAGATTTAGGACGGGCGAATACGGGCCGCGTGACATCCATTCATGACGCGTCAGTCGCCTTTGGTAACCCTGCCTTAATGGTCCGCTTTGAGAATTTAACGATCAGTAACACGGTGAGCTATATTACGGGAAACGTCTCATTTGAAGATGAAGGCTCTGTTGATTTGACAGGACAATCTTTGGGCGGAGATACGGACGGCTTTTTCGACAGCGCAGTCGTGCCCGCCTTGCAGCTCGTTTATCCTGTTTCAGAACGCTTTGCCGCTGGTTTATCCATCAACGCGCCTTTTGGCCTCTCCTCCACCTATGACGAGGGCTGGGCGGGACGTTATCAAGGACTGGGGTCAGAACTCGTCACGATAAATGTCAACCCTTCCGTTGCTTTTGCTGTAACGGATAGATTTTCCATCGGCGGCGGCTTCAACGTTCAATATGCCAATGCGGAGCTCTCCAGCGCGATTGACTTTGGCGCGGTTTGCTTTGCCCGTCTAGGGCTCGAAAATTGCGCGCCGCTCGGTTTAACGCCGCAAAATGCAGATGGAAGTCTTGAGGTCGAAGGTGATGATATAAGTTTTGGCTATAATATCGGTGCGGCTTATTCTCCCTCGCCCTCTGTAACACTGGGTGCTCATTTCCGCTCGCGCATTCGCCATAATATTGAGGGCGACGCAGACTTTACCGTACCCAGTAATGCTCAGGCACTAACAGCGACTGGGGCCTTTACCGATTCAGAGGGCACGGCGCGCCTTCCCCTTCCCGCAACATTTGAGGCGGGCATCGCTTGGAAAGCCAGTAAAAACGTCAGCCTCTATGCCAATATCCTGCATACAAATTGGAGTGATCTTGAAGAGCTCCGCATTGATTTTGATAACCCCGTTCAACCCGATAGCGTCGAAGAACTCAGTTTTGAAAATGCTGTGCGTTTTGGCGTCGGCGCAGATTTTGAGGTGAGCAAAGATTGGACCTTACGCGCAGGCCTATCCTATGATGAAGGCGCAGCGGCGGAAGAAACGCGTACCGTGCGCATTCCAGATAATGACCGTTATATCTATGCCATTGGCGCAGGCTATAAGGGCTTAAAGCACTGGCGATTTGATTTGGCCTTTAACCGATTTCAATTCAAAACAACTGACTTTGCGCGGGTGGGGCCTAGCGCAGACTTCGTTATCGGCGAGTTAGAAAGTGATGTTGACGTCTTCTCAATCGGCGGCACAAGAACCTTTTAGCCCTGACGAGCGCCCGCCCTGTCGTCTATTTTCATTTTGAGAGCCTTGCGCTAAGTTTGCGCTCCGATGTCAGATCAAATTTGGGACTATATTATTATTGGGGGCGGCTCGGCGGGCTGCGTTATGGCCAACCGCTTATCCACCAACCCCCAAACGCGGGTCCTTTTACTCGATGCAGGGGTGAGCAACCGCGCACCGAGCCTGAAAATTCCGGCGGGTATGATATCCGCCATTTCTCAGGACAAATATAATTGGAAATACCCCGCCGCGCCTGATGCCTCTCGCGGGGGACTGCGCGATCATTGGTCTGCGGGCAAAGCCATTGGCGGGGGCAGCGCGATTAACGGCATGCTCTATATTCGCGGCCATAAAAGCGATTACGAGCGGTGGGCGCAACTCGGATGCACGGGGTGGGACTATGCCTCCGTCCTTCCTCATTTCAAATTAATTGAGACATTTGAAGGCGGCGCGGATGAGTTTCGCGGCCGCCGCGGCCCGCAATCCGTATCGCTCGCGCGTCACCGCTTGCCATTGGTGGACAAGGCTGTCCAAGCCGCTGTGGCCTGCGGGCACGCGCTGAACGCCGATTACAATGGCGAGCGGCAAAGCGGGGTTGGCTATGCCCAAAATAGTCAAAAATCTGGACGGCGGCATTCCTCCGCTAGCGCCTTCCTCGCTCCCGTCAAAGGTCGCAAAAACTTAAGCGTCAAACTCGGCGCGCAGGCGACCCATATCACCTTTGACGGCAAACGCGCGAGCGGCGCCGGCTTTCACCATAACGGCGCTCAACATATCGCCTCATGTAAAGGCGAAGTGATTATATGCGCGGGCGCGATGGGCTCGCCGAAGCTTCTGATGCATTCAGGCATCGGCCCCGCCCAAATGCTAAAAGCACTCGGATTAGACGTGCTTATCGACGCGCCGCAAACCGGGGAAAATCTGATGGAGCATCCTGCGATTTATCTGACGGCCAAAACCAGCCTAGCTTCGCTGAACGCGGCGGCCCATCCGGTCAAGCTGCCTTGGGTCATGGCCAATTGGTTCTTGCGCGGGCGCGGGGCGGCTAGTAGCGGGGCAGCTTCGGCGCAGGTGCTCTGCCGCTCGCGAGACGGCCTTGCCGCGCCCGATATTCAATTGCTCTTCACGCCCGCTTTGTTTGATTATGACCCTGTCAAAAAGAAAGCCCGCCTTCGCCGTGAAAACGGGCTGTCTATCGCCGCGCTGGCGTTGCAGCCCCAGGCGCGCGGATGCATCCGGCTGACTTCACAAAACCCTCTCGCCCCGCCCTTAATCGAGCATGAACTGCTGGGATGTCAGGCCGATATTGACGGGCTTGTCAGCGCGGCGCGCAAAGCCTTAGAAATTTTTACCCAGATGGACCGCGATAGGCTTATCGTAAGCCTGGATCCCGACTTAACGCCGGATAGCCCGAAAGAGGCCTTTGAAGATTATATTCGCGCGAGCGCCTTTCGCGGGGACCACGCCAGCGGCACCTGCCGTATGGGCAGCGATGCGAAGGCCGTTGTCGACCCACAGCTTTGCGTGCGCGGCGTCGCCGGTTTGCGCGTTGCTGACGCCTCTATCATGCCCGTCATCCCGAGCGGCAACACCAATGCCCCGGTGCTAATGATTGCGGAAAAAGCCGCCTCCATGATTTTAAAATCGCAATAGATAATTCCAATTAACTTTGACATTCGGTTTCTTATTTTTTTATAACCCGAACTGTAATCCCATAAGTTAGGCGTCATATGGAAACGAATAAAAGAGGCGCAATAATCTTTGCCGCTTTTGAAGAGCTCTGCATAAATGGGTTGCCCGATGTTTCATATGACAGCATTGCCAATAGATCTGGCATATCTCGCCAACTCATTCGCTATTACTTCCCCAATCAAGATGAACTCATGCAGGCTTTATACGAGTTCACGGGGCTCGCTTATAGAGAAACGCTAATAGAACTCGCGGCTAATCCAGACTACACAGATCGATTAGCTATGATTTTTGATTTTTGTTTCGATATGCTTGATGAAAAACGAAAGCCCAGAGATGATCAGGTTTATGACGCTATGTTATGTCTGGCCGCTAGATCCGAAGTCTTACGTGAAAGTTTAAGGTCAGGCTATAGCCTGTTGGGCAATGTCGTTTCCCACGAAGTAAAAATAAAATTTCCGCAACTTACGATGAATGAGGCTCAGCAGATTTCCTATCTATTTATATGTCTTTTCTATGGTCACTGGAAAATGGTTGCGAGTTTAGGGTTTTCTGAAGATCATAAATTTGTGACGCGGCGCGCCATGAATCGCATAATCGAATCCTATGTAAAATATCCAGATAGTGATGGTTTTTCACCCATATTATGGAATTTGGATTAAAAAGTTAATTTTTCATTTTGAAAAAAATACACAGCTTTTAAGGGCTATTTAAGCCGCTCAACCTAAGCTGAGGGCCTTTTAGATAGGGTTTTCGGCGATATTACCATGGGCTTAGAAAAATTGATAATTACAGTATTTTTCTATCCGAAAAACTGAAAATTTTGTACTTTTCAACTTAAAAAACATCAGTTAGCTCCAATTATTCTGAAAGGTTGACTTGAATACAAGCAACCAATGGATGGCGGGGCGCATCACAAGGGGCGTAAAAATTGGTGGCCTGTTTGCATTAACAGGTCACTAATTTTTTCTCATATAATTAGTCTCATTAATGGCGCGGTAAGAGCTTTGCTTTTTCAATCACTTGTAAAATAAAACACTCGTCCCAATTAGCGACGTTGATTTATAAAAAGCTAAAGTCCGCTTTTGTCGTAATCTCATTTTTGTGATCTTGGCATCACACGATAGTCGAGGAAACGCTATTCGACGTTATTGGAAATTCTGTCTCGTTTATCAGACAAAGATTGCGAAACTTGATTTCGATAATAACAGAAAAGGATAGAGACATGCTAAGAAAAATCATTGCCTATAAGGAATGTGTTGCCCGCGATATTACGATCAAACATTTGAGCAATAAGCTGGCGAGTTTAGCCGAAGCGACCCGCAAGCCAAACGCGACCCAAGCCGATTTTAACAATCATAACCGCGTGAGAGTTCAACTTGATGAGGCCCGCAACTATCTTTGCTAACCCCTAATATGGGTTCGCCGTAGTACATATTAGAGAACTGCAGCCAATTCTTTATGTCCGCTTTTGGGCATAA
>CAYXEB010000062.1:0-11904 GCA_964463835.1 uncultured Hellea sp.
TAATTCCCATTATCTACAAAAAATTCTTTAAAAAATCAGCTGCGTCGGCATAAGTTACCGACTTAAAAGAGAGAACTACTATCATGACCAAGACTTCATATGACGTCGATATTTGCGTTATCGGCGCGGGATCTGCTGGCTTATCTGTCGCCTCAGGTGCGGCGCAACTCGGACGCTCAGTCGTCTTATTCGAAGCCGAAGATATGGGCGGCGACTGCCTCAACACAGGTTGCGTTCCGTCCAAAGCGTTAATAGCAGCCGGTAAACATGCTCATGCCTTTGGTAGCGGTGAGGCCTTTGGGGTAAAACCAGCAAAAGCCACAGTAGATTTTGAAACTGTCAAAGCTCATGTTCAAGGCATTATTGACCATATTGCCCCTGTCGATAGTCAGGAGCGTTTCGAAGGGCTGGGCTGCACAGTTATTCGTGAGTTTGCCCGATTTAAAGACGCCAATACGGTGGAATCTGAAACAACCGAAGTCAAAGCTAAACGCTTTATCATTGCCACAGGATCACGTGCGTCCGCCCCGCCAATTCCAGGCTTGAGCGATACGCCTTATCTGACGAATGAAACTATCTTTAAAATTGATGTTCAGCCCAAACACCTATTGGTTATTGGCGCAGGCGCTATCGGTATTGAACTTGGGCAAGCCTTTGCCCGCCTTGGCAGTAAAGTTGAAATCGTAGATATTGCCGCGCCATTGAACCGCAATGAACCTGAACATGCAAAAGTCGTTGTTGAAGCCTTAGAAGCCGAAGGCATTACGTTCCATGCGCCTGTGAAGACGAAAGAAATTCGTAAGACCAGCACTGGCGTTGCCATTGAACTTGAAGACGGGACTGTTTTAAAAGGCTCCCACCTTTTGGTTGCCGCTGGACGCGCGCCAAATGTCGATAAGCTTAACCTTGAAAGCGCAGGCATCAAGTTTGATCGCCGCGGTATTGATGTCACTGATAGTCTAAGAACGTCTAATAAACGCGTTTACGCGGCGGGTGATGTGGCCAAAGGTATGGGCGGCTTAACCCATGCGGCTGGATATCATGCGGGTCAACTCATTCGTAATTTCTATTTCTCGCCTCCCTTTATGGGCGATAGCTTGGGCAAAGCAAATACAGTTCGCATGCCAGCCGCCGTTTATGCTGAGCCAGAGCTGGCTAGTATTGGCATGTCAGAGGCCGAAGCGCGCGAAGCTGGACATAATGTGCGCTGCGTGACGTGGGATTTTGAAGAAAATGACCGCGCTATTGCTGAACGTCATGACCATGGCGGGGTGAAAATTGTTGCTACGACAAAAGGTAAAATCCTTGGCGGTTCAATTGTTGGTGACGGCGCGGGTGAGATTATACACATGCTATCTGTAGCGATGACAAATAAGGTTAAAATATCTGGCCTTGCCCAGATTATTTCACCTTATCCAACACGCAGTGAAGCGGTAAAACGTGCGGCGGGTTCATGGTATACGGCCTCCCTCTTTAGTGACCGTACACGTAAAATCGCTGGGTTCCTTGCCAAGTTCCACTAAGGGTAATTCTATATGAATTGACATTTGTGAAAGCTAGGATAACGTTTTGCCATGATTAACGGATTTATCTCACGGCGTTTATCTGGTAAATTGCTACTTATGACGATTGGCTTTGTGATGCTCGCAGAGCTCGTGATTTTTATACCTTCGGCCGCTACCTATCGTCAGGATTGGTTGCAGGAACGGGCAGATCAAGCAGCTTTGCTCGCTCAAGCCTTTAAGGGCGAGCCAAATTTTGAAGCTGGTGAAATATTAACCTCACAATTTATGGAGCAGACAGACGTCATTATGATGTCCGCTAAACGCGAAGGCACGAGCGTCTTTATGCTGGGTCATCCGCCTGACGATGGCGATATTTCTCTTATTGATATGAGAGAAAAGAATAAGCAGAATTTGCCGCGTTTTAGGGACGCCTTTGGTTCATTTTTCGGTGGCAAAGAGGGGCATTTGCGGGTGATCTACGACTCGCCTGTAAAAGGACAGGATGCTTTAGAACTTTTGATACCAAAGGTTAAATTGCGCACGGCGTTAAGGGAGTATTTTAAGAATATTTTTTGGCTATCACTTGCGATTGCTATAATTACGGGGTCCCTAATTTACCTGGCGATGCTTTTTCTCATAATTCGTCCAATAGTAAATTTGGCAAATGATCTGTCCCAATTCCGAGAGGAACCTTTAAAACGCAGGCGGGACAAACCCATATCTGCGCGTAAAGATGAAATTGGACAGCTCGAACGTGAATTTCACGAAATGAAAAAAGGTGTTCGAGCCAGCCTTAAACAGCGCGAACGTTTGGCTACCTTAGGTATGGCCGTTGCAAAAATAAATCACGATCTAAGAAATGTACTTGCCTCAGCATCATTAGTCTCAGACCGGTTGGCATCGGATCAAGATGAACGCATTTCAAAAATGGGCGGGCGTCTAACGAGGGCGATTGATCGCGGCGTAAAATTAACAGGTGAGCTATTGAATTTCAGCCAAAGCAACAGAGAAGGGCCAGAAATTCAGCCGATGAAAATTTCTCTTCTGCTAGGAGAAGCTGCTAGCGATACATTAGGAAATTACGCCACCGGGCCTCGTAAAGTTAGCTTTATAAATGACGTTGCCTCTGACGTTACAGTTTTGGCTGACCCTGATCATGCCTATCGTATTTTTCAAAATATTTTCAGAAATGCTGCGCAAGCTATGGCAGCTATGCCAGATGACAACGCAATAAGAACCTTGTCTGTAGAAGCCGAGTCAAATGGTGAGGAAGTTATAATTCGAGTGATAGATACGGGCCCTGGACTACCTGACAAAGCCAAAAATAACCTCTTTAAAGCTTTTGCGAGTTCTACGGGCCGCGGGAATACTGGGCTTGGTTTAACGATTTCCAGAGAATTGGCGCAGGACTTGGGAGGAGATTTAGTTCTAGGTAGCACAGGTGCAAATGGAACGGTATTTAACGTGACATTAAAAGAAGGATCTCTTTAATGCAGAGAGTTTTCAATCATCACTTTACGGCGCGCGGTTTATCTATCAAAGCTAAAAGATATAAAGAAATTTTCGAGGTATAGATGTGAGACTTTCACGCAGCGATAAACAAACCATAAATAAGTGGCTTGAAGGTCAACGAGGCCGTTCTCAATATCGCCCTGCGCCGACAGCGGGCATAGCGGTTGCTCAGGTTGTTAGGCCTTTATCTAAAAAATATAGTGGTAGTTCCTCTGCGCTTATGCTCTTGAAAAATTGGCCTGAAATTGTTGGACTGCGATGGTCCAAAATCTCATCTCCTGTAAAGTTTACTAGCGGAAAGGAAGGGCGTACACTTGTGATATCGGCTCCTGGCGCAGCAGCGACACTTTTATTGGCTGCTAGCGGACCAATTATAGAGCGCCTAAATAATCATTTGGGTCCAGGCTATGTTGTAAAGTTACGCATTATTCAAAGTAAACTTAAATCCGATAAATCTTCGCCCAGTGTAAAAAAGGGCCTTACGCCGCGACAAGAAGTTTATCTGCAAGAGGGCCTTTCAAATCTACCAGAAGGCGGGTTAAAACAAGCCCTGAATAAACTTGGCCGCGGAGTCCTGAGCCATGAGTCCTAATTTAGTTTGGAAAAAACACATTTTGGCATCGCTAACAGTCAGCGGCTTGGCCTGTTTTTTTCCACTTATGGCGGGTGCGCAATCTTCACCAGATGAAAAACAATCGCAGGTGCAAAAAACCGAAAGTCAGGTCGACTACGTTTTTACAGAAGCTCCAGAGGACCATGTTTTAGGTGATGAGCAGGCTCCGATCACAATGATTGTCTACGCCTCGGTGACTTGCTCACATTGTTCTGATTGGTTTACAAATCAATGGCCAGTTTTAAAAAAAGAACTTATCGAGTCTGGAAAAATAAGATTTGTATTAAGAGCTTTGCCAACCCCGCCCATTGAATTATCTATGGCGGGCTTTATGATAGCTGAATGTGCTCCAGCAGAGAATTATTTTGATGTCATTCAATATCAAATGGAAAATCAGAGCATTATTTTAGGGCAGGCTAAGATTGGTAAGGCGCGTGAAGAGTATGATAAAGTCGCACGGTTATCTGGATTGAAAGATGATGCCGCTGTTAATGCCTGTTTTGCCGATGCTAGTAAACTTGGACATATTCATAAAAGTGGAGCGAGAGCTACAGCCTCAGATATAAAAGGCGTTCCTGCCTTTTATATCAATGGAGACCCATATAAAGGAGATCAAAAATCTGACGCTTTAATTAAGCTTATTATGGATATGGATAAAAAGGGCCTATCCAAAATTCCGAACCAGAAATGATTAATTAAAAGCCTTCTGCTTCCGGTAGGAATATTTCACGTTTTCCGCCCGCTCCGCTTGGCCCAATCATTCCGTCGCCTTCCATACGCTCTATGATATCGGCCGCGCGATTATAACCAATAGAGAGTTTACGTTGAATATAACTGGTCGAGGCTTTTCGGTCCCGTGCAACAATAGCAACCGCTTGATCAAATAAAGAATTACCTTCGCTCCCGCCGCCCCCTTTGGCTACGTCACTTGGACCTTCTTCCCGTTCTGATGTAATATCTTCCAAATAAGTTGGCGCGCCTTGAGCTTTGACGAAAGCGGCAATTTTTTCGACCTCTGCATCAGAAACGAAAGGACCATGTAGACGCCGAGGACGACCGGTTCCCATAAACAACATGTCGCCATTTCCAAGAAGCTGTTCGGCTCCCTGTTCTCCAAGAATGGTTCGGCTATCTATTTTTGACCCTACACGGAAGGAAATTCGGGTTGGGAAATTGGCCTTAATCGTTCCTGTGATGACGTCAACTGATGGACGCTGAGTCGCCATAATCATATGTATGCCGGCGGCACGAGCCATTTGTGCTAAGCGCTGGACAGATCCTTCAATATCCTTTTTGGCAACCATCATGAGGTCTGCCATTTCGTCAATAATGACGACAATGAATGGCATGACGTTAAATTCCATCTCTTCGATTTCGTATTCAGGCTCACCTGTTTCTTTACTGTAACCGGTCATAACCGTCCGAGAGAGTGTTTCTCCGCGGGCTTTAAATTCAGCGACTTTTTCATTGAAACCCGCCATATTGCGAACACCCAATTTGGCCATTTTGCGATAGCGGTCTTCCATTTCACGGACCGTCCATTTGAGCGCAACAACGGCTTTTTTGGGTTCGGTAACAACAGGGGCTAATAGATGCGGGGCTCCATCATAAACAGAGAGTTCGAGCATTTTTGGGTCAATCATGATGAACTTACATTGATCAGGCGTTAATTTATACATTAGGCTCAAAATCATTGCATTTACGCCGACGGATTTTCCGGACCCTGTTGTACCAGCGATAAGTAGGTGAGGCATTTTTGATAAATCCGTTACAAAGGGTACGCCGCCAATATCTTCTCCTAGAATAAGCGGCAAAGCGGCATCTGTATGGGTAAAGGTGTCCGAGTTCAGCATATCCCGCAACCAGACTGTTTCTCGCCGGCGATTAGGCAGTTCCACGCCCATAGCATTGCGTCCGGGAACCACAGCAATCCTAGCAGATTGAGCGCTCATATTTCTTGCAATATCATCCGCTAAGTTAATTACGCGCTGTGATTTAACCCCTGGCGCGGGTTCGAATTCAAATAAGGTCACCACGGGTCCTGGGCTTACAGCGCCCATATCGCCCTCTATTCCATAATCCCCCATGACTTTATGTAAATTTGCAGAGGCGCGATGCAGGGCGCCTTCATCGGTAATGGCTGAGCGAGGGGGCGGCGTTTTTAGAAGATTAATACCCGGCAGAATAAAATCTGACCCTGCAGGGAAGTGAAATTCAGGCTTTTTGGCTCGGCTTTTAGGTTTTTTGACGGTCTTTTTTGCAGAAGGCTTTTTGGCTGGCGCGGCAACAACGCTCGTAACGGGCGTCTTTGGTGCTTCGGATTTAGGTTGCTTATATAAATTATCAATAGATGAGGTGGAGGCCATAGGCTCAATAAATTTTCGGTCGAATAGGCGGTGGAATAACTTCGCAAAAAATACCGCCATTTTGTCGATAAAAATTCTGATATAGGCCCAAACCAGTCCGGCCGCGTCCCAAATGTCGAAAAGGTCTTTGGCAACAATTCCTAAATAACGGCCTAGGCAAAATCCAGCTGCTATAAATGTAATAATCGCGACGACGAACCCTGATAAGGGTAGATTAAAGTGATCTAAGACACCTTTGGAGTTGAGATAAATGCCGTCGCCAACCCATCCCCCAAGGCCGCTGGCTAGGGGCCAGCTTTGCGGGATGGGGAAAGCGGATAAAGTGGCTGCGCCAAAAACAATTATGCCAAGCCAAAGTAGGGCATGGCGCAGGATATCAATTTTTGATAAATTATAGCGCGGTTTAAATATGCCGCGTAAGCCGGAAAAAAGCGAAAGTCCTGCGGTCAGTATACTTCCCCATCCTAAAAACTGGAGGAAAAAGTTAGATAATTTAGCGCCGAATTTTCCAAACAAGTTTTCGCTATGACCGATGCCCGCCGTATCTCCCGTAGAATCGAAAGGACTATATGAGAGGACTGCGAGCAACAATAAGATTCCTATTCCGCATAATGTCAAAGAAACTATGGCGCGCTTGAACGCGCCTGTGGAAGACATGTTTAAATCTTCCATCAAAGCATGGGCATATCCAGCATCATAATCTGTACTAGCGCTTGGCGGCATTGCGTCCTCATCTATTCCTTAAGAGAATGTGAACGCTCTATGTAAAGATGAAGTTAAGACCGCTTTATAAAAGGCCGTAGAATCGCCAAAAAGCCCCATGGAAAACAGATGAAAACCTCTGTATTAAAAAGCGTGAACAAAGATTATGACATTATTATCGTCGGCGCTGGATTAATAGGTTTAACAACGTCTTTGAGCTGCGCGTACAATGATGTCACGGTGGCCTTGGTTGATATAACCCACCCCCATGATGCGAGGGCTGACGGCCGCGCCTCCGCCATTGCTGCAAGTTGTTATGGTATGCTGGAAACACTGGGGGTTACCCAAAGCATAGCGCATAATGTACAGCCGATTAAAGATATGCTCATTTCTGATGGCAAGGCTGGCCTGATTTCGCCTTTGAATTTGCATCTTGATAGTCGTGATTTGGACGGGCCAACGGCCCATATGATTGAAAATGATATTTTGCGCCGGAGCTTATTGGAACAGGTTGAACGTCATGACAGGATAGATTTGATTGCCCCTGTAGAGCTCCTAGATGTCAACCGTAGTTCCGCTAACGTAGACGTGCATTTATCAAATAATATGCATTTAGCCGCTTCTCTTCTGGTTGCCGCGGACGGCAGGCATTCATCATTGCGTAAATTAGCGGGAATAGGCGTTTCAAAGCTAAATTATAATCAAAAGGCCTTAGTCACAACGATTACTCATGAACGTCCACATGACGACGTGGCCCATCAGGTTTTCTACTCGGGTGGACCGCTTGCTTTATTGCCTTTAACACAAAACCGGATAAGCATCGTTTGGTCAGATAGAGCTAGGGCAATAGACGCTTTAGTCCAATTGCCTGAACATGATTTTCTATCTGAGTTTCGTCGTCGTAGCGGTGATTTTCTTGGCGACATGTTCGTCAGCGCCGAACGCCAAGTTTTCCCGCTTAGCCTGCAAATATCAGAGGCTTACACATCGACCCGCTTAGCTTTGGTGGGAGATGCGGCTCACGCGATTCATCCTCTGGCAGGACAAGGTTTGAATATGGGCTTAAGAGATGCCGCGGCTCTTGCCGATGTTATAGGCCGAGCGCGCGCTTTAGGTCTCGATATTGGAGGGGCTACGTTAGATGACTACGCGGCTTGGAGAAATTTTGATAACGAGAGTCTGGCTATGGTGACAGATGTTCTGAATAAGCTGTTTTCAAACAACAATTTACCAATAAGGCACCTGCGCAGGTTGGGTCTTTTTACAGTGAATAACACATCGATGATTAAAACGTTCTTGATGAAAGAGGCGTCGGGGTATAACGGTAATATACCATCACTTTTAAGGGCTTAACTTTTCCGCTTTTGAAATTGTTCAAGTTACGTTCATCTCTCAAGACATAAACGTAGTTATCGGCGTAAAGCCTAGATTTCGGTACCGGACATTGCGCCCCGTTTCGGTATCGTCGCCTCGTTGTCTTCGGACAACGAGGCACTTTTTTTGACGATTAGGTCTCTTGGAGTTCGCCATTGATGACTTTGAAAGATTGAGCTCTCCCTTTAAAAGCTTCGAATAAAGACGCATCTGTTCCGGTCATAAAAAGTTGTGCGTTTAAGGCGACCAATTCTTCTATTAAGGCTGCCCGGCGATTAATATCTAAATGGGCAGCGACCTCGTCCAATAAGAGAATTGGACGGCGTTTAGATTGGGCGCGGGCATGGGCCAAAACTAACCCTATTAGCAGAGCTTTTTGTTCTCCGGTAGAACAGTCTTCTGCGTTCATATTCTTCGCTGCATGTTTAACGCGCAGATTTGAGCGATGTACACCACGTAATGTTCGTCCTGCGCGTTGATCTAGGGGTCTGTGGCGCGCTAAATCTTCTCGAATGAAGTCTTCAACATCGTCAAAACTTAGTCCGTTTTGAAATTTCTCCTCGGCCTCACCGTCGAGAGAGAGAGTGGATTTGGGAAAAATGTCATTTTCTACTTTTTTGGAACGCGTTTCTATTTCGTCTATAAGTCGCGTTATTGTATAGGCGCGGGCTTGGGCAATTTTAGCACCATAGCTCGCCATATCTTTTTCTAATGCTTCATACCACCCAATATCTGTAATGCCGTCTGAGAGGAGTTTGTTACGCTCAGAGCGCGCTTTTTCATAGCGTATGCTGGACATACCATGCGAGGGCGAGTGAATTAACGAAAAACGGTCGATAAACTTACGTCGGTCAGCTGCTGGCCCCATAAAGAGTCTGTCTTGGGCGGGGGTAAGCCACATGAGAGTTATCATCCGAGCAAGCTCTGAACCCGCTGCGGGTTTCCCGTCTAACTTAACGACGCGCCGTTTTGGATATTCCGGTACTTGTCCAACAGATACCTTAATGTCGTCAATAGTTGCATTGATGCCCCAGGCCTGAGAAGTATTGCCGTTAAATTTGCGGGCTAAGTCTTCCATTTTGGCGCCTCTTAGGCCGCGGCCTGGAGATAAAAAGGAAATTGCTTCCATTAAATTTGTTTTACCTGCTCCGTTAGCGCCGTATAAAACGACAGGCTTTCCGGTCAAGTTTAGATCGAGATGGGTATAAGACCGAAAATTGGTTAGACGTAGGCTGGAAATATGAGCCATCTTCCAGCCTTTCTCATAAGTAGCTTATGCCCACTTTAGACGCGGAGCGGCATAAGTACGAATAAGCAGCTGGTATCTTCTGAGTCTTTGACCAAGGCCGGAGATGCGGGACTATCGAGATAAAATGTTGCGTCACGTCCCTCTATTTGTGCGGCTACATCTAAAAGATATTTTGCGTTAAACCCAATTTCTAAGGGATCTGCACTGTAATCTACGATGAGTTCCTCGTGAGCATTGCCGCTTTCAGGATTGTTGACGGTTAAGGCCAAATTATCCTGAGATAATGCTACCTTCACGCTACGAGATTTTTCGGCCGAAATTGTTGCCACGCGATCTACAGCATTGGCAAATACTTTATTGTCAATTGTAAGTTCTTTTTCGTTTCCTTTTGGGATGACACGCTCATAATCTGGGAATGTCCCGTCAATCAATTTAGATGTCAGAATAGCTGAACCATAGGTGAAACGAATTTTTGCCTCAGAGATTGAAAGGGCGACATTGTCCTCTCCGTTATCAATTAGCCTGCGCACTTCTGCGACGGTCTTTCTTGGTATGATTATACCAGGCAGTCCCTTGGCTCCAGATGGAAGCGACATTTCAGCCAAGGCGAGTCGATGCCCATCCGTTGCGACGGCGCGCAAAAGACCGTTTTGTGCATGAATATAAATACCGTTTAGATAATACCGTGTTTCCTCTGTTGATATGGCAAAGCGCGTTTTATCAATTAACCGGCGAAGCGCTTGAGCAGGCAGAGAAAAATTATGTGTAAACCCGTCTGCCGTCATCTTTGGAAAATCACCTGAAGGTAGAAGCGGTAAAGTAAAATGTGAACGACCAGCATCAATATCTAGGCGGTCTTCAGCGTTAATTTGCAAAGAGACTTGCGCGCCGTCTGGAAGTTTACGGGCAATATCATATAAAATATGTGCAGGGGCAGTAATTTGTCCGGGAGCACTGACTTCGGCTACCGTATCTTCCGAAATTTCGATATCAAGATCTGTCGCGATGAGAGATATTGTATTATTGTCAGCATTCATCAGTACATTAGACAGGATCGGGATTGTATTTCTACGTTCTACGACATTTTGCACATGTCCGAGCGCTTTTAGAAGTGAGGCGCGTTCAATTGATAATTTCATCGGTTAGCCTAATCCAGTGTGTTGAAATGCTCTTCATATTAAAGAGCCGAATTTAATGCAATAACATAGCGTAAAAGGCGAATTTGCCAAGAGCAGAGTTCAAAGGGTCGTTGCGGATATTACCCTTTAAGAACAGTTTCAATTGTCTCAATTTGAGCATTGAAAGCTGTATCTTCTGTGCGCAGAGATTCAATACGTTTTACGGCATGCATAACGGTTGTATGATCCCGGCCTCCAAAACGACGGCCAATATCAGGTAAAGACCTTTTGGTCATTTTCTTACACAGATACATAGCAACTTGGCGCGGGCGCGCGACGGCTCTGGCGCGCCGCTTTGAAACCATATCTGCTAGGTTTAATCGAAATTCGTCACACACGGCCCGTTGGATACGGTCTACAGTTAGTCTTTGCCCAGAGGTATAACGAGAGTCTGACAGAGTTTCTTGCACAGATTCTAAGGAAATTGGGGTCCCTAAAAACTCGCTCTGAGCCACTATTTGGTTAAAGGCCCCTTCTAGGTCACGCGGCGTTGCATTCATACGGGCCGCGAGATGGTCTCTGGCATTTTGCGGAATAGCGAGCCCGGCATTCCCACTTGCTCGGCGCCGAGCAATTAACCTATCGAGAATTCTAAGCCTTAGCTCATAATCAGCGGCTCCAATTTTGCATACGAGTCCGGAAGATAGGTATGATTTAAGCCTGTTAGACGCGTTTTCAATTTTATCGGGATGGCGATCTGTCGCAACAAGAATTTGACGGCCCTGATCGACCAAAGAGATAAGCGTATGCAGCAATTCCTCTTGAGACCCAGGCTTATCAGCTATGAAATGCGTGTCATCAATGATTAACAGGTCTACGTCACGTAAAGACGATTTAAAGGCATTTATCGCGTCTCGGCCGGAACCAGACCCGCGTACCGAGCTTACAAAGGCACTCACAAATTCTTCAGAACTAATCAATTTTACCTTTTGGCTTGGGTTAACTTGTTTAATGGCATGTTCGATCGCATAGAGTAGATGTGTTTTCCCCATGCCATTTTTACCGTGGAAAACGATTGGGTTATATTGGACGTTGCGTGAACTTGCGATTTGTCTAGCGACCGCAAAAGCGAGTTCATTTGATCTTCCGACGACGAAATTATCAAATGTGAATCTGTCTCTCGGGCTCTCTCCTTGCTCTGACTCGTCAGATTGCGACGTAGAGGATTTATCTGTTAATGTCTTTTTTGATGAAATTTTTGCTTGATGATTTTGTCTGGCGCCGGACTTAGACGGTGCTAAAGGTATTCCCGCAACAGACGAAAACATAATGTCTCGCGGCGGGGCGACCATATCATGCTTTTTCCAAAGACGTTTGACTGTATCTGCATATTGGCTTTCAATTTTAGATGCTATGAAACGGGTTGGTGCGTTCAATGTTACGACCCTGTCCGTCGCGGAAGAGA
>CAYXEB010000063.1:0-3999 GCA_964463835.1 uncultured Hellea sp.
AATCAGCGCCAAAATGAGCGCAATATGTCCAAGTTCTGCAATCATCTTCGTCCCTGTTTAAGACCTTTTTCGCCAAGTTATCAATAGTATACAAGGGCGGTCAATCTAATGCTATAACAGATGCTATAGAAATTTTATATTTTTAGGTATCTC
Organism: uncultured Hellea sp.; assembly: GCA_964463835.1. Classification (GTDB taxonomy): domain Bacteria; phylum Pseudomonadota; class Alphaproteobacteria; order Caulobacterales; family Maricaulaceae; genus Hellea. The sequence continues at coordinate 154 of CAYXEB010000063.1, forward strand.
AACACATTGTGAGTAAATAGGACCTGAGTTTCTTTCATCACCGATAGTTTATTTGCTTGTCGCAACGTACACACCGCCCCAATCAGCGGGAGGAGGAGATTGTAAATAAGCCGTGATACGATCAGTCATAACATCATAATAACCATCACACCCTAGCGGCCTCGCAAGCTTTTTTAATTCAGGAATAAGCGCCGTCGCACGGTCCCAGTTTTGTTCGCGATATGTGGAAAGAAAGACACTTTGTTTTTCTACGAGCGTTTTGTATTCGGGCGTCTGTGCATCTTGAGTTTCACCCGCCAAAATGAAAATACGCTCCGGTGTCTTTCGTCCCACGACTTGGATAAGGTCAGCCTCTAAAATTGCGAATTCTCCTAAAGCTTTTGCGGTTTCATTTCCTACGAGCGATGAAACCTTATACTGCTTAGTTAAGCCCTCAATGCGCGATGCTAGATTAGCAGCATCACCGATCATTGAATATGAAAAGCGTTGCGTGGAGCCTAAATTGCCGACACAGCACACCCCAGTATTTAATCCAATACCCATGCTGACATTCTCGGGCCATTTAATTTCGTCTTGTTGACTGTATTTGATATTTAATTCGGTAAGAGTGTCTAGCATTTTAACGACGCTCCGCGCGGCATTTTCTTCATGTTTATCATCGTCTAACGGTGCGTTCCAAAATGCAACGATTGCATCGCCGATATATTTATCAATTGTCGCCAAGTTATCTTGTAAAATATCGGTCATTGGCGTGAGGAAAATATTCAGGAAGGTTGTTATTTCCGCGGGCTCCATTGATTCAGATATCTTGGAAAAACTTCGGATATCCAGGAACAACACGGTCATATTCCGCTCTTCTCCACCCAAGGTTAATTCACTAGGGTCTTCGCTTACCCTTTTTACCATGTTTGGTGATAAGTACATTCCGAACGCATTGCGTATTCGGGAGCGTTCAGATTCAGTTAGATAAAACGAGGTGACAGTTAAAAGCAGATAAAGCGATAAAATTGCGAGTAGGGGATAAATTGGATTTAGCAAAAATTGATGGTCTTTATAAGCAGTCCAAGATGCGTAATAGACAAGGCAAGCCACGATCAGGCTAAGTATAAACCCTTTAGCAGCGCCCATTCGGGGAAGGATAAGTGATAATAGGAGTCCAAAGAACAATATGGATAGAACTTCAATGGCTTGGCTCCAATATGGCCTCTTTAAAAATTGCCCTCCAATAACTTGTTCTACTATTTGCGCATGTATAAGCACCCCAGGCTCCGCGTCATTCATCGGCGTGGCCTTAATATCTTTAAGACCTTCTGCACCCGTTCCAATGAATACAATATGTCCTGCTATGCGGTCCGCCCAATCAGACATTGGAATTTCATCTGATAGAATTTCCCAGGCAGGAATATAACGCTCGGGAACAGGTTTAGAAAAATGTACATTTATTTCCCCTAACGGCGTCGTTGGAATTTCAAATGCGCCAACTTTAATCGTTGAAACTTCAGGGTTTTCGGTATCTAAATCCGCGAATTCGCCGCTGCCATTTGAACTGCGAACAATTGTTGTTTGTGCACCTTGTACTGCGCGCAGAGCTTCTATGGAAAGTGAGCGGTAGTATTTGTCGTCTATTCTGGCGATTAAAGGGGCTTTGCGAATGATTCCATCTGCCCCTGGATTAAATGTTACGAAAGCTTGACCACTCACATTTTCGGCAAGAATAGGGATGGGGGATATTGAACCTCCAAAGTTCATGATATTATTTTTGGGCGTCGTACCAGACCATGAAAACCCACCCGAGTTTGGAATGTTCGTATTCGCCTCGCGCGTGAAGAAAAAGCCTGCCACGGTATTTGATTGCGAAAAAGCTCTTGCTAAAATGGCGTCGTGGCCGGTAAGTGAACTTATATTTTGGAAGTCAGAGCCCGTTGATGAAGGATTTGATTTAAAAACTTCCAACATGTTTTCGGGAGAGGTTCTGTCCGCCTCAGAAAAAATAATATCATAGGCGATTACGCCAGCCCCAGCTTCGGTTAATCTATCATTTAATCGTGCAATCGTTGTGCGTGGCCAAGGCCACTGGCCTAGTTTTTCTAAACTTTCATTATCTATATCGATTATACGAACGGGGCTAGTATTCGGGTCGTATATCCGGGGGGCCGTTTGTTGGTATTTATCGAACATTAAGTTACCTAATTGTTCGATTATGGGAGGCTTTGAAATATTGGCTACATAAAAGGCAAGTGTAATAAAAACGCCTAATATCATTGGGATTATATATTTATTCGTTGACGCATTAAAACGCCATAGTTTTCGTAACCGATTTATCACGCGCCTGCCCCTTAGAAGAAACTTCAGTGTGCCTTAAACGCTGTGCAAGCGCAACTCTTCGCTCTTAAGGCATCGTTATGGAGAGACGGGTTCGTCATCATTATCATCAGTTACCTCTTCAACTACAATGATTGCCCCGGCAACACCCGCACCAACCGCACCAACCGCACCAACACCTAGGCCAGTTGCACCTGCGGCAGTGCCTGCACCCGCTGTACCAGCGCCTGCTGCACTACTGCCTGTCGCACTGGCGCTAGAAGTCGTTCCCGCGCTAGTCGTGCTCGTGCTGGCGGAAGGGTTTGTGGTGGTTGGCGATACACTGTTTGGATAGGATTCCACTTTGAAAGAATTAAAATTTTGTGGCCCAGTGGGGGTAGTCCCAACTCCTTGTGTGAAATTCGCAAAACCTATTGCCGATATAGAAAAAGTAATGGGAGCTGCCCCCGCGTAGGGTACGAAGACACTGCCTCTACTGCCGGTCACAATCTCTGTATGCTTTCCAGAGGTAATGCTGATTTCACCTTTGGTATTTGTGCCTGAGGTATTTTCGCCTGGACCACGGAGCGTGATTACAGTGGCGCCGTTTTGATCTAAGGCTGTGCCGGCCGGGATAATTCCTTCGGCTTGAGCCAGTTTGATGGCATTGGGGCCTATAAGACCTTCGACCATTGTGCCTCGAATTCCCATAGAGGACACGGGTGTATTAATGTTGACAGCATCGACCCCGGACTTGGAAATTTTACCAGACATAAATCTAAACATACCTTTGGATACGGTAGCGGACATACTATTGGTGCTTTTGCTTGGATCATAAACGAATTTGTCAATCGTTAGGTCACAATCTGGACCAACCGTAAAAACAGTTTGATCCTTTAACATGATTTGCAAGCTACTTAGCTTTTTGGAATTGACCTGCTCGCCTAAAAACACATCTTCTTTAATGATAGCTTGCTTGGCTTTCTGACCAGCTGAAATAATTGTAACATCGCCTTTGACAGCTGCATTAACGCCAATTGCGTCTTGCCCATAGGCTAAACTAGAAAAGTTTAAGGAAATCCCGAGCATTGAAAGGCCTAATAGCTTTTTTGTGCTTTTCATTGGTTTTGTACCTTTGCTTTATACTCTTTATAAATTTCCTGTTCGTCTTTAGGTAGATCGCTAATAGCAAGAACATCCAGTTCACGTCCTGCCGCCTGCAGGTCGTCAAGATGGTAAAGGCAAATTGCGAGAAATAATCTCGCGGTCCCCCAATTCGGCGTGGCGTATAACATTCGCTCTAATGAAGCAGCCGCTGATAGATAATCCCCTTGTGAGGCCTGTTGGCGCGCATAGTTAAGGTTTAAGTCTTGATCATCGGGATTTGCATAAACTTGCTCAAATGTAATCGGCGGCCCTGTATAGTCCACGGCATTCGCATTATTGAGGGAGAATACGGTTATGCCAATGGCGCCGACTAAGGTCTTAAAATACCTCTTTGGTTTCTGTTGATTCATTTCACGCCTCGTACAAAAAGTTAGTGTT
>CAYXEB010000063.1:4099-11458 GCA_964463835.1 uncultured Hellea sp.
GTGTTATATTTAAGCCATTCAGTAAAGCATTGATATGCTTTACTTTTAGCTTTTGTGTTTAAATGGCGCCGTAGGCCAACATGGCCGATGCGACTTTATCAAAGCCTGCGATATTGGCACCTTTGAAGTAATCCACAGTTCCGTCTTTTCGCTTACCTTTAATTACACATTGTTGATGGATGTTAGAAATAATATTCTTAAGATGATTATCTACCTCTTCGCGCGACCAACTCATTCGTAGACTGTTCTGAGACATCTCCAGACCGGAAACAGCCACGCCGCCTGCGTTAGCAGCTTTAGACGGGGCGTGCATAATTGAGGCTTCACGGATGATATCAATCGCTTCTGGCGTACTGGGCATATTTGCGCCTTCGGAAATAGCTGTGCATCCATTTTTCACGAGAGCCTTTGCGTCGGCAGTCTCGATTTCGTTTTGTGTTGCACAAGGGAAGGCTAAATCACATTTTAATGCCCAAGGCCTATTTCCTTCATAAAACTTTGCGCCAAATCCTTCAACGCATTCTGACAATCTACCACCGCGATTGTTTTTCAGATCCATGATCCATGCCAGGTTTTCAGCGGAAAGGCCTTTTTCTACATATATTGTTCCGCCAGAGTCTGACATTGATATTACTTTTCCGCCAAGCTCAAGAAGTTTTTCCGCTGTGAATTGGGCTACATTTCCAGATCCAGAAACAGCACAAAGTTTGCCTTTGATTTCTTGATCTACGGTCGCCAGCATGGCTTCCATCATATACACCACGCCGTAGCCTGTTGCCTCTGGCCGAATTTTACTTCCGCCAAACTCTATACCTTTTCCTGTGAGAACACCTTCAAAACGATCGTTGAGACGTTTATATTGCCCGAATAGATAACCTACTTCTCGTCCTCCCACGCCAATGTCACCTGCGGGCACGTCTGTGTCAGGTCCAATATATTTGCAAAGCTCAGTCATAAATGCTTGGCAAAACCGCATGATTTCTCGGTCGGATTTTCCTTTTGGATTAAAGTTAGCACCACCTTTACCGCCTCCAAGTGGAAGTCCTGTGAGGCTATTTTTAAATACTTGCTCAAAGGCAAGAAATTTTAAAATGCTTTGGGTAACTGATGGGTGGAAACGTATGCCGCCTTTATATGGGCCAATTGCATTGTTTTGTTGAACGCGATATCCACGGTTGACCCTTATGTTACCTTCGTCGTCTTCCCAAGTAACCCGAAAAGAAATTATTCGATCAGGTTCAGTCATACGTTCGAGAATTCGCATTTTTTGAATCCGGTCCTTATCCTGTATATAAGGAATGATATCTATTGCGACTTCTTTCACCGCTTGATGAAATTCAGGTTCACCCGGATTACGTCTTTCTACTCCACGCATAAACGCGAGTAATTCATTGTTTGTATTTGTCATTGTTTGCGCCCTTACAAGGTTTGCGCTCCTAAGAGCGACCTGCGAGGTCTTTGCCGCATTTTTTATAGAAAAGCGAGAAAAAAATTATTTTTAAGTAATTTATTATTTTTAAAAGGAGTGTTTAATTTACTTAATACTGAACTAGATATCGGCAACTAGCTAGTCTAATGGGCAGTGTGTTTAGCCTGGATAAGCTATGCTTGATAAGTCGTTCTATTGTTTAAGTTCACGTTATTATGGAATAAATTTGTTTAAACTTTCTTTGAATTGGTCTTGCCCAAAAACAGCGCCCGTAAGGTGATATAATTTTTCGTCCGATGGAATGCGGTCTGCATTAAGACTAGCGCAGTACCATACCGTAACTGAATGGTACCAAGGGAGCTTTTTGCCGAATAACGGAGTTTCTTCAATAATAGAATTAATTGTATTAATATGAAAGCGAGTGCAGCCAGGATAGTGCCATCCGTCAGCAGGCATAGGTAAATTTATATCGTGAGTTGGCAGGTAGGTGAATAATATCATGCCGTCAGGTTTTAAGGACTTTTTCGCTGACTTTAAGAATGTGTTAAACAAATCCAAGCCTGTATGTGTTAGAATCGACTGAGCAACAATGAAATCAAATTTTTCGTCAAAAACATTACAATTAAAATCTGTATTGTGTTTAAATTTTGGGGATTTTATTTTTACTGCATCAGAACCTAATTCGTTTGTTAAACCGTCTTCAATCAACCATTTATTAGGGTCAATACCGTGATACCCGCCTTTCTTTAGGTATGGAATAAGTAAGCGCCCTAAACGCAAAGATCCGCAACCAAAATCAAGAACTTTATGATGATCTCTAAGGCCAAGGTGAAACATAAGTGAAAATTGAGTGGCGCCCATGAAGTCAAATCTATCTGGAGGGCCGACATATGCTCTATAGTGATTGCTGCCAGCGCGTAGTTGTTTTGCTGATTCTTCATCTAAATGCCTGTCAGGGCTATTAGGGTCCCCAAACATTTCGCCGGACATTGGCTTTTTATCACCTTTTTTGTATTTTTCGAAAAATTTCTTCAAATCTGATAAAGCTCCAGTTATTTACAAACTTTAGTTTGAAAATTGTACAATTAATAAAAGAATGGCCGAGTTATAGTACTCAGTGATGCTAATACAATCCTGTAGTTTAATTAGATCCCGTGCACAGTTATATTTATATGATCGGTAATGTAAAAAGGCACCTCCAAGGACGGAGGTGCCTTTCATAGCCGGATTCTAAACGGGGCGATAGTCAAATCCAACTTTCATTTATTTCTAGCTGAGGGCGTCTGAACACAAACTGAACTTGAATCGCCCCAAGAGTTAATTTCTGTTAACGCTTCAAACGGAACTCACGTTTATAACAAAATCATAAATGGGCGAGCGTCCTAATACGCTTTACGGATTTTAGGTCTTGGGTTAGGGATAATGCATGACCAAGCCATCCGTAAAAATCACGGCTATCCTCGGCGCTTTAATCCTCCTCGCGGGAGCAGCCTTTCATATGAGCGCTTTGACGGGAGTTAAGGCGGCGCTCACGGGGGTTGAGCCTGCGTTTTTTAAGAAGGCGCTACCCGGTATGTGGATTATGCCGGCAGTGCATTGGCTTTTGATTGCTTTTTTATCTGTCGGATTATCGCGTTATAAATCTAACGCCTGCGCGGCGATTTTGATGGCTTTTGGCGTTTGGGTATTGCTCGACGCGGTGGTGACCTTTGTCCATGTCGGCGTCTTTTTAGGGGTTTATATGCTGGGCCTTGGGGGGCTGTTGCTGCTGTCCTCTGGAGTTATGCTGCGCGGGCAGATGCGCGGCTAAGCCGCTGCGGCTTGGCCTTCGACCTTGTCTCTAATTCCGATGGTGAGCTCCATGGATTTTAGACGCGCCTCGTGGTGGTAAAAGGGCATAGAGAGAATATATTCATCGGGCTGTAATTTGCTTTGAAAGATCGAGAGGCGCTGGGCCACTTGCTCAGGTGTGCCTACGGCGCTGCCTTGGAGCATGCCCTGCACATGGGCCGCGATTTGCGGGGAGAGTTCCAGATTTTCAACGGGGGCGGGGATAGGGCCGCGATTATTAGTGACCATGCCGACAAAGGCTTGGATGAGGGTGGAGAAATGATAATTGGCCTCGTCTTCCGTCTCGGCGGCAAAGACATTTACGGCCATCATAAAATAGGGGGCGTCCAGATATTTTGAGGGCTTGAACTCGCGGCGATAGACTTGGGCGGCGTCAAAGAGGTGTTGCGGGGCGAAGTGCGAGGCAAAGGCATAAGGCAGGCCCAGCTTAGCGGCGAGCTGTGCGCCAAAGAGGCTAGAGCCGAGTATCCAGATGGGCACCTGTGTGCCTTCACCGGGAATAGCGCGCACGGGGAGCGGCGCGTTTTTGTCGCGCGGAGCGAGGTAGGCCAGAAGCTCCACGACATCTTCGGGGAAGCGGCTCGCGGCCATAGGGCCGTCTTTACGCAACGCGCGAATGACATTGCGATCTCCGCCGGGCGCGCGGCCTAGGCCCAAATCAATCCGCTTGGGATATAAGGTTTCCAGCGTGCCAAACTGCTCGGCGATAGTGAGCGGGCTATGGTTTGGCAGCATAATTCCGCCCGCGCCCAGCCTTATGGTGTTCGTCTGTGAGGCGATATGGCCAATGAGCACGGAGGTCGCAGAGCTGGCGACGGAGATCATATTGTGATGCTCGGCGTACCAGACGCGGTTATAGCCAAGGGTCTCTGCGTTCTGGGCGGTGCTCACGCATTCGCTAAAACTTTGGGCAATATCACCCCCGTCGATGATGCGGGCAAGATCAAGAATAGAGAAGGGCGCTGACATGAGGCAAGAATACAGGAGACGCGCGCGAAATCAAGATGAACCCAAGATGAATGAAATTTGAAATACAATTAATAATAGAGTTGTTTAGCTTTTTGTTAACTGTTGGAGTTCACACCTTTCCAGTGTGTGGGAAAAACCTTTAAACAGTTGGATGCATATTTTAAGGGAGACTCCTAATGCATAAGCAAGTAAAAGAAGGGGCGCACAACCGGAGTTATCAGACTCCGAAACTCGCGGATTTAAAATCCGAATATCAGATCATTTCTTTAAAATTACTGGAATGCGGGCAACATGTTCCGGGCGAAGATTTGACCCGTGATCTGGAAGTTGAGCAGCGCGAAGATAAGCTTCTAGCTGCGCAAGATGATATTTTAGACACAATAGCGACACTTGAAATTACCTCGCAAGAAGAGGCTGATTTATTGGTGGATTTGTGGCGGAATATTGACATATCGCAAGATGACCCGGTGCCTTCAAGCGGGATTGTGCGCTCCATCATAGAGTTTAACGCCAAGCGTAGTTAAATCTATAAGCCTTAGGATATTGAGTTAAGCTCTCATTCAGCTTAGATAAGCTATCGGTCTCGATATGTTATCTTCTGTGAAGGGGCTTAACGATGAAACCTTTGTCCATAACTGCCGTCATTGTGAGCTGTCTTTTGTTCTCACAAAGCGCCTTGGCGCTTAGCTGTGCGCCGCCTAATATGATTCGGGCGCTAGAAAAGGCAAAAGCGAGTGAAGACGTCTATTATGTTCTTGTCGGTAAGTTCATCACGCCCTACGCGCCAGCTTTGGAAAAAAACCGCTTGGGCTATAAGGTCATCCAAAAAGGCTCGGTATCGCACATCGAGTACGCTAAAAAGCCGAAAATCACATCCACATTTTTTGAGGGGGTTTCACTAAGCTCAGACCCCTATAGCGACACGCCGTTAACCGCTTTTCCGGTGGATGTAGAAACACGGTGTCTTGGGCCTTGGTGCTCACATATACCTTCGGCGGAGAGCGACGTTATCGCCTTTGTTAAAGAGCGTCCCGGACAATCGCCGATTTTGGTAACCTCGCCGTGCCCAGGTAAAACCTTTGCCGCGACCCCAGAGAAAGTATCAAAATTGCGCCAATGTCTGACCATGCAATGTGACTCTGATTTATCCTTAGGGCGCTAGTTTTGAGACTCTAACCAGTTTTCTAACCAGTGAATATTGTAATCACCGGTTTTGAAATCCTCATTTTCGATTAAGGCTTCGTGTAACGGTTTCGTTGTCTCAATCCCTGTAATCACCATTTCGCCTAATGCGCGGCGCAGGCGCAATATGGCGCCTTCCCGTGTATGGCCCCAGACAATGAGTTTTCCGATCAAGCTGTCATAATAAGGCGGGATTGAATAGCCCGCATATAGCGCGCTATCGAGCCGCGTATTCATGCCGCCAGGCGCATGAAAGTCTATGACCTTGCCCGGCGAGGGGGCAAAGGTGACGGGGTGCTCGGCGTTAATCCGGCATTCAATGGAATGGCCTTTAAACTGCACATCTTTCTGTGTGTAGTTCAGCGGTTTCCCAGCGGCGATACGAATTTGCTCTCGCACCAAATCAATACCTGTAATCTCCTCTGTTACCGGATGTTCGACCTGAAGGCGCGTATTCATCTCAATGAAGAAAAACTCGCCTTTCTCATAGAGGAACTCGATTGTGCCCGCGCCCCGGTAACCGATTTTCTTAATCGCTTTGGCGACGATTTTCCCGATTTTATCACGCTCTTTCACAGTTAATGTGGGAGAGGGGGCTTCTTCAAGAACTTTTTGATTGCGACGCTGAAGCGAGCAATCCCGCTCGCCCAGATGTACAACATTTCCGTGAGTATCGGCCAAGACTTGAATTTCAATATGGCGTGGCCCTGTCAGGTAACGTTCAAGATAAACAGTGCCGTCACCAAAGGCGGCTATAGCCTCTTGCTGAGCCGAGGACAGAGCTTCTTCCAAATCAGAAGGTGTTTCAGCCAGACGCATCCCGCGTCCGCCCCCGCCCGCTGCCGCTTTGACAAGCAGCGGAAAGCCAACTGTCAGGGCAACTTTTTGCGCCTCAGTATAAGAGCTTACGCCGCCTTCTGAACCTGGCACGACGGGAATACCTGCGCTTTTAACGGTGTCCTTGGCGGTGATTTTGTCGCCCATAATTCGGATATGCTCGGCAGTGGGGCCAATAAAGGCCATGCCATGGGCTTCGACGATTTCGGCGAACCGTGCATTTTCTGATAAAAACCCGTAACCGGGGTGAACGGCGTCCGCATTTGTAATTTCACAGGCCGAAATAATTGCCGGGATATTGAGATAGCTATCCGACGCGCTATTAGGACCTATGCAAACGCTTTCATCGGCGAGACGCACATGCATGGCGTTTCGGTCGGCTTCGGAGTAAACGGCGACGGTATTAATACCCATTTCTTTGCAGGCACGATGTATCCGCAAGGCGATTTCACCGCGATTAGCAATGAGGATTTTTTTAAAGGAAGTAGAGCCTGGCATTATAAGTAAAGGCTTAGACGATTATAAACAAAGCTTCGCCAAATTCGACGGGCTGGGAGTCTTCAACGAGAATTTCTTCGATTTTTCCAGAGTGGGGCGCGGTAATCGGGTTAAAGGTTTTCATGGCTTCAACCAGAACAATGGTATCCCCTTCTGTGACCTTATCGCCGACGCTGACAAATGTATCAGCGTCAGGGGATGGACGCGTATATACGGTTCCAACCATTGGAGATTTGACAGCGCCGGGATGCGCGCTCGCATCGGCTTTCTCAGTTTTGGCAGCAGGGGCCGCAACGGGCTGACTGGCAACGGGCGCAGGCGCGGCCAATGGCGCGGGGGCCGCGACGCTTTGAACGATTTGTCCGCCGTTTTTGGCGACACGTATTTTCAGACTGCCTTTTTCAAGTTCAATCTCGCTGAGCTCAGTATCATTAAGGATTTTTGCCAGATCTTTGACAAGTTTTATGTCAACCGAAACTGACTTTTTAGGTGTGTTGGCCATGTAATCTCTCTTTAGATGGTCAATGTGGGGCGACGTAAATTATGCCTCTAGCATATTTATTGCGGCCTGCACCCCTAATTCATAAGAAATT
>CAYXEB010000064.1:0-11302 GCA_964463835.1 uncultured Hellea sp.
ACATATGTCGGTCCGCCGCCCAGAGCGATGATATTCAGGATTAAGAAAAATAAAGCCGTAGACATCGCCCGCATGTTAATGGGGGCAAGGGTTTGTGCCGCAGCAAAACTTGGCCCTAGGTATACGCCAGCTGATAATAGATAGACTGTAATAAGCGCTAAATGAAGGGGTATAGATTGTACCCAAAAGGCCGCAACGAGGGCGGGTACACCCAAAAGTAATACTGCGCCCGGCATAATGCCGTAAAAACTGATATTTTTCTTTGCCAGCTTTTCAGTGATGAGCGCGCCAAAATATGTACCAGCGCCGTAACCCACGAGATGGATCATACCGAGCCAGAACATCAACCACTCAAATTTATTATTATCAGGGTTGGGTAAATACTCGGGCTTAAACCGCATGATATAATCGACGCCCCAAGCAGAAACGGCATAACCACCAAAACTTGCCCATGCGATGCCCATGCACATGGCCCACCAACTTGGGATTTTGGCGAGAGTAACAATTGATTCGCCAAGGCTAACGGTTTTAAGGTTCAAGTCTTCGCCGTCTAATTGACCTCTCTTTGGTTCCTTTATGACAATAGCCAAGACCAACGCTAGGCCTATACCCACAACGCCAAGGACATATAATGTGCCGCGCCATCCAAAGCTTTCAACAAGTGCGCCCGCTAGAATGTAAGAAAACCCTATGCCGATTGGGATTCCAAGTGAATAGACACCTAGCGCTGATGCGCGTTGTTCCTTAGGGTATAAATCCGAAATTATAGAATGGGAGGGCGGGGAGCCCCCGGCTTCGCCAATGCCCACCCCAACACGAGCGAGGAACATGTGCAGGAAACTACTCGCCATACCTGTGACCGCCGTAAAACCGCTCCAAGCGATAAGAGATATTGTGACAATTTTCTTTCGGCTATATCTATCAGCCAGCCAAGCAATTGGAATCCCGACAATTGAATAAAGAAGGGCGAAGGCAAGACCTTTGAGCCAGCCGAGTTGCCCGTCTGTAAATCCCATTTCAGCTTTGATAAATGGGGAGAGAATACCGATAATTTGACGGTCAATGAAACTCATCACATACATCAGTGTTAAGAGCCATAGGACAATAGTGCGGTAGCGTTTGCTCTCGGCCATTTGTGGATTGCTCATGGATTCCCTTTTAGTTTACATCAAGCCCAATGTTTTAAATGAGGCAATGTTATCCCGCCCTATGATGAGGTGATCGTGCACGGTCACACTGATTGGCTTGCACGCTTGCACGATTTCTTTTGTCATGTCGATGTCTGATTGGCTAGGCGTTGGGTCGCCGCTGGGATGGTTATGGGCAAGGATAATCGCGGTGCTTTCATGGGCAAGGGCGCGTTTGAGAATTTCGCGCGGGTAAACCGGGGCGCGGTCCACTGTACCTTGCCCTAAAACTTCATCGGCAATGAGGCGGTTTTTGCGGTCTAGAAATAAAACGCGGAACTGCTCTGTCACTTCAAATTGCATAGCCGAGCGGCAATAATCAAGCAGGGCAGACCATGATGAAAGGACGGGCCGCCCTAAGATAGATTCTTGTCCGAGCTTGGTTGCGGCGGCGCGCAAGATTTTTAAATCTAAGGCGATTTTTTCGCTTATGCCTTTGACTTCCGTTAGGCGCTCAACGGGCGCGGCGATAACTTCGGCAAAGCTCCCAAATTTAGCGATGAGCTCTTTGGCGATGGGTTTGACGTCGCGGCGCGGGATAGACCGAAAAAGATAAAGTTCTAGCAGTTCATAATCGGCGAGCGCATCAATGCCGCCTTCGGCAAATCGCGCGCGCAGGCGGTCGCGGTGACCATGATAATGCGGCTTAGGTTTTGCGGCTTCGCCCAAGATATGCCTTTAGACGTAAGGCGGGCAGTGTAGCCCTTTTGGCGATGTTGTGAATATTTCAAGCCCGTCCTTTGTGACGCCAATAGAGTGTTCAAATTGAGCGGTGAGTTTTTTATCGCGCGTCACCGCTGTCCAGCCATCACTGAGAATTTTGGTGTCTGGCTTTCCGAGGTTAATCATTGGCTCGACTGTGAAGAACATGCCTTCGCGCAACACTTCACCTTCGCCGGGCGTTCCAAAATGCAGTATATTAGGCGCGTCATGAAAGAGTTTTCCGAGGCCGTGACCGCAAAAATCTTGAACAACAGAACACCGCTCGCCTTCGGCAAATTTTTGAATGGCGTGCCCTATATCCCCAGTTGTGTTCCCGGGCTTGACGGCTTGAAGGCCTAGCATAAGGCTGTCATAGGTGATTTTAATGAGGCGCTCTGCGCGGCGGTTAATTTCCCCCACAGGGTACATGCGCGAGGTATCGCCGTGCCATCCGTCCACAATAACCGTTACATCGATATTGACAATGTCGCCATTTTTCATCGGCTTACTGTTGGGAATACCGTGACAAACAACGTGATTAATCGAGGTGCAGATTGTGTGTTGGTATCCGCGATACCCAAGGCAGGCCGGTACGCCGCCATTATCGATGACAAATTCAAAGGTCGCTTTATCGAGAGCGGCGGTTGTAACCCCAGGTTTGACCATTGGGACTAACATATCAAGGCATTCGGCCGCGAGGCGGCCTGCTTTACGCATACCTTCAAAATCGGCAGGAGTATGGAGCTTGATTGCGCCATCGCGCATATCTGGGGCTTCTTTAGCATCAATGTAATTCATGGCGAGGGCTATAACAGGGCGATTAAAATTTCGCTAGCTCTAGTTTTTCAAAATATCTAACGGCCAAAATAAGAAGCAAGAAAAATGGGAGGAGGCCGCATCTGGACAATGCGGCCTCAAAACTGGGCCCCGAAAATCGTTACGCCCCAGTGCACCCCACATAACAACCCCGGCCCGGTTGGGGATGGGCCCACACAAGTTGCGGTTGTTTCTTATCAGAATGACCCATATAAGTCTTGACGATTTTGAACTTAAAGTTTTGACAATTTCGAACAATTTGAATATCGATAGTTTATGGGTGCAGTATCATCTCGGTTTTTAACAAAAAATATAGAAAGCTTAATCGGCTTAGGTCTTACCGAATCTGTTTTAATGGATATCGTTCCAGGCGGTTGCGCAGCGCTTAATAACCCGCTTAAAAGATTTGATGGCCGCGTCTTGATTAATATTTTCAAGATAGCTGAAACTTTAACCAAGGATCCTGCCATAGGGTTTCGGTGCGGTCTTAATCACGGCAATGTCACCTATAATGACCTAGCTTTTACTGTGTTGCATTGTGAAAATTTGGGTGAAGGCTTTAAATTAAGCGAACGATTTGAACCTTTGGCGCAAACTTATGGGCTGAACAAACTCGTGCTTGATGAAAACACCGCTCACATTTTTTGGGTCACCGAGGAAGATGCGCCCGATGAATTACGGCATGTATCTGATTTGTCTTTCGCGACTTTGGCTAGGTTAGGTCTATGGATAAAAGCTGTTCATGGCTTATCGGTTAAAAAGATGAAGCTGCGCCATGAAAATGAGGACTATAAAGATCTCTATCTAAGTTTTTTTGATTGTCCAATTGAGTATGGGGCGGAGCAAGATGTTCTATCCTTTGACAAGAAGTTTTTGGATGTGAAACTGCCAGGGCATAATCCAGAAATCTTGGCGCTATTAACGGCCCGGCTCGAGCATGACCTCTCTCTTTTGAAAGGGGATATTTCTGAAAGTGAAACGGTCAAAGCTTATATAAGGAAAGTTTTAGGAGAAGAGCCTTGCACCATTGCCAATGTTTCTGAAAAAATGAATATGCCTGAGTGGCGCCTTAGGCGTCTATTGAAGGAACAAGGGACGTCTTTTCGAGATATATTAGAAAATGTGCGGCGTGACCGTTATGAAATTTTACGGCAACAAGGGACATATTCCCAGGCGCAGATTGCGGGTGAATTAGGATATAGTGAGCAAAGCGCCTTTTCTCGTGCTTATAAAAAATGGTACGGCTCGGCCCCTGTAAGGCCGCGTTAATTTAATGTATAAAGCGTTATGAAAGTTCTTATTGCCGGGGGCGGAATAGGCGGTCTGACAGCAGCTTTATGTTGTGCTCATTTTGGGCATGAAGTTTTGGTTTTTGAGCAAGCCGCCGCTCTTGAAGATGTCGGCGCGGGCATCCAAATTCCGCCTAACGCCATGAAGGTTTTTCAGACTTTAGGCATAAGCTCGATCATTAAACAGCAGGCGTTTGAGCCTAAAGCGATTGAGGCTCGGATGGGAGGAACAGGCCGAGAGATTTTCACCATTCCGCTATCTGCATATGCGGCGCAAAGATGGGGCGCGGATTATCTGCACATACACCGCGCCGATTATATCGCCGCGCTTATAAAGGCGCTTAAAAGCGTTGCGCCTTCTGCGTTTCAATTAAAGAGTCATATAGAAAACTACCATCAAAGCGGTGATATTGTGAGTATAACCCTTACGGATGGCCGCCAATTTAATGGGGACGTTTTGATCGGCGCAGACGGTATTAAATCCACAATACGTAAAAAAATGTTAGGGCCCGATAAGCCGGTCTTTACAGGCAATGTGGCTTGGCGCGCCGTTGTCTCTATGGATAAATTAGGACGTAACAAACCTAACCCAACAGCGTGTGTTTGGATGGGGCGGCAAAGACACGGCGTGACATATCTTTTACGAAATGGAACCTTAACTAATTTTGTTGGCGTGGTTGAACGTGATGATTGGCGGCAAGAGGGCTGGACGGTGAGAGGCAACCTAGAAGATTTGCAATCCGATTTTCAAAATTGGCATCCCACGATTGCGCAAATTATCAAGTCCGTCGCGCCGGATCAGTTATTTCGATGGGCGCTTTTTGACCGCGCTCCGCTTAAGACATGGGTGGATGGACACGCCGCGTTACTGGGGGACGCCGCTCACCCTATGTTACCCTTTTTAGCACAAGGTGCGGCAATGGCCGTTGAAGATAGCTGGGTTATCGCCCGCGAAATATCACAAAAAGGACGGGGCATCCCGCAATCTCTAACGGCCTATCAAAATTTTAGACGTGCCCGCACATCTAAGGTGCAGACGGGTTCGAAAGCGAATATGAAAACATTCCACCGGCAATCAATACTAGGCCAAATTGGAACCTATGGGCCTATGTGGCTAGCGGGAAAAATACGGCCTTCGATTGTTCATAAACGCCTGGATTGGCTCTATGGCCATGACGTCACCTCTTAAGAAATGGCCGCCATCTCATTGCGTATATTGGGATAAAAAACCACCAAGGTGAGCGCTCTGGCGATATAATAACAAAGGAACGCAATCCAAATGCCGTGGCCGCCCAGGCTCGGCTCAATCAGGTGATGGATGGCGAGATAAATAAGAACGGCGGTAATACCTGCGTTACGCATTTCTCGCGTCTTCGTCGTGCCGATAAATATACCGTCGAGTTGCCAAGCCGGAAAACCCAGAACGGGGGTCAATGCGCAATAGGGCAGATAGAGTTTTGCGCTTGCAACAACCTCAGGATCTTTAGTTAATACTTGGATGAAATAGGGACCCAGAAGAAAAATAGCCGTGCAAATTAAGACGGCAAAAACAAAGGAAAACTCTGTTGTAAGCCGCACGGCCTTATCAAATCGGGGCTGATCTTTTGCGCCGTAAGCCGCGCCCGTAACGGCCTCGGCAGTATGCGCGAAAGCATCTAAGACTAGCGCAATCATGGTTATGAATTGCATGAGGATATGATAGCTCGCTAAAAATACTACGCCTTCGGCTGCGGCAGCGTTGCCAAAAAAACTAAATCCGATGGTGAGGGAAAGCGTTCGGATGAAGATATTACTATTGGTCACGCCAAGTTTTTTCAGGTCCTGAGGCTTTAATAAATTTTGGCGTGTGAGCTCAGATTTTCTAAGGCCGCCGCGTCTTTTAATTTCGCTATAGGCGAGCCATAAACCCGCGCCAAAGCCGCACCATTCGGCGATGGCAGAGGCAATCCCAACGCCCCATAATCCCCAACCAAAACTTATCACAAATAGAGGCGAAAGGATGATGTTGACCAGATTTAAAACTAACTGCAATTTAAGCGCCGATTGCGCGCGGCTAATGCCGACAAACCAGCCCATTAAAGCGATTGAAGCTAAGGTTGCCGGAAGACCGAAAAGTCTAGCTTTAATATAGATTTCGGCGGAGCCTTCAATTACGCTGGAGGCCGTAAAAATTTTGAAGGCGCCCGCCAGAAGAACGGTTTGTAAGATAAAGATCAACGTCCCAATGGCTAAGCCTAGCGGAATAGCGCGGAATAAATGGGCTTGAACGGCGCCTTGGTCATTGGCACCGTCAGATTGCGCCGCCAGCCCCGCCGTGCTCATACGAAGAAAGCCAAATCCCCAATAGGCGATGCCGTAAATGACCGCGCCGAGGCCAATTCCGGCCAGCGCTGTCGTTGTGCTATATTGGCCAATCACAAATGTATCGACGAGACCCACAATGGGCGCAGCGGCATTGGCCAGCATGATGGGCCAACTTTGGGCGAAAATAGACTTTCGGGTTAAGGCCATTCCGCTTTGCGCAGACATTACTCCGCTTTAGCCATCAGATAATGGCCATGCATGGCTGCTATGGGTGTATCATAATCATCTTGCCAGGCGCGTACCCGAACATTGGCAACGCGCGAACCTTGTTTGAAAATTAAGGCGCGTGCGTAGGTGTCTTTTGGGCTACCTTTACGCAGGTAATCGACATTGACCCCAATAGGTTTGGCGAGCCGTTTTCCATCCGTCGATATGAAAAGCTGAGCGATGGCTGCGATTTCCATCAATCCACTAATGGCCCCGCCATGCAAGGCTGGTAGGACAGGATTTCCTATATTGTCTTCAGTATAAGGCATGACTAGCGTAAACTCATCCCCGATGACGATCGGTTTTACGCCTAATGTTTGGGCATAAGGAATGCGGCTAAGCGCCCGAGTGACGTTTTCGGAGTTCATTTTGACGCTTTATTTTTCAGTATATTCTTTTCAGGCCCAGTTGCCATGAATGTGGCTTGTGCCGTTGCGATTGGGTCATTCTCATCTCCGTCATGGGCCACGGCGCGAAGAAAAGCGACATGTTTTGTGGCTTTGTAACAACGCGCTTGCGCGATGATAGTCTCACCTGGATTTGCGGCGCGCATATAATCAATAGAGAGATTGAGGGTGGCGCAAGTGCTGGGCTCATCAAACCCCGCAATGGCTGCCAGGCCGCAAGCTTGATCGAGAAGAGTGGTCACCGCGCCCCCGTGCAAAACCCGTGTATCTCTGTCTCCAATTAACTCTGTGTTATAAGGCAGGCTCAATGTGGCTCGGCCTTTATCGACAGCAACAAATTTTATACCGAGTTTTTTTGAATGAGGTGTGAGTTCAGCGAAGCTTGGCCCCAGCTCCCATAAGCGTTCTATAAATTCGTCACTCGCCATATCGTCCTCGATTCGCCTTCTTCTCTATAGGCATTTATATAACGCGTCTATAATTCGGCGCGGTCGGGCATCCCCCAAAAGGTCGCTATTTTGAGCGTTCATGACATAGGCGCCGTGAAGGCCAGTTAGTGGGTCGGCAAAGACACAAGACCCACCCCAACCGCTATGGCCTAACGTTTTCGGATTTGGACCATAGAAAAAGTTAGGCGCGTTTTCGAGGAGTCCAGCTGCATAGGTTGTTTCAAAGGGCAGGATAAGATTTTGACCTGATATGCGAGGCGCACGTAATTTGTCGACCGCGTCTTCTGCCAGATAGACGGTTTCGTTTATTTTTCCGTCGTTTGCGATTTGCATGAGCTTGGCGAGGCCTTGGGCTGTCGCATGGCAATTACTACCCGCAAACTCTGCTTCCCGCCACCGCGTTAGGTTCCCGCGCGGCGCAGAGCCTTTGCTTAAAAAGGCGAGACGTTTAAGCGGCGTCAGCTCACCTAATTTTGCCGGCGTTTTTGGCTTTACCATGACTGAACATCTGTCGTGCTCAGATGCTGGTAAGCCAATCCAAACATCAATGTTATTATCGCGGCATAAGTCTTCCCGCAGGATTTGCCCGATTGAACGCCCATCTGCGCGGCGTGCGATTTCTCCGGCTAATATGCCATAAGTATTGGGGTGATACCCACAGGCCGAGCCGGGTTCAAATAAAGGTGCCTGTCGGGCCAGTTCAGAACATGTCTTATCCCAGTCATACCAATCTTCTCCTGCCCACTCAGGGTTTGAGATGGCGGGCAGACCCGCTTGATGAGACATGATATGGACGATCGTTATCGCGTCTTTCCCGTTTTGTGCAAATTCCGGCCAAAGGGTTGCGATCCGTTGGTCATAACCGATTTTATCTTGGTCCACGAGTAACGCTATTACGATGGCCGCGGCGGCTTTTCCTGACGAGTATACTGAAAAAAGGGATCGCTCATTTACGGGGTTTTGTTTTTGTCTGTCGGTCCAGCCGCCTTTAAGATCAAGCAGAAGCTCACCGTTTTGATAGACGCAAAATTGCGCGCCTAGCTCCAATCCATCTTCAAAGTTTTCTTTGAAAGCCGTTTCGGCTGGCCGAAATCCAGATTTTACGTATGTGTCAAAAGGAATAGATGTCATATTGCGTCCACGGTTAAATCATATGGGTCGGTAAGCAAATGTTGTTCCCTTATTAAAGGTAACTCCCCGGCATCTGATGCATTAGCGGCTGATAAGATGGAAAAAATACTGCTAACCGCGCGTGCAAAACTATCTTTTGGGCCAACTCCATTTAATAGATGGGCTAAAAAGATTCCCGCTAAAGCATCCCCGCCGCCATGGGGTACGGTTTCAAATTTTTTGTGATGTACACGGTAGAGTTTATCGTCAGCGGATAAAAGCGCGCCAATTCCGTTGTCAAATGGGACAGAGGTCACAAGGCAATTGGTGGGAAGCATTTTCAGGCGTGCCGCAAGACGCGATAACGGGAAGATCTTTTCTTTATGGTTCATATATGAAAGTTCCCAAAAATTAGGCGTTATCCAGTCGGCTTGGGGGATAAGGGTATCGACTAGAGCCTGCGCGCGGATTTCAGGGATATAAAGCTGGCCATGATCGCCCATGACAGGGTCAACAAGGATGAGGGCTTCTGGGTTTTGGGTTTTTACGTCAGATATAATTTTTGAAGCTAAGGCGACATGGGCATCTGAGGCCAAATATCCGGTCATGACCGCGTCAATGTTCAGCTTTTGAAGTTTAATCGCTCTCCACATGTCTTCTAAATGCGATGTTTCAAGAGCTTTCCCTCCGGGTGGTCCCCATCCTGGGTGACGCCCGAGAACGGTAGTCGGTAGAACGACTGTCTCTATTCCTAAGCGTCTTAAACAAAACGCACTTGCTGTTGCTCCGACCCGGCTAGCAGAAACGTAGGAAGAAAGAACAAGAGCGGTTTTCATTTCTCGAAACGACTATATAAGATCACAAAAAGCAACCAGAGTTTCCTATGTCCTTAACAATTTTTCACAACCCCAGATGTTCTAAGTCTCGCCAGACATTAAAATTAATAGAGGAGGCAGGGGTAGATGTAGAAATTATTCGTTATTTGGACACGCCATTGACGCAAGAGGATATTTCGGGGCTTTTGTCAAAACTTGGGTTTTCATCTGCGCAGCAGCTTATGCGAAAAGGCGAGGCTATATATAAAGAGCTCGGACTTAAAACGGAAACTCGCGAAGATAAGTTACTTTTGGCCCTGAAAAGCCACCCAAAACTCATTGAACGCCCCATCGTGGTTAAGGGAGATAGCGCTATTTTAGGCCGTCCGCCTGAAAATGTGACGAAATTTCTATAAAAATACGAAAAAAAGCGCCGTATAAACACCTTGTTAAGCAAAACAGGGCATTTCCTACGTTAACCATAGTGGTCCTTTTTGAATGGATCGCTAATTCGGAGGAAAAAGATGCGTCTAGCGGTCTGTGCATTATCAGCAGTTATGCTATCAGGATGTTCCTGGTTGGGCGGTTTTGGCGGTGGCAGTCAGGGCGGCAGTATTTTTGGGAATTCCTCTCAATATGGCGCGAATAACGGTTCATATAGATTTGATCAACACAACCCCTGTGTTATTCCTTCGCCGAGAGCGCCAATCCCTCCTGGATGCAATCCGGCTAATGTAACAATTGGAACGGCGTCTGGCGGATTTCCTCAACAACCTAATTTCGGTAATCCTCAATATGCAAATGACGGATTTGGTACGCATGCTGGTATCGCGGGGCAGCAAGCCGCATATTATCAGCCGCGGAAGCGATTGAAAAAGCCGAAATTTAGAGGGTCTTTGGCTTTCGGTCTGGAAGAAAACATCTCTGGCGATTTACTTGATCATAGCGAATTTCCTGGGGTTAACCCAGCGTTGTTTTATAACCCTGCCGATTTTACTGAAAGTTTTTCTGAAGGCGCTCCAAGAGACGGAACTGTTACGACAACGTTTTTCACAGCCGTTACTGAAGATATCGATGTGCCGAACATTTCATATAGTGATGCCCATAGTACGCCGCTACATATTAAAGGCGGTGTAGAGTATATAAAGTCACCACGAACTACATTTTTTGCCAATGCAGGATATGGATATTCCGAAGGCGAGGGTGTTAGAGGTGCTATTGTAACTGGCGAACTTCAGCGTATTATTGTTCAGGAAAATTTTCGAACAATACCGGCTGTGGACCCGGTACCTGGTATTGCGGCTGTCCCAGCGACAGCCACTACGCCCGCTATTGACGCCGTTGATGGTATTCCAGGGACTCCTGAACAGATCGTATTAGATAGTATAGGAACTTCCGTTAATTTCATCCCAAACCAAAATATAGCAAATTATAATTTCGATTTCTCCGATCAAGAACGCATAGACTTAGAATTTGGTGCTAGACATTATTTTAATCCAATTGTTAGAGATCAAGGATTTAAAACACTCACGCCATTTGTTGGCGGCTCTGTCGGGGCTTCTTATTTAAATGCGGTGTCATTTAATATTTCGCAAGATCAGGTCTTTTATCAAGAGGCATTTGAAGCTGGCGGAACTCAGCCTGATCAATTTTTTGATGTTGTGCCAAATAATATATCGGGCCCTTCTCAGATTGAACTTTTTGATAGTGAATGGGTGCCGACGGGTCAGTTAAATGCAGGTGTTGAATGGCAGGTTACGCCAAAAACAGCTTTGGCATTTGAGTCTGGACTTCGATTTGAGCGCGGACGTGAATATTCTAACGGCGAAAGAGCCAGTACGAACATCGCAATTCCAGTAACAGTTAGAGGTAGTTACAATTTTTAGCTAATTATCTGAAATATTAAGGTTTTGTTTCCGATTTAACAACCATTTCTTAAACATAGTGTGGTTTAAA
>CAYXEB010000065.1:0-11299 GCA_964463835.1 uncultured Hellea sp.
TCGAGCTTCAAGGTTCTCTGGCTTTGACTGGCAAAGGTCACGCTACGCCCAAAGCAGTTATCTTGGGCCTCTTAGGCTTAGAGCCTGAAACCCTTAACCCCAATACAGCCGACGCGGATGTGGCAAAGGTTCACACAGATAAAAAGATGCTGCTCTTGGGTGAGAAATCTATCACATTTGACCCTGAAACAGATATTATTTTTGATTATGAAACCCCGCCAGAGCTTCACCCCAATGGGATAAAACTTTCGGCTTTTACCGGTAAAGGCAAGCGCCTGCGCACGCAAACCTATTACTCAACCGGCGGGGGGTTTATTGCCTCACAGAGACAAATGAAAATGCCGCTTACGGATGACTTAATTGATGTGGGACCAACTGTTCCATATCCCTTTGGCTCGGCGGCTGAGCTCCTCGCATTATGCCAAGAAGAGAAAAAAACGATTAACGAAATCATCTATGCCAATGAAGACGCGATGCGGCCACGCGAAGAGACAGATGCTGCCTTAGACCGTATCGAAGAGGTCATGATGGTGTGTATCGCGAGAGGGCTGGAGACCGAAGGTATATTGCCAGGCGGATTAGAGGTCACGCGCCGCGCGCCTCAGCTTTGGCAAAAACTGCATAGCTCACCGATGTCTAATGAACGGGAGCAGCTCTTTGATTGGCTCAATGTTTACGCCATGGCGGTCAATGAGGAAAATGCGAGCGGCGGACAGGTTGTGACCGCGCCGACAAATGGCGCGGCGGGAATTATCCCCTCTGTGCTCAAACATTATTGCGCGGGGGAAAACCGACTGCCGCAAAATATACGTAAGTTCCTTTTAACGGCTGGCGGTATTGGGCTTCTTTATAAACAGCGCGCCTCAATCTCGGGCGCTGAAATGGGCTGTCAAGGCGAGGTTGGCGTGGCCTGTTCTATGGCGGCAGGAGGCCTTGCCGCTGTCTGGGGCGCGAACCCGCAGCAAGTCGCCCAAGCCGCCGAAATCGGGATGGAACATAATCTGGGCCTCACCTGTGACCCCGTGGGCGGTCTTGTGCAAATTCCCTGTATTGAACGTAACGCCATTGGCGCGGTCAAAGCCGTTAACGCGGCAAGGCTCTCTCTCCATGCCGACGGTGCGATGAAAGTCAGTCTTGATCAAGTCATAGAAACCATGCGCCAAACAGGCCTCGATATGTCCTCAAAATATAAAGAGACCAGTCAAGGCGGATTAGCCGTGAATGTGGTGGAGTGTTAGCCCGAGAGCTTGATGGGCTGAAACCCACCCTTTGGCGCGCGAATACCAAACACCTTTGCGAGTGTGTCTTCACTCAACGCATCCTTAGGCGTATCATCTGCTACGATTTCTGCTTGGTGCATCACCCAGATACGTGTGGCGAATTGCGCGGCGAGTGATAAATCATGTAAGGCCGCGATGACGGTTTTCCCGCTCTCCGCTTCGGCTTTTAATATGTCCATCATGGAGAGTTGATAGAACGGGTCGAGCGCTGCGATGGGTTCATCTGCCAAAAGGACAGGGGCCTGAACAGTGAGGGCGCGGGCGAGCAGGACGCGGGCTTGTTCGCCGCCTGAGAGGCTATCGAAACGGCGTTCAATAAAAGCTTCGGATTGTGTTTTGGCGATAGCGGCTTTAATCGCGCTTTGTCCGTCCTCGCTGATTTTACCAAGCCCGCCGCGATAAGGGGCGCGGCCAAGCTTTATGACATCTTTGACGCGCATGGCAGGGAGCGCTTCGCGAGATTGAGCCAAATAGGCAATCGCGCGCGCGCGTTTTTTGAGGGGTATGGCTGATAAAGGTGTACCGTCAATTTTCACCTCACCTGTTGAGGGCTTGATAAGCCCGCAAAGCGTTTTAAGCAGAGTGGATTTCCCGCACCCATTGGGGCCGATGAGCGCGATAAACTCTCCCGCTTTGGCGGAGGCAGAAAGGTTTTTCAGCACGTCGCGATTGCCATAGCCCGCGCTTAGATTTTTAAAACTCATCATGTGCGCGCCTCTTTGACGGCTAGATAGAGGAAGAAAGGCACGCCGATGAGCGAGGTTAAAATTCCCAGATATAATTGCGTCCCCGGACCGCTCAGACTGCGCGTAATGATATCGGCAAAGACCAGAAATGCAGCCCCGCCAAGCGCAGATAGCGGGATGAGCCGCATCGGGTCTGCGCCAAATATAAACCGCATAATATGCGGCACGAAAAGCCCGATAAATCCTATCGCTCCTGCTATGGCGACGCCGCTTCCCACACATAGGGCGACCCCCGCTAGCAGCATCGCGCGGACCCGCTTAAGAGAAACGCCAAGACTTTGTGCTGTGTCTTCTCCAAGGCTAAGCGTTTTAAGATCAGGCCCGACCACAAACAAAACTCCTATGCCGAAAAATGTGAGCGGCGCGCAGATCATAAGCCCGGTCAACTCGGCGTTCTTAAGCGATCCCATCAGCCAGTAAACAATTTCCGAAAGCGCCCAAGGGTTAGGCGCAAAATTCATAATCAGACCTGTCAGCGCGGTGGCGAGCGCCCCGACCCCTACGCCTGCGAGGATGAGCGTGGCAGCGCCTTTGCGCGGGCCTGCCAGCGTTAAAATTAAAGCCGCCCCGAGGACGGTGCCTATAAGCGCGGCAAGGGGCACCCAGCCCGCAAGTCCAAAATAAAGCGCGGTCACAGCCCCCAACGCCGCGCACGCGGAGAAGCCTAATATGCCCGGCGCGGCGAGTGAGTTACGTGTATAGCCTTGTAGCGCCGCGCCAGAAGCGCCAAGCCCTGCGCCAATCACGGCCCCCAATAAGGCGCGCGGTAAGCGAAGCTCTCGCACGATTAGCTGATGCACATCTTCCCCTTGACCCCATAAGGCCTGCCAGGCTTGCGCGGGCGAAATATCCGCGGCGCCAAAAAAGAGCGAGACGCCCATCACGGCTAAGGTGACAAATATTAGGACGCCCAGTTTCATGGCAGCGCGTCCATGGCGTCTGCCAAAATCTCCGCCGCCTCGATAAGGCCCGGCCCCGCGCAAGGCCAGAGCGCGCCGTCAATATGGACGCTCGGGAAGGACTGGATGTAGGCGCTCAGCGTTTTGTTGCGCAGGGCCGCCGCGTTCACGCTTTCATAGCCATGCTTAAAATAACTCGTGACAATTAGGTCAGGCTTAACCTCCAGTAATATTTCAGGGCCGGGGCTGACCCATCCTCTAAGCTCTAATCCGTTTCTGGCTAACGCGTTCTCTCCGCCCGCCGCTTTAATCACGGCGTCAACTAATGTGCCTGTCCCCGCCGAGCCGCCAGAGCGGGCCAGATATAAAACTTTGGGCTTTGTGCCGCGTTTAACTGTGCGGGCATTAAGGCGGGTCAGCCGCGCGGTAATATCAGGTGTGAGGTTATCGGGGCGGCCTAAGGCACTGGCGAGGGCTTGAACATTGTCTATGACAGAGGGGAAGTCTTCACCCCATGTCAGCTTTATGCTCTCCTTGCCAAGGCGTTCGGCAAAGGCGCCTTCACCTGATCCAAATAAAATGACGTCAGATGCGCTGGCGGCAACGACTTCTACGTCATCCCATAATTGCGGGCGCACACGCTGTTCCGGCCCCGCGCGTGATAAGGCGCTACGCGATTGCCAAGACAGTTCACGCGCAAGATCAGGGGCCAGAGCTAGCACATAGCTATCCCCGCAGAGCGACGTACTCCCAACAGTTTTGGAATGATCGGTTTTGGCATGAGCGAAGCCGGATAAAACCCCCGTCCCCAAGACAGCCGCAAGCGTGGTTTGTCTAAATATATTTACCGCGCGGTGGAGCTTTAACATAGGCGGATAAAAGCCCGTCTGGATGTGTAAATCAAGCGCATAGCGCGCTGGATTGATGGCGAAAAATAACGAGAGAGATTGATCCATATTATCATCTAAAAAATTGATGTGAGGTTTTGGAAAACTGGCACTTTTCTGAGTTTGGTTCCAATCTATTTCAGATATACGAGAATTGCGAAATAAACTAATCAGGAGAAGACTATGCCGGATGTCGTAACGGGAGGCTGCCTGTGCGGGGCCGTGCGCTATAAGGCAATTGGGGAACCTAAGGGAAAGCTAGCGTGTCATTGTTCTGATTGTCAGAGACAAAATGGCACCGCGTTTTCGATAACGGCTGTCTATGAAGATGACGCGGTGAGCTACGAAGGCGAGTTGACAACCTATGTTGGCAAAGGATCGAGTGGGGGCGAAGTTTTGCGTAAATTTTGTGGTACATGCGGATCGCCAGTTTTCTCGCACCCCGCTGTTCTCAAAGGCCTGACCATGATTAAGGCAGGCACATTAGATGAGGCTCAAAGCTTTGTTCCTCAAGCTCATGCTTGGGTGCGCAGTAAGCATGACTGGATAGATATTGGCGATACGAAAAGTTACGAGACGCAGCCTGTTTAGATTACCAAAGCGGCTGACAGCGCCGCAATTTTGCGGAGTCATCACACATGAAAAACGGACATAGATTAGAAGGCAAGGTTGCAATCATCACCGGCGCAACGGGCGGCATTGGGGAGGCTTCCGCTAGGACATTCCTTGAGCAAGGGGCGAAAGTTTTGCTGGTCGGACGCTCGCAAGACAAGCTCGACGCGCTACTTAAAACCTTAGGCGGGGGCAAGAATATCGCCCACGCGGTCGCCCAGGCGGACAATGAAATGCAAACCTCAGCGGCGGTTGGCGCGGCCATTGATGCCTTTGGCGGGGTTGATATCCTTCTGGCCAATGCAGGCACCGAAGGCAAAGCGAGTCCTATAGAAAGCCAAACTTATGAGACATGGCAACAAGTTCTCAATATCAATGTCATCGGTGTTTGGCTGTCTATGAAATATTGCGTTGAGCCGATGAAATCGCGCGGCGGTGGCTCGATAATTGCGACCTGCTCGACCGCTGGCGTTGGGGGCGTGCCGAGCTTTTCACCTTACTCCGCCAGCAAACATGCTGTTTTTGGGTTAGTCAAAACTGCGGCGCTCGAATTGGCTGAGAGCTCCATCCGCGTCAATGCTATTGGGCCAGGGCCAATTAACAATCGCATGATGCGCTCATTAGAAGCCCAAATGGCTCCCGGGGCGGCAGAAGCCGCGCGTAGCGCGATGGAAAAGATGATTCCCATGAAACGCTATGGTACAGATCAAGAGGTCGCGAATATGGCCTTATTCCTCGCCAGCGACGAGGCATCATTTTGCACAGGGTCTATTCATCTCGTCGACGGCGGAATAATTGCTGGATAGATATTGGGCCCTAAGATATGTGCGAAGTTGTTCTAATGCTAGCCTTGACCAAGGCTGAGAGATTTATCTTTTTTTAGAGCCCTTAACTTTTTTAGATAATTTATTTCGAGAACGGCTACGAGACGACCTATTAAAACTGGAGCGAGAATTAAACCCGCTATTGAAGCGATTGTTCCGGCTAAATCGGCTATCGTAACGCGAGCTTCGATTATAGCGAGAGCTCCGATTATAATTATTCCCATAAATCGGGGTCTGATTATAATAAATGGAACTCTGATTATATCCATCATCATAGCCAGGTCGACGGGTGTAATTTCTATTGCGGCGATTATTTGACAGCGCTGCGCCTGCTAAGCTTCCGAGCAGCGCGCCGGCTATAGCCCCTTCAGTTCTATTTCCAGAGCCCGCAACTTCCGAGCCGACCGCCCCGCCCAGCAGAGCACCAATGGCTCCGCCGACAATGGCATCACTATTGTCATCACGGTCATATCTATCATCATCCCTATTTTGAGCAAAGGCTGACGTTGAAAAGATGAGAGCCAATATTAAGGATGTCAGCGCAGACGCTATCGACTTTCTCAATATCATGAACATTGAAGTCCTTCCGCGTGTCTAAGTTATCGATACTGTGACAGGAATAACAATAAACCGCAAGGTTTCGGATTTATGTCAGTTTTGGTTTGTGGGGGGTTTGATAAAAAATATTATGCTCTGTCTGATATAGGCAAAGCAGTTTATGATCATATGCGGGCGATTGTGGAAGGCTGTTTAATGCCCTAATACAAGTCGGAGTTCGGATAGTGATGGGTTAGGTTAGCTTAACTTTATGATGAAAAATAGCGACAAAACCAAAGCGGAATTATCGCCGCAAAAACTAGTGAAATGGAACAATACCCAAAAATACGTTATCTTCCTGCTGCTACTGGTCCATATGTTCAATTTAATGGACCGGCAGATTATAAATGTTTTGTCGCCCACCATCCAACAGGATTTTAACTTAAATGACTTTCAAGTCGGCATTTTGACCGGCCTACCTTTTGCACTTTTATACGCGATATTTGGCTTTCCGATTGCGCGTCTTGCTGACAAGAAAAACCGTGTGAAAATTATATCTGTCTGTTTGGCATTTTGGAGCTTTATGACTGCGCTTTGTGGGATGGCGCAAAATTTTGCCCAAATCCTCCTCGCACGGGCAGGTGTTGGGATTGGTGAAGCCGGCTGTAATCCTCCCGCACATTCCCTGATATCCGATTATTTCCCAAGAGAGCAGAGAGCGACGGCGTTAGGAATCTACTCTATCGGCCTGACCGCAGGCTCGTTCTTCGGTATTCTCGCCGGGGGGTATTTGGCGAGCACATTGGGCTGGCGCTGGGCTTTTATTATACTGGGTATTCCTGGCATCGTTCTTGGACTAATTGTTAGACTGACCCTAAAGGAGCCTGTTCGCGGCGCGACAGAATCTGTCGCTGTTCGTGAGGCGTTGATGGAGACCAAAGACTCCGGACCTTCGGTTCTCGAGTCCTTGCGGATTTTGAGCGGAATTAAAAGCTATGTGATATTGCTCATCAGTGCAGGCCTGACAGCCTTTGCCGGCTATGCCTTTGCAGGTTGGATTTTCCATTTCATTGGCCGAACCCATGGATTGTCACCTGAAGACTCTACACTCCCGCTGAGTATTGCCATTGGTGTTGGCGGGGGTATTGGTATCTATCTCGGCGGCATTTTGACGGATTATTTCGGTAAAAAAGACCAAAGCTCATATTTTCTAATTCCGTCTATTGTGCACTTAATATCGGTGCCATTATTTCTATTAGCTGTCTGGGTCGGGTCTCCCTTCATTTGTTTTGTATTGCTGTTCTTTGTTTTCGCTCTGCACGCCTTTGTTGCCGGGCCTTATTATGGCGTTGTACAAAATTTGGTCCCTGTAAATTTAAGAGCCTTTGCGATTGCAATTTTTGCATTCTTCACCGTTGTTCTCGGGCTCGGCGCGGGTCCTACATTTACAGGATTATTATCTGATCATTTATCTCAAAGCATGGGAGAAGCAGATGGTTTGCGCCTGACCATTACGGCGCTCGCGCCCTTATGGGCAATTGCGGGCATTATGACTTTACTTGGTCGGCAAAGCCTTATTCGGGATTTGAAGAAGGCCGCCGAATCCGTTACGGGCGCTCGCTGAAGAAACTTTAGACATCACAACTTCATCACAAAAAATAGATTTGCGTGTCTGCCTTAAGAATGACAGTGCAAGCTCATAGGAGTTTATTATGAAGTTATTCACAGCCTTTTCTGTCTTGGCCTTGTCTTTGTCAGCTTGCAGCTCTGAATCTGCCAGCGCGCAAAATACTGATGCATCGGTTACGCCTGTGGCCAGCGCAAGCGCGGCGCCCGCTAATTCGCTCGTCGTTGCTGAGCTGTTTACTTCGCAGGGCTGCTCATCTTGTCCTTCGGCAGAGAAACTGTTTTCAAAACTTGCGGAGCGTGACGATTTACTGACCCTAGAATGGCATGTCGATTATTGGGATGATTTGGTCCATCATGGCTCACGCTGGAAGGATCCTTATTCCGATCGCGAGTTTACGCGTCGTCAGAGGTCATATAACCGTTCCATTCGCGGTACAAATGCAGGTTACACGCCGCAAGCTGTTGTCAATGGACATTTCGAAGGCGTCGGTAGCCGCCCCGGCACGGTCGATAATATGATCAATAAGGCCCCCGCTCATTCCATCTCCGCTCAAATTACAGGTAATAAACTTGTTGTTGGCCCGAGCTCTGAGGCTGCAGATATTGTGTTTTTGCGTCTGCTCGACCGTCACGAGACAGATGTAAAAGGCGGCGAAAATAAAGGCCGTAAACTCTCTGGCCGCAATATTGTTTTAGAGGCAAATGTAATTGGAAAATCAGGACCACAATCTAAAGAACTTTCCTTACCGGCAGTGGGCGGCGGCGAAACCTGCGCCGTTATCTTACAAACGCAAGCCGGTGATTTAGGCGGTGTATTGGGCGCGGCAAAATGCTGATGCCTATTTAGAATCGACATAGGGTCAGAACTTATTGAAATTTGCAGACCGCTCATTTAGCGTTAAAATATCTTAGAATGAGATTTTGAAACGATAAAGGCGGCCCAATGTCAACATTAGCCAAAGCTAAACATATCAAATCAGCCTATTTATGGGGTCTGGTCGCGAGCGTTTGCCTCTTGCCTCTTACCGCAATAGCGCAAGATAATAATCCACCATCCCGTCAAGACCTCTCGCTTGTGGCCGGTTACAAAGCCATGTTTACCTGCTCAGCTATTTTTAATGGCGGCAAGGCCGAAAGTGATATTGTGGTGGATGAGCTTAAGCATATTTATGCGGCTTATGAACCGCTTTTAGATGATGTGGGCGAGGCTGAAATTGACCGCGAGAAAAAGCTTGTATCTGTGTCTTTTTCTGCGGATATGCCGCCGCGCCTATCGGCCTGGCGAGACCATTTAGGGTGTACGGCACTGCCGCAAGGGGCGGATGAGACAGCCGTAAAACATCTCCCTCGTATCTCCCTTAAAAACGAAGGCGCAGAGGTCCGTCATAAACCGTGGCCTATGGGGGATGCTTTGGCGTCTTCCAAGCAGGACGCTGCGCTCGACCCCGTTGTTAAGGCGGCGTTTGACGGCGATTATAAAGGGCGGACATCTGCTGTGATTGTCTTAAAGGACGGCGATATAATGGCCGAGCGTTATAAGCCAGGTCATACGAAATATACGCCCCAACGGACATGGTCTGTCGCCAAATCCATCGCAGCTTCGGTGATCGGTGTTGCGGTGAAGGATGAGCTTGTAGACCTTGATGAAGAAACGGGCCTTACGGCATGGTCGCAAAAGGGCGATCCACGGCAGGCCATCACGCTAGAAAACCTACTTCATATGAGTAGCGGACTTCATACGCCGATTGCAGGAAACCGAACGGATCAAATTTATCTTGGCGGGGGCCTTGTGAGCCATTATGCCACGCGCAATCCGCTCGAAGCCCCGCCGGGCGGCCGCTGGAATTATTCGAATAATGACACAATGCTGGCCATGCGGACGCTGCGCGAGCAGATGAGCCATGATGAGCGCTATTGGGAATATCCGTTTAAAAAACTTTTACACAAGATCGGCATGTATAACACATTCCTAGAAATGGACTGGAGCGGGGACTATGTCATGTCGTCTCAAGTCTGGACGACGGCCCGAGATCTCGCTCGCCTTGGGCAATTATATCTTAACGGCGGAGCGTGGGACGGCGAACAAATCTTGCCTGAGGATTGGCCGGCTTATGTAACTACGCTGGCGAGTGATCAGCCAGATGGATATGAAAATAACCCCGAGGCCCCAGGGCGCGCATACGGAGCGCAATTTTGGCTCTATAAAAATTATGAGGGCGTTCCAAATGATACCTACGCCGCGCTTGGGAACCGGGGGCAATTTGTCATCATCATTCCAAGCCGCAACATTATTATCGTTCGCCGTGGATATGATTACAGAGGGAATTATTTTAACGGCCCTAAATTTACCAAGGATGTTTTGGCCGCGATTGAATAACGCCTCCGGTTAGACAATACTCACGCCTTAAACTAAGGTTAAGCGAAGAACAAAATGCAGCTCGTCAGCGATAACATTCTTGAAGAAGCGCTTCAAAGCGAGCCAAGATACCCCGCTATCTATCCCAAAATTGGATCCTTTAATTTAACCCGCCCAAGTGCCTTCACGAATGGGCATCCCTATGCCCATTACAAGGCCTTGCGGGAAAACGCGCCCGTCTCTTGGTCACCCCTCGCGGGTAAGGCCCGCGGGATTTGGTCCGTAACGCGTTATGAGGACATTAAAGCTGTTGAGCTTGCGCCTGATATATTCTCCTCTGAGCGCGGGTCGATTAATATGGCCATCCCGCCTAAATATTTGCGCTTTCCCAAAAAGCTTGTCCCGGCCTCCCTGAACAACCTCATAAACCTTGACGCGCCGCGTCATATGGAAATGCGCTTGCAACAAAAAGAATTTTTCATTCCCAAATATGTTGCCACATTACGCGATAAGGTGGCGGCAAAAATTGATAGCTTGCTCGATGACGTGGAAGCGCAGGCCAAGTCGTCCCCATCACAGGAAGCCGATTTTGTCAAAACATTTAGCGAGCAGCTCCCGCTTTACACCCTATGCGAAATGCTCGGCGTGGACGAAGAGGACCGGCCCAAGATCGTGCGCTGGATGCATTACTTGGAATTGGCGCCACAAATCACCACGGCGCCTTGGACGACCATTAAAAACGATCCGCTCCTTATTCCGCGCTTTATCAAAACTGTCAGAGACATGTTTAAATATGGCGAAATTGTTATGGCCGAGCGGCGCGCAAATCCCCGCAATGACCTGCTCACTGTCATTGCCAATTCAACGCTCGGAGGAGAGACGCTCCCGCAGGAATATTTGGACGGCTCATGGCTGTTAATTATCTTTGCGGGCAATGACACAACACGAAATTCTTTGTCGGGAACGATGCGCCTATTAACTCAGTTTCCAGACCAAAAACGGATGCTCCTCGAAGACCCAAG
The DNA here is from genome assembly GCA_964463835.1 of uncultured Hellea sp. Taxonomy (GTDB): domain Bacteria; phylum Pseudomonadota; class Alphaproteobacteria; order Caulobacterales; family Maricaulaceae; genus Hellea. Next base: position 10,793 of record CAYXEB010000065.1, read on the forward strand.
CCACATCCCGAAAATGAATCAAGAAGCCCTGCGCATGACATCGCCCGTTATGCATATGCGCCGCACCGCAGTTGAGGACACAGAGCTTGCGGGTCAGAAAATCGCCAAAGACGAAAAAGTGGTGCTGTGGTTTGGCGCGGCGAACCGTGACCCGGACATATTTGAAAACCCGGATGCGTTTAATATCTTGCGCCCCAATGCGGCCAAGCATTTAGCCTTTGGCCATGGCCCGCATAAATGTCTGGGGAGCCGCATTGCCCAGCTTCAGCTGCGCCTTGCCTATGAAAAAATACTGGACCGCTTCCCAAATATCACATGGACAGGGGAGCAAACCATAGCGCCCAATAATTTCGTCCATGGGATTACAAGTTTGAAAGTGCGGCTTTAGACAAAATTGCGAAGATCAATCCTCAGAAATAGAGCCGAAAGAGCGCCGCTAATTCAGCCGCTTATAAAATAAATGGCGAGATTAATCCTTATTAACTTGGGTTGGGTTATATTTCTTGT
>CAYXEB010000066.1:0-11280 GCA_964463835.1 uncultured Hellea sp.
GTAGACCCAGAATGGTTAAAGCAGACGGCTTGGCTAGGCCAAATTCCTCTAATTGGTCAAGTAGAACAGATAGAAACCTCATCCCCATCGTATTTTTGAATTTAGAAATCAAGTTGTCCCCAATATTCTCTTTGTCAAAAATAACAAAGCATTTACTGTCAAATATGACAAGTCCAATAAAAAAGACAAGACTTATTCTTGTTAGATGACAAGACATTCCTATGGCGGAAATATATTTGTAAGTGATAACGCTTAAATGCTTATGGGCGTTTGACGATTAAATACGTGGGTGCAGAGAAATATGCGGAGTTTAAACTCCGCATATTTTTATTCGACCGCAATAAATATGAATCCCCTAGACTTTAAGACGGGCGACCCCCACATGGCAAGATATGCCGCCGCGTTCATCATCATCCCCGCCTCGAGAAAACTCTGATACGCCTCATGTACAAACTTTGCGCTATCAGCTGAAAAGCTTCTGGCGTCTTTGGCCTTATTTATGGCCAAAGGATAACCCCAGTTTCAAACTTCGGACCTTCGCAGCTATTCTTTTAACGATAGCTGGGAAATTTATTATCGTTGGCGCGCCGTTCTTTTTGGGGCGCAGTGTTGATACAGTAAAAACGGCGATTGACGCGCAATCTGTGTGGAACGATGCGGGATTATTCATCATGGCTTTGATATTTGGCTATGGCGGGTTTCGATTGTTGTCAATTTTATTTAATGAGGGGCGTGAATATATTTTCGCTCCAGTTGCGCAAAATGCTCAGCGCGCCATTGCAACATCAACCTTTGCCCATCTCCACAAATTATCGCTGCGGTATCATCTTGAAAAACGCACTGGCGGCTTATCCCGGGTGATTGAACGCGGTATAAGGTCAATAGATTTTTTATTCCGCTTTTTAATTTTCAATATCGGACCAACGCTTTTAGAACTCTCGATTGCAGGGTTTGCCTTTTGGTTGGCATATAGCTGGGAATTTGCGGTGATCGCGATAGTCGTTGTTCTGACATATATATGGTTCACCGTAACAACGACGGAATGGCGGCTTAAATTTCGCCGTGATATGAATAAGCAAGATACCGAAGCCAATGCTAAGGCCATAGATAGCCTTCTAAATTACGAAACTGTCAAATATTTTAACGCTGAAGAATTTGAAACGCAGCGATATAATCGCGCCATGGCGGCTTATCAAAAAGCGGCGATTTTATCGCGGACCTCTTTGGCAACTGTAAATATTGGGCAAAGTTTTTTAATGAATGCGGGCCTTGTTGCGATGATGATTTTAGCGGCCTATAAAATTTTCCAAGGAGATCTGACATTAGGGGCGATGACGACGATTACGCTTGTGATGATGCAGGTCTATCGCCCGCTCAATATTCTTGGCTTTGCATACCGCGAAATAAAACAAGCGCTAACGGATATGGAAAAAATGTTTGCCCTGCGTGATATTGAGCCGGAAGTCCAAGACCGCCCAGGCGCCAAAGACATTGGCTTAGTTAAGGGCGCTATTGCCTTTGAAAATGTTGGTTTTCGCTATGAGGCTGATCGTGCCATTTTAAAAGATGTCAGCTTCGATATTGCGCCAGGCCAAACCGTGGCGGTGGTCGGCCCGACAGGGGCGGGCAAATCCACGCTCTCGCGTATTCTCTTTCGTTTTTATGATATTGAAAACGGCGACATTAAAGTCGATGGCCAAAGCCTGAAGGATATTACGCAAGATAGCCTGCGCAAATCTATTGGTATTGTCCCGCAAGATACTGTGCTGTTTAATGACACTATTGGCTATAATATTGGCTATGCCAAAATAAATGCAGGGCAGGATGAAATTATCGCCGCTGCTCAGGCTGCACAAATCCATGATTTCATATCGACCCTGCCTATAGGGTATGACACAAAGGTCGGGGAGCGTGGGCTAAAACTCTCAGGCGGAGAAAAACAGCGCGTTGCGATAGCGCGGACATTGCTTAAAAACCCGTCGATATTAATTCTTGATGAAGCGACATCAGCACTGGATAGTGTGACCGAACGGGAAATTCAATCAGCTTTGGACGCCGTTTCTAAGGACCGTACGACTTTGGTGATAGCGCACCGCCTCTCGACCATCGTTAATGCCGATAAAATCATTGTTATGAATGAGGGTACTGTTGCGGAGCAAGGTACGCATAAGCAGTTGCTTAAAAGAAATGGCCTCTATGCTAAGCTTTGGAAACAACAGGCAAAGCGTCCTGCCGGGGCGCCTACGGATATTAGCCTGTCTTAAAGTTGCCCGATTTTGATCATGGCTTCATCGAGCCGTGCAATGGTTTGGCGCTCCTGATCAATCCCCATCTCAAGCGCAATCAATTTCCCCTTTTGATTTACATCCAGCTCTTTGCCGTCATAAAAGCGTTCTTTGATGCGGTGATATTTCCCCAGCTTTGTTTGGTGCTGCTCTATTCGAATAGTAAGCTGATCTTTAAGCGCGGCAATATCGACATTTTCTAAGGCATAAAATTTGACCAATAACTCATCTTTGAGCGATGGATGTTTCGCGGGTTTAGTCGACCAAGTCTTGATGGCTTTCTTCCCTTCGGGGGTCAGCGTATGGATAATGCGGTTAGGCTTTCCGTCTTGGCTAACTTCCTGACTAATTACATAGCCTCTTTCGCGTAGCCGCCCAAGTTCGCGGTAAATCTGTTGATGAGAGGCACGCCAGAAAAACCCGATTGAGGCATCGAAATTTTTTGCTAAATCATACCCGCTCATTGGGCGTTCGGTCAGGCAAACCAATATTGCTTCGGCGAGTGCCATAATGTCCCCTAAGACTTAACTTGTATCTATGCAAATAGTTGCATATTAAACTCTAAAACCCAGAAAACAGGAATTTTAATGTCACTTCAAGGTAAAACTATCTTTATGTCGGGCGGCTCTCGCGGCATAGGTCTCGCCATAGCTAAACGTTGCGCACGCGATGGAGCAAATATTGCAATTGCGGCGAAAACGGCCGAGCCGCACCCCAAACTCGCGGGCACGATATATACAGCGGCGAAAGAAATTGAATTGGAAGGCGGGAAAGCTCTACCTCTCGTTTGCGATATTCGCGATGAACAGGCTGTGGATAAAGCTGTGGACGCTAGTGTGGATAAATTTGGAGGGATTGATATTTGTATCAATAATGCCAGCGCGGTTTCCCCGACCCCTGTAACGGCCACGCCGATGAAACGCTATGACTTGATGAACCAAGTCAATGCGCGCGGTACATTTCTACTCTCGCAAAAATGCTATCCTCATCTTAAGAAAAGTGAAAATCCCCATATCGTCAATCTCGCCCCGCCGCTGGATATGTCGCCGCGCTGGTTTAAAAATCACACGGCTTACACAATGGCAAAATATGGTATGAGCATGTGTACGCTCGGCATGGCCGAAGAATTTCGTAAAGACGGCATTGCCGTCAATTCTCTCTGGCCGATGACTTCTATCGACACAGCGGCGGTCAGAAATGTTCTAGGCGGTGAAAGCATGGCGAAGATGAGCCGCACGCCCGCAATCATGGCGGACGCGGCGTACCTTTTGGTCAATCAGAACGCCAAAGATTATACTGGCCAGTTTGTCATTGATGAGTTTATCTTGGCCTCTGCGGGCGAGACAGATTTTAAGCAATATAATCAAGCAGGTTATGATGGCCCGCTCGCCGCTGATTTTTTTATTCCCAGTGACTGGGTGGCGAGGTCTAAATCAAATGTTATGGAACACCCCGGATATAAGGAATAGCTCATGAGCACGCTAAATGCCCTCGACCCCACACCAGAACAGATCAAAGCTTTTCTCGCCAGCAACGAAGAAGGCAAGCCTGTCTACATGCTCAACCTTTTGAAGTTCAAAGAGAAAGCTACATATAAAGACGGCGAAAATGTTTCAGGACGAACGGCTTATTCCCGTTATGCTAAAGCTTTAAGTCAAATGGTTGAAGGCCAAGCCGGTTTTGGCGCGATATTTGGCGGAAACGCTCAGGCGTGGATGATTGGTCAAGGGGAAGGGGAATGGGACGCCGTTGCAATTTTTACCTATCCTGATGCAAAAACGATGTTCGAAACCGTGAGTTCTGATGCCTATAGAAAAATTCACAAACATCGCCGCGCAGGGTTGGCCGGACAGCTCTTAATATGTTGTGACAATGAAGCTGTGTTTTAATGCCCCAAACTTTGCTCGTAAACAGAACCGATTTTTCAGACGTGACCTTGGTCAATATAGATGCGGCCGTGTTGCAAGACGGATTTATCCGCGTTAAAATTGGCCCTTGGGCGCTGACGGCCAATAATATCACTTATATGGTGACAGGCGATATGATTGGGTATTGGGATTTCTTTGAGCCGAAACATTATGACATTAACATGACAGGGTTTGGACGTATGCCCGTTTGGGGTTACGCCGAGGTCACCCATTCTAACTGCGCCGAAGTATCGGTTGGAACGCAAATCTATGGATTCTTCCCAGTCGCGCAAACTTTGGACATGAAACCGATAAAGCTCACGCCCTTAGGCTTTCAAGACGGCATAGACCATCGCACCGAGCTACATCTTGTATATAATGGCTACACATTTGTGGATAAAGATCCCAGCTTTGCGGCCCACAAAGAGCTGCAGCCCGTGCTGCGCCCGCTCTTTACAACAAGCTTTTTAATTGATGATTTTCTGGCAGACGAGAATTTTTTCGAAGCGGAGCAAATCCTGCTATTATCGGCCTCGTCTAAGACAGCGATGGGCACAGCTTATTGTTTGAAACAGCGCGGCACCATCAAAGTCATGGGTCTGACCTCAGAGAGAAATAAAAACTTTGTCAATGAAACCGGGTTTTATGATAAGATTTTTACCTATGACACAATCACGGACATGAACCCAAATGTGAAAACGGTCATTGTCGATATGGCGGGTAATGGAAGCGTTACAGGCACGCTTTATGACCATTTTGAAGAAAATATTGTCTATAATTGCATGGTTGGAAAATCTCATTGGCAGGGCGCGGCGCCCCAAACGCCTAAACTTGGCGCGCCTGCGAAAATGTTTTTCGCGCCTGACCGCGTTAAACTCAGGATGAAAAATTGGGGGCGAGAAGGGTTCGCTAAAAACTTAGCTGCGCGCTGGCTCCCATTTTGTGACACAACGCAAAGCTGGCTCGACATAAAACGCTCGGGTCAGATGACGGATTTACTTAAAACTTATAAAGATTTTTTGGAAGGTAAGGCGAGCCCTGCCATAGGTTACGTGTTTGAAATTTAGGAGACCCCATGAGTTATAAATGTTTCAGCGTTTCAATCGCGGATAACATTGCGCATATTGTCCTCTCGCGTCCTGAGAAGCGTAACGCAATGTCAGTAGACTTTTGGAAAGAGCTTCCAGAAATTATTCGGGATATTGACGATAATTCCAAAGCCCGTGTCATCGTCATTTCTTCAACAGGTCCCGTCTTTTCCGCAGGTATCGATATTGGCATGTTCAGCCAAGATATAGGTGCAATTAAGGATAAGAACGATCCTGCCTATGGCGCGTATTTTTACAATAATAGCGTCACCCCTTTGCAGGACAGTTTTAACGCCATTGAACAATGCCGAATTCCCGTGATTACAGCCATCCAAGGCGGGTGCTATGGCGGGGGCGTCGATTTGATAACGGCCTGCGATATGCGTTACGGCTCTGAAGATAGCTTTATCACCATCTATGAAATTAAAGTTGGCATGACGGCTGATGTTGGTACCTTCCCGCGTATCTTAAACCATATGCCCGAAGGCGTGGTACGAGAGCTTGCCTATACGGGCCGCAAGATGGGTGCACAGGAATGTAAATCACGCGGCTTATTTAATGAAGTTTACGTAGACCAAGAGACAATGATGACTGAGGTTATGGCCTTGGCAGCCGATATTGCAACAAAGCCGCCGCTCGCAGTTTATGGCTGTAAGCGCATCATCACATATAGCCGCGACCATAGTACAGCCGATACGCTAGATAATATTGCTGTCTGGAATATGTCTATGCTAATCCCTAGCGAGATGATGGAATCCATGGTCTCCGCCAAGCAAAAACGTCCAGGAAAATATAAAGACCTACCCAAAAAGACGGGGTATAAATCGTCTCTATCGTAATAAGGTAAGCCCATGACGAACACCCTTACGCTTTACGGTGTGAAAATATCTATGTTTACGGGTAAACTACGTAGTTACCTTATTAAGCAAGGTATTGCCTTTGAAGAAACCGCGCCTGTAAGTCAGCATTTCCAATCTGTCGTTATCCCGCAAATCGGGCGGCGTATTATTCCCGTTGTTGAAATGAGTGATGGGACTATCATTCAAGATACGACAGACATTATTGATTACCTCGAAGATCAAGGACTGGCCACTCATAGCGCTTACCCCTCTGAGACTTTGAAAAAACTGCTCTCATTAATTTTAGAACTTTTTGGGGATGAGGGATTGCTTCGCGCTGCTATGCATTACCGCTGGAACTTTTCCGAACGCACAGATGGATTTATCGCCCATGGGTTTGGCGGTTGGCAAGGTCCAGATGCAAGCGAACCTGAAAAAGTACAAATTGAAAAAACCATGAGTAAGTTCAAAGGATTTCTGCCTGCTCTTGGCATCAGCGAGGATACCATTCCTGAGATTGAGAATAGTTTTCGATATTTACTCGATATATTAGAGGCGCATTTTTTGCGTACGCCATACTTTTTTGGCAATGCCCCGACCATTGGTGATTACGGTATGATGTGTTCGCTTTACGCCCATCTTGGCCGAGATCCTGTCCCTGCGAGCTTAATGAAAAACCGCGCGCCTAGCCTTTATCGCTGGACGGAGCGCATGAATGTCCCACACGCAGATTATTCTGACATGCCTTATTATACGCCTACGGATGATATTCCTGAAACGCTAAAACCTTTATTTAAATATATCGCCGACTATTTCTTGCCCGAGCTTCGGATGAATATAAATGTCATGAATAAACTCGCCCCTGGTAGCTCTGGAACGCCTGCTACGATAAACCCAAAAATGCCCGTCTTGGGTTTTGGGGCTTTTGACCACGGAGACACGCCCATTAGCTGCGCGGTTCGGCCCATAAGGTTTTATATGCTACAACGCGTAACAGATTACTTCGCGTCTATGAGCCAAGATGAGCAAGACAGCGCTGCTACATACCTTGCACCAATGGGCTTAACTCCGCTACTGACATTAACCGCTAATCATCGCGTGGCGCGGAAAAATCACACCGAAGTCTGGGCATAGATCTGCAGATATTAACCGAGTTTTAATCTCAATTTATTGACTTATTTACCCTCCTCCTTCGCCTAACCTTAATAGCCCCGCCCTATAGTCTCTTCATTAAGAGGTCATAAGACCCGAAAGAGTAATGGAGGGATGGTTGGCGCCCCGAACACAAAAACAAGATGAGCATCACCCTGCTGGACGGCTAGTACCTGTCTTAGCCGCGAGCGAAATGGACGGCCATATTGAGTTAGCATTGGCGCTTGGCCGCAAAGCGGCAAGCCATGGGGAAACGGTATTGATGCTGGATTGCCAACAAGGCGCTATGATGGATGCCGCTGGGGTTATTTATCACAAAACAATCAGTGATGCGCTCTATCACGGGGCTGATCTACGTGATATCAAATATGTGACATCGAACGAGCATTTTACAGCTGCAGCAGCTGGGGACATTGACCTTGATGAAGCATTGGGAAGTTTAGCGGCTTTATCCTTATCATATGATTGGGTTTTCGTTCTTCCGCCCGCTGGCTGCACGCCAGCACATGTCCGCCTAGCCGCCGCGGCTGACGTGGGCTTGCTGACTTTTGATACATCGGGCGATAAATTCATGCGCGCTTATTGGATGATTGATGCCATTAGACAACGTGAACCCAGATTTGACCCAGTTTTATTGTCAATGGGCCCTCGTGCTGATGCTGTCGAAACGGCCTTGATGCTTACAGATACAGTCAGAGAACATTTGGGCGCACCTCCGCCTTATGCGGGTCACACGGAAAATAGCGCGCAGAGAAAGGCTTTGGCCGAGAATCTTATCGTTCGGATGAAAAACCAAACAAAGAGAAGCAAGGTCGCGTGACATGATGCATGCAGTCAACACAATGCTAACAGTTTTTTGGTAGAGTAAAGCCATGGTATTGAATTTACGTAGAGATGAAGACGCGACCTATAGCACGGGAGGTATCATTGAGCCGATCCCGCGAGGTGGTGATAGACGTAAAGAAGCCCGCGCGGGTGAGACGGATTGGCGCGTTAATCCGCGTTTTTACGAATTCATCGGAGCAATTTTTGACCCGTTAACACCGATGCAGACTTTGTCTCGCGCTAAATGGATAACATCTAATCACGGCTTTCGCTATATTGTGACGCCTAATGTCGATCACCTTGTGAGGCTTCACAAAGAGCCCGAGGTCTATGGTCCTTTATATAATGCCTCTTGGCTCTCAGTTTGCGATTCGCGTATTTTGGAAATTCTGGCCAATATTTCAGGCATACCTCTTAAGGCGGTTCCGGGGTCTGATTTGACGGGACAATTATTCGATAATGTTATCCTGCCCACCGAGCCAATAAATGTTATTGGCGCTGACGCAGAGATTATTGCCAACCTTAAAAAGATTTATGGCTTAACGCATGTCAATCATCACGAGCCGCCTATGGGTCTTCGGCGCAAGCCTGAAGCAGTGGCTGCGGCGGCAGAATTTATTCATAAAAACCCCGCGCGCTACACGTTTATTTGTGTTGGGTCTCCACAACAAGAAATGGTTGCTAAGGCTTGTTTGGATAGAGGCGACTGTATCGGATTAGGTCTCTGTGTTGGAGCTTCGCTTGAGTTTCTAACGGGCCGTATCAAACGCGCTCCAAAATGGATGCAAGAATATCGACTTGAATGGCTGTTCAGATTAATTTCGGAACCAAAACGTTTATGGAAGCGTTATTTAGTTGAAGGCCCTAAGATTTTCGGGCTTTGGTTAAAATGGAGCCTTGGGCGTAAAAAGAGTGCCGCTAAATAAGCCTAGCTCGAAAATTTCTGGCAAAGGTCCAATAGATCTCGCCAGGCATCTTTCTTGAGTGAGGGTTGTTTTAATAATAGCGCAGGATGATAAATTGGCAGTGCCTGAATGTCCCGTCCTCCAAAGTTAAGTGTTTGCCACTGACCGCGATTTTTCATTATACCCGTCAGCCCTGTTAAGGCCGTTAATGATACGCCCCCGACAATTAAGATAAGTTTTGGCGCGGCGAGCTCAATGTGGCGAGTTAAAAAGGGACGACATAGTTCTATTTCTTCTACTTTCGGATTGCGGTTTTGAGGTGGACGCCAATTCACCACATGAGTGATATAATACTGCTCTTGCGTAAGCCCTATTGCCGCCATCATTTTATCAAGCAATTGCCCTGTGGGTCCGACAAACGGTTGACCCGCAATATCATCTTCGCGCCCAGGCGCTTCGCCAATAATCATGAGATCGGCTTCGGGGTTTCCGCGGGCGAAAACACATTGCCGTGCGCGGTCGGATAAAGCGCCTGCATTAAAGTTCTCCATAGCCGTTTGAAGCGCCGACAGTGTTTTGGCCGCCGTGGCAACGGGCGAGGGGTCAGCGGCGTTAGATGTTTGGGTGGCGAAAGAGACGTGTTGATTGACGCCGGCGCGGGCCTGGGTTGGGAGCGGTGTTTTAACAGCCGCGGGCTTGCGCAAGCTTTTTGCTGGCTCAGGTATATCAGGAATGTTCACTCCCACAGCGTCCCACCATTCCAAGGCCGATTGAAGCGCTTTATCCATTTTTGGCAAGCTCATGTTCAATATGGCGAATTATGTGGGAGGCGATATCAATCTTTGTCGCGCCTTCGATCCCTTGAAGTCCTGGCGATGAATTCACTTCTAGTAACATCGGGCCTTTGTTACTTTGTAGAATGTCGACGCCTGCAATGTGAAGACCGAGCCGTGTCGCGGCTTTAACGGCCATCTCTTCTTCCGCGGGGCTTAGCTCAATATTCTCGCCTTTACCGCCAGCATGAATATTTGCGCGGAAATCCCCATTTGCAGCGGTTCGGCGCATGGCGGCAACGACGTTTCCGCCAACGACAAAACAACGTAAGTCAGACCCTTTTGATTCTTTAATATATTCCTGAATGAGGAAGGGCTTACGTTTTCTAATATATTTTCCAATTTTTTTATGAGCCTTATCAACATCGTTGATTAAGTATACGGCCTTGCCTTGGGTGCCTTTTAGTTTTTTTAAAATAAAGGGATAACCTCCAACGGCTCGAATGGCTGAATCGATATGGTCATAACTCGCAAAGGTCATCGTTTTTGGCACGTTTATTCCGCTCGCGGCTAAGACCTGGCCAGCTAAAAACTTATCCCTAGAGTGAAGAAGTCCAAATGATGAGGTCATGCATAATATGCCAGCCTTTTCGAAAGATGTAATGAGACATTGTCCAAAACCCGATAGAGCAACCCCAATTCGAGGTATGACCGCATCAGGCTGCGGATTTAGACCAGCAATATAGGCTTTTGCGTCAACGTTTAGGCATTGTTTTAAAGAGGGTAAGGGGTAAACGATATGGCCTCGTTCACGGCCTGCTTCCATCATTCGCCGATTGGAATAATTAGCTGGGTCTGCCGTGAGAATAGCGATATTTAGTTTCTTAGATATAGTCTGACCCAATGAAAAAGGATTGAAATATGTGAAACGCTTGTTTCACCGCGTAATTGTGGTAAATTCCTAATTCAGTATATACGCAAAAGCGAGTCCTAGTCATGAATGAAGACAAAAATAATACAGTAGACCGCGAAAGCATGGAGTATGATGTTGTCATCGTTGGCGCGGGACCTGCAGGTCTATCAGCGGCCATTCGGCTAAAGCAATTAGGCGGAGATGATGTCAGCGTCGTTGTTTTAGAAAAAGGTTCCGAAGTTGGCGCGCATATTCTCTCTGGCGCTGTGCTGGATCCGGCAGGCCTAACCCGCCTTATGCCTGATTGGGAAGAGAAGGGCGCGCCGCTGAAAACTAAAGTGGAGTCAGACCATTTGCTTTTGATGGGGCCATCTGGATCCTTCCGCGTTCCGAATTTTATCATGCCGCCCTTGATGAATAATCACGGCAACTTCATCGTCTCGATGGCTAATACCTGTCGCTGGCTCGCTGAACAAGCGGAAGGTCTTGGCGTTGAAGTTTTTCCGGGAATGGCCTGCTCAGAACTTGTCTTTAGGGCAGACGGCTCAGTTAAAGGCGTGGTCGCAGGTGAATTTGGAATTTCGAAAGATGGC
>CAYXEB010000067.1:0-11085 GCA_964463835.1 uncultured Hellea sp.
CATATCGCCCGCGCCCATCAGTTCCAACTCTGTCAAACGCAATGGATATTGGCCGTCCTAACAACTTCCCTCGTATTCTACACTTGCTCGATAATGATTATGAAAAAGTAGCAGAACTATGCTGGGGAGCAAACTTTACAGATGAAGTAACCGAGCGTCATATGCGCAAAGTCTTTCGTGAAAATAGCTATGTGATGTGCCCACATACAGCCGTAGGACATTTAGCAATGGACGCCTTTTCCTCCGATATCGATGACGAGTTTATCAAGGTCACTGTTGCAACAGCCCATCCTGCTAAATTTGCTGAAAGCGTCGAACGCATTTTACGTGAAGACTTCCCTCTTCCTAAAGCCCTTCAAGCCGCAATGAACAAAGAAAAACGCGTGCATATTATGCCGCCTAGCCTTGAAGCTTTAAGTGACTACCTTGAACTTCATGCCCTATGAAACTAACACGAGCTCTTTTTGATCAAAAATATGCCAAGGGACAATTAGGCTTGGCCTTTGTAGGTATGTCAAATATCGGCAAAAGCTATACTGCCATTCGATTAACTACCCAGTTTGATTTCAATCTTATAGAAGTAGATAAAATTATTTGGGAAAACCTCGGTCATGACTCTATGGAGGCTTTCGCAAACTGGCAAGGCCATCCCTATAGCGAAGGCTATCAAGGCAGAGAAACACATTCAATTTCGTTAGAAACGCAAGCGACTGCAAAGGCTTTAAAAACCAAAAAAAGAAACCCCCTAATCGATACAACCGGCAGTGTCATTTATATCGATCCTCCTGTTCTGAAAACCTTGCGTCAGAATTTTTATATCATTTATATCGAAGCTATGGACGATCATATCGAACGTTTAAAACATCAATATTTTAAACACCCTAAACCCTTGATATGGGCTGGCCACTATAAGGCTGTTGAGGGGCATTCTGAAAAGGAGAGCGTGTTAAAATGTTATCCTAAGCTCTTAAAGGCACGGGCAAAAGCTTATGCGCAAATAGCTGATGTGACATTACCATCAACTCTTATACTCGATCCGAATGTCCACATTGATGATATTTATGAAGCTTTAAAGCCATCCTGTTAATAAGCGTTCTCGCGAGAGCTCCGCTAAAAATTCTAGATGGTCTGGACTATCATTCAAACAAGGAACAGCGGTAAAGTTCTCGCCTCCATGCTCAATAAAACTTTCGTGAGCTTCGATTTTTATTTCCTCAAGGGTTTCAAGACAGTCGGCGGCGAAACCTGGCATCATGACAGCAACATTTTTTATTCCCATGCCTGGCAAAGCTTCTAATGTTTTGTCCGTATATGGTTGAAGCCATGCTTTGGGTCCAAAACGTGACTGAAATGTCGCTTTGAGGGTATCGGGCGTCATATTTAAATGATCACGAAGAAGGTCTGTCGTCTTAATACACTCTTCTTGATAAGGATCTCCCTCATCGACATAGCTTTGCGGTAGTCCGTGATATGAGGTCAAAACCAAATCAGGCGTCCAATCTAAGCTAGCAAGATGATCAGAAAGACCTTTGCCAAGAGATTTAATATAACGTGGGTCATCATGATAATCTCGCAATAAACGAATTTCAGGCGCGTCCTTCCGCTTCATGAGAGCTTTCGCCACGCCGTCATATACTGATGCCGTCGTCGCTCCTGCAAATTGAGGGTACATCGGAAGCACAGCCACACGCGTACACCCTTTAGCTTTTAAGGCATCTAGACCTGCGCCTATTGAAGGATTGCCATAGCGCATAGCCACTTCAACATGAACGTCAGGTTCAAGTCGTTTAAAAATTCCTGCGGCTTGCTGCCTGGTTATTCTTATTAAGGGCCCTTCTCCATCAAGATCTCCCCAGACTTTTGCGTAAGCTTTGGCGGAACGAGCAGGTCTTACACGTAAGATAACTCCATGAAGAATCGGACACCATATCCAACGACTCGTATCAATGACTCGTTTGTCATGAAGGAACTCAAATAGGTATTTTCGCACGGATTTTGCGTTAGGAGCATCTGGAGAACCTAAATTTACAAGTAAAAGTCCCGGCTTGCCGCTCATCTGAAACCCTCTTTGCTTTTTAATAGAAAAATTGATAGTCAAAATGACGGTTCAACTTGACCCTAACTCCATAGCGTTTACGAATAAAACAGATGTATTGGATTGAACAGACATTAAGAGGATATAATGCGTAAATTTTTGCTCTCCGCGGCCAGTCTTACATTACTCGGTTTAATCGCCTGCCAGCCGGAAACGAAAACCGTTGAGAGTTTTGAGGCGCCCGTTACTGAAAAACCCGAACAGACTGTTGAAAAAACAGTAGTTGAAAATTTAACAGCCGCAGCTTCGGCCGGGACTGAAAATGGCCCTCCGACTATTCAAGAAGCCAAGGAATTTTTAGAAGAGACTGAAAAAGAAATCGTGGAGCTTAGCGCATTCGCCTCTAAAGTATATTGGGTTCAAGCTAATTTTATTACGCAGGATACAAATGCTTTGGCTGCAATGGCGGGCACGCAATTCACGAAACTGTCAACGCGTTTGGCTAATGAAGCAAAACGCTTCAACGATTTAACATTGCCAACGGATATGCGCCGCAAAATGGATGGCCTGAAACGAGGGAGTAATTTCCCCGCTCCGGAAAAAGAAGGGGCCGCCAAAGAACTTGCAGACATCATGACAGGCCTTGAGGCAACTTATGGAACTGGAAAATTTGAACACGCAGGTAAGACTTTAAATCTTGGGGAAGCTTCTGACATTATCGCAAAATCAAGAGATCCAAAAGAATTGCAGGAGATATGGGAAGGATGGCGAACGATCTCGCCGCAAATGAAAGATGATTATGCACGGATGGTCGATATCGTTAATGAGGGCTCCAGAGAGCTTGGTTTCGAAGATACAGGAGCTCTTTGGCGCGGCGGTTATGATATGGACGGAGACGCATTCGTAAAGGAAGCAGATCGGTTATGGGGGCAAGTAAAACCCCTATATGACCAACTTCATTGCAATACACGAGCAGCGTTAAATGCAACTTATGGCGATGAAATCGTGCCATTGGACAAGCCTATTAGAGCGGACTTACTGGGCAATATGTGGGGGCAAAGCTGGGGGAACATTTATGACATGGTTGCACCCAAAGGTGGCGGCAAAGGTGTCGACATTACCAAATTACTCAAAGCCAAAGATTATGACCAAAAGCAAATGGTCGAAGTTGGTGAGAATTTTTTCACATCTCTAGGATTTGAGCCTCTGCCCCAGACGTTTTGGGAACGCTCTCTGATTACCAAACCTAAGGATCGAGAGGTTGTTTGTCATGCTTCAGCGTGGGACCTCGATGATAGAGACGATATACGCATAAAAATGTGTACTAAGGTAAATGGTGAAGATTTTGTTACTGTCCATCATGAGCTTGGGCACAATTTCTATCAACGCGCTTATAAAGACCAACCTGTTTTTTACAAATCTGGTGCCAACGATGGCTTCCATGAGGCTATTGGCGATATGATTGCGCTTTCAATTACCCCTGAATATCTAGTCAAAATTGGCCTACTGGATGAAAAAGATATACCTGGCGCAGATGCAGATCTCGCGCTTCTAATGCGTCAAGCCATGGATAAAGTTGCCTTTTTGCCATTTGGCCTTATGGTCGATCAGTGGCGCTGGAAGGTGTTTTCAGGCGAATACAGCCCTGCTGAATATAATTCAGGGTGGTGGGAATTACGTAATAAATATCAAGGCTTAAAGGCGCCCACTGAGCGCGGAGTTGACGCATTTGATCCCGGTGCAAAGTTTCATATTCCCGGTAACACACCCTATATGCGTTATTTTTTAGCTCATATCTTACAATTTCAGTTCCATAAAGCTGCCTGTGATATGGCTGGATATGACGGACCAATTCACCAATGCTCTATCTATGAAAATGAAGAGGTTGGAACGCGGTTTAATGCAATGATGGAGATGGGCTCATCGAAGCCTTGGCCAGATGCACTAGAGGCCTTTACGGGCAAACGCGATATGGATGGTTCTGCAATTCTAGAATATTTCGCTCCTTTGATGACATATTTAGAAGAGCAGAATAAAGACCGCAAATGCGGTTGGTAACCTAATTCTATATAATTCATGTGTATTTAGGCCTGCTTTGAGCGGGCTTTTTTATTTAGTTAACGGCTCGGAAAGGAGTTTTTAGTTAACTTACCCGAAAGTTTTGGGATCGATTCTATGCTCAGTAAGGTTGCACAACACCGTGTTTTAATTGTTACGGACAATTTGCATGAAGCTGGGCATGTTGCCAATGCTTTAGATGCTCAGGGGTATACTATATCCTATAGCGAATTTAACGGAGTTACGCTCACGCCTTTACCTGATGCAGCCCCAGAAGCAATTTTGTTTGTTTTTACCGACTATATCGAAGAGGCACCTAACTTAATTAACCAGTTAAAATCGCAATTCGCGCCCAGTACACCGACAATTATTGGAGCATTGATGCGAGACGGAAACATTGATCTTTCGATTTTTGATAGCGTCATTTTCCCGCCAGCTCATACTATTCAGATTGCAACACGGGTAAACTCTCTAATCAGACTTGGCCAAATGGAACGAGAGATAAAGCGAAGAATTATTACGCTAAAGCGAGACTTTAATATCGATTATAACCTATCAAAAACGAATTTAAACCAACCTTTCCGTATCCTTTTTATAGGCAAAGCTACACCAGATTTCATGGTTATCATAAATGCGCTGCAGAAGAAAAATGTGGAAGTCGTTGCCGCATTCACCTCATTTAGCGCTTTTGATTATCTTCATGAAAGTGACTTCGACGCTGTTGTTATGAATGCCTTGGAACAATCTGAACCTGCCTTGACAATATCAGAAACAATGCGAAGAAATGCGAAACTTTACCATGTTCCTAGCCTATTTCTTGTCAATGGGGATACATATAGCGACTATGAGCTTGCCTATAATAAAGGCGCTAGAGATATAATTTCAGCAGACTCCGATACTAAAGAAATTAGTGGCCGTATATTAGAGCTCGCAAATTATCATCGTATTCACAGTCAGTTAAAAGCCGAGTTTGAAATTGTTGACGCCAAATGCATTGATGAAGACGCCAAGGTTTTCAATGAAGCCTTTTTGCGAGCTCATATAGACAGAACCGCCGATGAACTCGAGTCGAACAACCTCCCTCTAACGCTATTGACAATACAGGCCCAACCAAATTCTCGATCTCAAGTGCCCAATGATAAAATCGCCGACGCGATAGGAAAATTAGGTCAGATGATCAAGAGCATAGTTCGTATGCAAGACATTTCGGCTCGAATTTCGGAAGATATATTTATTATCGCATTTCCAGAACAAGATATGTCGTCAGTAGAGTCTGTTTTAGACCGTATAAAAGGTATTGTGGACTACGCCACATTTGACTCTGGAAATCAATCTGATGCGCCTTTTACGATCTCATTGAAAACATCAATTTCACAACACATGGATCATGAAAGCGGAAATGATTTGATAGATAAGGCGCTAATCGAGTTAACAGGCCAAGAGGCCCATCAGCTTAAAGCCAGTTAATTACGAGTTTATAATCAAGGCCTTAACGGCTCGCTCGGTTCCCTTTAATCGATGCTCAGCCTTTTCAAAATCCCCCTTTACTAAGATTGTCTGATCTGGCCGTAAACGCCAACCCGAATTTTGGGTAATAGCATTCAAAATTGCTGAAGGCTCTTTCACATCTTGGTGTCTTATTGTCATCACAACACCTTTGGGGCCCGCATCCACTTTATCAACATGAGCCAGGCGGCATAAGCGTTTAATTTCCAAGACTTTCAATAAAGACTCTACTTCTTTCGGCAAGTCTCCAAAGCGGTCTATAAGTTCGGCAACTAAAGCCTGCTCCGATTCATCGTCCTCGACTTCGGATATTCTGCGATAGGTGGCTAGGCGTAAGTTTAGATCACTAATGTAATTTTCCGGTATAAGAATAGCGACTCCGACATTGACCTGCGGCGACCAGCTTTGATCTTTAATGGCATCATCACTTCTAAGCTCGGCGACTGCCTCTTCTAAAAGATGTTGATAGAGTTCAACCCCAAGATCTTTAATATGCCCTGATTGTTCTTCGCCCAGCGGGTTACCTCCCCCGCGCATATCCAGATCATGACTGGCTAATGAAAAACCAGCCCCAAGTGTATCTAAAGATTGTAAGATCTTAAGGCGCTGCAAAGCACCTTGTGTCGCGATATGTTCTTCTGGCATGGTCAAGTAAGCGTAAGCTCGTATTTTGGATCTTCCAACCCGTCCTCGCATTTGATAAAGTTGCGCGAGGCCAAAACGATCAGCACGGTAAACAATCATGGTATTAGCAGCTGGGATATCGATACCGCTCTCGATAATGGACGTTGAAATCAGAACGTCATATTCTCCGTCATAAAAGGCGCTCATAATATCTTCCAGAGCCCCTCCCGCCATCTGCCCATGTGCAATAACATATTTTACCTCAGGAATTGACTCTCTTATTAAAGCTTCAAGCCTAGGAATATCGGCTATGCGAGGCGCCACGAAAAAACTCTGCCCACCCCTGTATTTTTCACGTAGAATAGCTTTACGAATGGAGACTTCATCAAATGGTGAAATATAAGTCCGAACAGCCAATCGGTCGACAGGCGGGGTCGCAATAAGAGATAAATCTCGAATGCCGGAAAGCGCCATTTGCAATGTACGCGGAATTGGCGTGGCCGTCAGAGTCAATACATGCATGTCCGCCCTTAGGGCTTTTAGTCGCTCTTTATGTTGCACGCCAAAACGTTGCTCTTCATCGACGATAATCATGCCAAGATCTTTAAATTGAATGCTCTTTGATAATAAAGCATGCGTCCCGATTACGATATCACAGCGTCCATTACTCAATTCTTCCTTAGATAGACTAACTTGCTTTCCAGATACGAGTCTTGATATTTGCCGAACCGTTACGGGCCATCCGCGAAAGCGTTCTGAAAACGTTTTAAAATGTTGGCGAGATAAGATTGTCGTCGGCACCACAATGGCGACTTGCTTGCCGCTCATCGCCACGGCAAATGCCGCCCGGAGCGCAACTTCCGTTTTGCCAAAGCCAACATCACCGCATATTAGTCGATCCATAGGATTTCCGCTTTTCAAAT
Source organism: uncultured Hellea sp. (assembly GCA_964463835.1). GTDB lineage: Bacteria > Pseudomonadota > Alphaproteobacteria > Caulobacterales > Maricaulaceae > Hellea. Next base: position 7,147 of record CAYXEB010000067.1, read on the forward strand.
CCCTAAAGACATCATCTATTGCATTGAGCTGATCATCAGTTTCAGCATAGGGAAAGCGCGCGCAAAATTCATTATATGGTCCATGGTCTATAACAGTTGGTTCACACCTTCGCATCGCTCGCTTAGCCGCAATCTTGATAAGCTCCCCAGCCATGTCCCGAAGGCGCTTTTTTGCCTTTGCTTTTCTAGATTGCCAAGCAACGCCACCAAGTCGGTCGAGCACGGCGCCCTCACCTGCCGACCCATAACGGGATAATAATTCTATATTTTCAACAGGTAGAAAAAGCTTCGCGCCGCCATGATATTCCAGTTCAAGACAGTCGTGCGGGGCGTCCTGCACTTGAAGCGTTTGCAAACCAAGATAACGCCCAAGCCCGTGGTCGATATGAATTATAAGATCATTAGGCTTAAGTGATGAAGCTTCCGAAATGAAGTTCTTTGCCTTACGTTTGCGGCCTCGATTGACCAGTCGATCTCCTAGAATATCTTGTTCAGAAATAATAACGACGTCATCAAAGTCGAAGCCTTGCTCGATAGGTAGAATAATCCTTCGAACAGTCCCTGGCGGTATTTTAAGGACGTCCGGTCCGCGCCTTTCTAAGGCCGCTATGACGCCGTGATCTTTAAGCACCGAGCCTAATCTGTCAGATGACCCCTCAGTCCAGGCTGCTATGAATATACGTTTTTTAGAATTTTTTAGCACTTGAATATGGTCGAAAACAGCGGCGAATACATTAGTACCTTCGGTGCGGCGTTCATTTGAAAAACTCCGGCCTAATTTCCCCCCAAAATCAACCATATCTTGTGCTTCAGACGGGACAAAAGGCGTATGCTGTCTTATTTGGAGAGCTACTGTAATTTCTTCCCAGCCTTCGCCGTCCATATAAAGATGCCGTGTGGGAAGAGGTCTAAAAACGCCAGTGCTCTTTGCTGGGTCACCAGAACCAGTATCTTTTTGCTTTAGATAGTCCAATCTAGAGGCATAAAAATCTTCAATTAAATCGACGCGTTCCGTTCTGGCTTCATTTAATAACCCATCAAAAGCCACCAGCGTTTCTGGTCCAGCGTAATCAAATACAGTCTCAAGGTTTTTATAAAATAGTGGGAGATAATTTTCGATGCCTTGCGGTCTTATACCTTCAATAACAGCCGCATATATCGGGTCTTTGTTTACCCCGCCTCCAAAACTTGCGATATAGTTTTTACGAAATTCAATTATGGCAAGCTTCGACATAAAAATTTCACTGACTGGCGCCAGATGGACCTGCTTGAGCGACTTTACCGTTCTTTGAGTTTCGACATCGAAAACACGAATACTTTCGAGCTCATCACCAAAAAAATCGAGCCTTATGGGGTCCTCTAGAGCTGGAGGAAAAACATCAATCAGCCCTCCGCGTATCGCATAATCCCCAGGCTCAATGACAGTCGATGCACGGGAATATCCATTGGATGATAGATAAGTCTCTAAAACTTCGCGCTTTAATTCTTGACCTGAAAACGCCTCAAACCCCGCAGCTTTCATGACCTCTCTTGGAGGAACTTTTTGCATAACCGCGCTAATCGTAGAAACAATAATGAGAGGTTGATTTGATGGCGCAATCAACAAGCTGTGCAAAGCTGCAGAGCGCAAAGCGGCTAATGCTCGGCTCGGAGATACGCGATCATAAGGCAGGCAATCCCAAGAGGGAAGATACAAGACGGAGATATCAGGCGCAAAAAAACGGCATGCTGCCATAAAGGCGGAAGCGCGACTATCATCACGTGCAATAAAGAGTCCTCGTGTACTGCGCTGACGAATGGCTTTTGTAAATACAAGTGCATCTGTGCCTTCGGGTAAGCCGGCAGCCGTGAGATCTAGTTCGTGACTCGCATATCTATTGAGCTGTATTTGCACTATGTTATGGGATCAAAGGCCCGAATACGCATAAATAGCGGCGTGTCGTAATTGGCCGGAACGGGTTGTTTTCCCGTTATCCAGTCGTAAATATCATGATCCTTTGCCGTTAAAAGATCTTCGAAGATTGTAAGTTCGTCTTCCGTTAAATTATCGACATATTTTTTAGCAAAGCCGCCTAAAATCAATTCAGCCTCTTTGAACCCTCGGTAATTGGCTCGATATACAAGTTTTTTACGGCGAATATCCATAATTGTCGTCCCTTTAGCTATATTCGTTTCTTGTGTCACTTGCGGATGTATAAAACTTGAGATTAATTGCCCTTATGGCCAGCCGTCCAACAGAACTTAATCCGTTTTTTTGCGAAACCACCTCATTGAAAGGTGTTGGTCCGCGTGTTGCTGAAGCTCTTGGACGCGCAATGGGCACACGCCTAAAAGATTTATTGCTAACACCGCCAACATCGCTGATTGATAGAAGCAATAGACCTAAGATTTCCGACGCTAAAAAAGATGAAATCTGTACATTTTATGTCACTGTCGGACAGCATATCGTTCCGTCAAATAGAAACCGCCCCTATCGCATTAGAGTTTTTGATGAAACAGGTGATATGACGCTGACCTTTTTCAAAGCCCGCGCAGATTACCTAAACCGTGTTTTACCTGAAGGGTCACAACGCATCGTATCTGGGAAAACGGAAGTTTTTAATGCTCAGCTACAAATGACGCATCCCGATTACATTCTACCGCCTGATAAAATTGATGAGTTACGGCTCTATGAGACCTTATATCCTTTGTCAGCAGGACTGTCTCAAAAGGTAGCGGGTAAAGCGATGATAGGCGCGTTGCAAAAGCTCCCGACACTCCCCGAATGGCTTAATAAAGACATGCTATCAAAGCAGGATTGGCCGAGTTTTCATGAAGCGATAATCCGTATTCATCAACCAGAACATCCAATTGATATAAAAATCGATGCACCGCCTCGGCTTCGACTCGCCTATGATGAACTCCTAGCCAAACAATTAGCTATTGCCATTGTTCGGGAGAATACCCGCCGCTCCAAAGGACGCGTTCTTCAAGCCCCAGGGCAATATGTTGCCGACGTATTGAAAGGCGCGCCTTTTAAACCAACCAATGCCCAAAATCGGGCATTCGCAGAAATTAGTGCAGACCTGACATCCCCTTACCGAATGGCGCGCTTACTCCAAGGTGATGTCGGCGCTGGTAAAACTTTTGTTGCCGCCCTTACCTGCGCCCAAGCGGCAGAAGCCGGCGTTCAAACCGCGCTAATGGCGCCTACAGAAATACTGGCTAGGCAACATGCCCAAACCTTAAAGAATCTACTCGCACCTGCTGGTTTAACTGTAGAAGCCGTTACCGGTAGAGACAAAGGTAATCCCCGTAATGCTTTGGCGACAGGATTATCTGAAGGGTATATTGACGTTGTCGTCGGGACACATGCATTATTTCAGGAAAAAGTAGAATTTAAAGATTTAGGATTGGTTATAATTGACGAGCAACACCGCTTTGGCGTCCATGACCGATTAAAGTTAACTGAAAAGGGGTATAAGCCGGACCTATTAGTCATGACAGCAACGCCTATTCCGCGCACGTTAGCATTAACCTCTTATGGTGACCTCGACATTTCAAAACTTGACGAAAAACCAGCAGGCCGAAAACCGATAGAGACCCGTATCCTACCCATGCAACGTCTTGATGACGTTATCCAGGGCGTGGAGCGTGCCGTAAAAAAGGGCGATCAGATTTACTGGGTTTGCCCACTTGTGGAAGATAGCGACCTTATTGACCTTACCTCCGTAGAAGACCGTCACCGGCAATTATCGGCCATATTTGGAGAGCGGGTGGGACTTTTGCATGGCCGAATGCGCGCTCAGGAAAAAGAAGCGATTTCTCAAGGCTTTAAACACGGATCTTATGACGTTTTAGTCGCCACAACGGTTATCGAAGTTGGCGTGGATGCCCCAAACGCGACAATTATGGTCATTGAACACGCCGAAAGATTCGGTCTTGCTCAGTTGCATCAAC
>CAYXEB010000068.1:0-10956 GCA_964463835.1 uncultured Hellea sp.
TCATAGTGAAGTTCATATTTGCCCGCTTCAACTTTGGACATATCAAGCACATCCCCGATGAGGTCCAACATATGCTGACCGCTATCATGGATAAGGTCTGCATATTCCGCATATTTACTAGGCAGCGGCCCGAAAAGGCGGGATCTCATCATGTCGGAGAAACCAATAATCGCGTTTAACGGCGTGCGTAATTCATGGCTGACGCCCGCGAAGAACAGAGATTTATCATCATTTTTTTGCGCTTCAAGAGATTTCGTTAAACGCAGCGCGGCCATTGTTTCTTCCTCTGCTGATACATCGCGTAGATATAAAACGACGCCGTCATCAATATGCGTAGCCCGCATGTCAATGAAAGTGGCCTGTTCACCTTTCCCGAGAGTTTCAATACGGGCTGTTTCAGTTGATTTTGATTTCTGAGCTGCTTTTACCAATTGTGAAATGATAATCTGCGATTGAGCATCACCTGCCATGAGAGAGGCTAGCGGCGGCACAGCCTGTCCTGAAAACCCTAATAATCCGCGGGCTTTATCGCTCACATCGACAATATTATTCTTCTTATCAAACCTGATAACTCCGCCTTCAATGGCGTTTAAAACTTTAGTCGCATCTGCTTTGTGTGCGTGGGGTGGTAAGTCATCCATGAGGCGTGATTGAGGAGATAATCGATTATAAGAGGCTCCCAAAAGAGTGGAGATGATTAACCCCAATGTGGCCATCAAGGCGGCTTGAGTACTCCACAGTTGCTGGCTTTCATTTAAAGCCGTTTTCGGAAGGCTCCCAGTGCGCTGGGCGTAGAAAATTACGGCAGCGATAATGGTCCCCATAATGAGAGCCTCAACGACTTTTTCTTTCTCAAACAATGCCGCTGCGACGGGCGCGCATAAAAACAAAAGAGCCATCGGGATTAAACCAACTCCGAGGCAGGCGACAATCCCGAGCGAAAGCCAAGCGAATAGAACCAATATCTGCGCCCATTCTTTGCGCAGAATAGGCGTAAGCATCAATGTCAGCCCTGCGGGCAAGGCGCCAATTGTTGCCAAAGGCAAAAGCGACGCTATATCCAAGCCTCGTAAAATTCCGCCCAACAAGGCAGCCGCGATTGCAGCAAGCCAAATCAAACTCGGCATCACTAAACCATTATATGATGATTTTACCCGCATTTAGGCTCCACAAACCACTAGTCTATACTCAACGTCCTATTCTTGCAAAAATCGAGCCAATTCCCCTTGAACCTGTGGCCTTGGAAAAGACTCACTTAAAGCGAATGCCGCCTTAAAATGAAATGAATATCTCACCTTGCGCCGTAAGTGCTTCCTGCCTATCTGAAAGGCATGACACTCCCCGCTGATATACAGGATATGATTGACGATTTCGCTTTCCTTTCGGATTGGGAGGAGCGCTATACCCATGTCATCGATATGGGAAAAAACCTTGCGCCTTTAGAGCCTGCAGAAAAGAACATAGCCAGTAAAGTCAAAGGCTGCGTAAGCCAAGTCTGGCTTGTCTCAAAGCAAAGCGGAGATCCTGCTGACCCGGTCTTGGTCTTTCGGGGGGATAGCGACGCTCATATTGTCAAAGGCCTAGTGGCCGTAACGCTGAAAATTTTCTCTGGGCGAAAAGCGTCAGAAATAGGAGCGCTAGACGCGGCTCAAATATTGAAACAATTAGAGCTTGACGAGCATTTATCACCACAGCGCTCTAATGGACTTAAAGCAATGATTGGGCGGATAAAAGCTGAAGCCACAGCCGCCCTCGCTTAATCCGCTCTATTCCCCAAAAGTTTGGATATCGCTAGCGATATTTGCTCCGCTGCGCGTGATAACATAAAACCGGTTATATTCGCTGGCCTCAACAATGGGTTCTCCGCCCTCACCGCCTAAAAACTCGGCCAGAGGCGGCGTCGTATTTGAGTGCCCGACAACCAATATATGCCCTGTCTGAGCAAGCAATACAGTAGCAAAACCTTCTAAATCCGTAGGGTTATAAATTTCAACTGCCACACCTTGGGCCTTTGCCGCCGGGGCCGCCGTATCGCGCGTGCGAATATAATTAGACGCATAAATTTTATCGAGCTTTATTCCCGACAGCCGCTCGGCAAGGTCATTGGCGCGGCGAACACCCGCATCCGTAAGTCCTGGATCATTTTTTTGAGTTGTTTTTTCAGCGTGACGCACAAGGTAATATACAGCGTCCGTCTCTTTTAAGGCCTCAGACGAATTTTGAGATGAACAGGCTGAAACCAACAACGCAAACAGGCAGCCGATTACACTAAGAACGGCACCCTTCACGAATCCCATCACTTGCGGAAGGCTTTAGAAATAATCACGGGCTCTTTTAGAAATTGGCCCTGTGTGCGCTCATCATCTGATTCCTGAGCCACATCGAGCGCTTGGATTTTTTTGACGACATCCATGCCAGCGACAACCTTCCCAAAAACGGCATAACCTTGTCCATCAGGATTGCGCTCCCCGCCTTCATCAAGAAAGTTATTATCATCAATATTGATAAAGAAAAAAGCGGCGCTGCCCGTGCCGGGTTCTTCCCTGGCTATCGCCACAGAGCCCGCATTATTACGTAGGCCCGTCATTTTGGTTGTTTCATGGGCAATAGGCGCGCCGATAGATTCAATGTTGAGTCGTCCGCCCTGAATCAAAGACATACCCATCTGGCGCGGATCATTATCGGCGCGAACAACGCGGTAAAACCCTTGGCCATGATAATATTTTCTATCGACATAGTTTAAGAAATCACCCGCGCTGAGCGGCGCTTTCTCCGGATAGACTTCGATTTCAATCGCGCCCAAGCTTGTCTCTAAAATCACATTTGGGGATTTATCAACTTTACTTCCGCAGGCGGTTAAACCCGTGAGCAGCAGCCATGAAAGCTGTTTATGAATAGGCCTCATTCGCTATCACTATCGTTATCATCGTCTATATTCTTGATTTTCTTTTTAAACGCCACGTCAAAGCCGAGAACGGAAATGACGGTCGCTAAAAGGCTAAAGAGTGGATGACGCAAGGCAAAGAGGACCATAACGCCAATGCCGACGCCGAGAATAAGAGCATAAGGATGTAATTTCATATCTTAGAGTGACCTTAATCGGAAAATTTATCAAGTCGGAATGAACTTATTTAAGCCTCAAGTTCAACATCCCAATAGAGATAATCGAGCCAGCTTTCATGTAAATGATTGGGCGGAAACTTGCGTCCTTGAGCCTGCAATTGATGCATATTGGGTTTATAGGGCGCTGTGTGCGGATGCATAGCGGCGTCTTTGGGTAAGCGCCCGCCTTTGCGCAAATTACATTTCGAGCATGCCGCAACGATATTTTCCCATGTTGTTTTTCCTCCAAGGCGTCGGGGAATAAGATGATCAAAGGTCAATTCATCAGGGCTATGACAATAAACGCATTCAAAACTATCGCGCAAAAATAAATTAAATCGGGTAAATGCCGGAACGCGGTTTTGGGCGACATAATCCTTAAGCGCGACAACACTCGGGATTTCCATTTCAAAACTCGCAGAACGAACAATTTGTTCGTAATGATCTACCACTTGCACGCGGTCTAAAAAGACGGCTTTGACCGCATCTTGCCAAGACCACAAAGATAAGGGGAAATAAGACAGAGGTTGGTAATCAGCATTTAAAATAAGGCAAGGATAATTGCCTTGAGCAACGGGCGGTAGGTCTGCTGTCGCGCCCGTAAGTGAACTCTGGAGATTTTGATCCAAATAGCTCAAGTCATTAATCCTTTGAAGCTATGAAAACCCATCATAGTAAAATGAATTTTAAATTTGAAAATGCCGCTCCATTTAACGTTCTTCCATAGCTAACCAAAATGTCAGAGCCATGACAAGGGCTGAATCCATCAATTTTATCATAAGCTTGCCTGACGAAAGCTGACATTAAGCTCTCGTCAAAACCCTATCGCCCCGCCATAAAGCCTTATGCGATTCGGTTTTGGAATCTTATTAAGCTTAGGAATTAGCGCTACCGCTTGGGCTACCCCGTGGGACGAAGTCGCAATTGCCCAAGGTGAAAGCGCCGGGCATGCGCGCCAAAATGCCGTCTCTATGCATCGCGGCGTAAGAGCTGACGCGCTTAAAACAATTGATACACTGAGCCTGACGCCCTTTGCGCAAGGCCTTGGATCGATTTCAGCTTTAGCGATTTCCCAAGACGGGGCGCTATATGCAGCTGACCAGAAAACGGGCCGGATTTGGGTGATGAGTGACCGCGGCGCGGATGGATCCATGGATATTAAACGACCCTTGACTCACACCTTTAACGAGCCAACCGGCTTAAGTTTTATAGATCACACATTATATGTCGCTGATAAGCGCGCGGTTTGGGCCTTAGACCTTGAGCAAAATACGCCCCCGCGCCAGCTCGCCTCTCTCGCCAATGCCCAAAGTCAAGGTGAGCATCCTTTAATAGCTGATAAAAACGCGCTTATTTTGGCCGTAAACCAAACAAGCGGCGCGCAGCTTGTGCATATTGATGCTCAAACAGGGCGGTCCAAAAATATTACTACAAGTGAAACGCCCATTTATAGTCTGGCCAAATTAGGGGGTAGCGCCATTTGGATGGGAAGCGGAGAGACATTAGTCTCCCTTAACCATCCAGACGCCCCTTTGCGGTTTTCGGGTCAATCGCTAGCCGCTCTTATACTGCCTGGGCAATATGAAAGCCCGAAGGATTGGCCGCCAGCCCTTAAAGGCCATATCATTGCCTCGCAATTAGGACCTAAGGCGCATCAGTTAATCGCTATTCCCACAGAGTTTGGTGTGCCATCGGGCGCGCCGCGTATATTGCTTGAAGGCTTTGTGAATTCCACAGGGCGTAGCGCTTGGGGTACGCCCGGCGCCATGATTATGGATAAACGCGGGTTATTTTTCGCAGATAAATATAATGGAACGATTTGGCGCTTATTCCCTAAAGGAAAACCTACGCCAGTGACAGCTGAAACAACCAAGGTTGTCGAAGACATCCCCGAAACCCGCGTGGCCACACCGACAAAATCCCCTTTATTAATTGGTAGCGGAATTACAGGTAGCCAGATTGAAAGCCTGAGCCAGATAGAGAGCGCCTCGCAACTTGAGACCGGGTCAACGCTATTAGATGAATATGAAAAGGCTGAGGCCGAGGCAGCCAAAGCCGAAAAGGAAGCGCAAGAACAGAAAAAGAGTAAAAAGACCTATCGCTCTATCCGGTAGCTGATCTGCGTGCCTTATATGTAAAGTGGCCTGCATCATTGAAGCGGCGGGAAATTAGACCGCGCCCCTTTAAACAATTTAAATGCGCGATGGATTCGCCAACCGCCATAATGCGGTTACCGTCATTAATCGCGCGGCGAAATAAAACCGAATAAACTTCAGTTGCGCGGCGCGGCGTTTTGCAATGTTCAAGCAAACGTTCCAAGGCTTTTTCATGATGCTCTATCAATTTATCTAGCCGCTTATGCGCGCCGTGAAACGGAATGCCGTGAGCCGGGCCGATTAAGACATCTTCGGGAAGCTCGGCTTTCAATTTGTGGCAAGAGCTTATCCAATCTTCAAGCGGGTTACCTTCTGGCTCTGTTGGCCAAACGGACACGTTGGAACTGATATTGGGTAGGAGCTGATCTCCCGTAAGACACACATTTAGCTCTGGACAATAAAGGCAAGCATGTTCGGGGGAATGACCACTGCCGATAATAACGCGCCATTCACGTCCGTCAATCAATCCCAGCTCGCCATCGACCAATCGGTCATAGCCTTGCGGCATAGCTGTGATGGCCTTCCCAAACCCGCCAAAGCGCATTTTATAGAGCTCAATTTGATCGTCTGTGAATCCCGCTTTGCGGTAAAAATTTATGCCGGCGGCCGGAGCTTCCTTACCCGTATCGGCAGCCATAAGGCGGCAGAGAAAATACTCGCCGCGAGTCATCAAAAGCGGCGCGCCAAACCGACGGCAAATCCAGCCTGCAAGACCCGTATGATCAGGATGTAAATGGGTGCAAATCACACGGTTGACGGGACGCCCGCCCATAAGCTCGACAAAGTGTTTTTCCCAAATTTCACGGCTCGCGCGATTGCCAATACCCGTATCAACAACAACCCAACCATCACCGTCCTTAAGCGCCCAGAGATTAATATGATCCAGGCCTTTCATCGGCAAATCAAAGCGCAACCAAAACACACCATCCGCGATTTTCGTGACGCTGCCAGCGGCTGGCGCTTCATCAACAATGAACTTTAACAAACGAGAAGAATTATCACGCGGCGTCGTCAGACTTTCATCTGGGGCAGTTTTTGTCGGAGGCTTGGTCATCAGCAGCTACTTATATATTCAAAGACGACTCATAACGACATATGGTTAATTCACCAATAACTAATCTTTTCGGCCATATCTGGCCTTGCGCGTTCTTTGGACGGCTCTAAGGCTGTCCCTATATAAACAAAACCTGCAACTTGGTCACCCGCCCCCATCGCGAGTACAGTATGAATATCTGTGTCATAGGCATACCATTCTGTAAGCCACTGCGCGCCATAGCCAGCCGCCTGCGCTGCTATCATGAGGTTATAACAGACAATGCCAGAGCTGAGCTGTTGTTCCCAAATCGGCGTGGCGCGTTTACATTCAACGGGACTTGATATTACGCCGACCACCGCCGGAGCGCGAAGAAACCGCGCGCCTTCAAAAATCGCGCGATCTTGAGACGCTTCGGGATTATTTTTCATAAACGCTGCGCCGATATACTGACCAAAATCAGCACGCGCTTGACCCGTAAATACGACAAAGCGCCAAGGGGCTAATTTACGGTGATCGGGCACGCGCGCCGCAATCTTTAAAAGCTTTGAAAGCTCGGCCTTGGACGGCCCTGGACCGCCCATAACCTTAGCCAAATTGGAGCGCCGCGTTTTCAAAAATTCAGTTACCGCTTCGTTCTTACGCGGCAATGGCATGACTTGGTCTAGCTCTGGCATTGATGGCTCCTATTCACTTTACGATAGATGGGAAATCCGTTATCCGAACGCAAGATAAAAGGAGCTAAAATGTCTACCCCTGAACAAAATCTTGCAAAACTTGGCCTGACGTTGCCAGAACCTTCTGCGCCTGTGGCCAATTATTTGCCTTATGTTGTGAGCGGCAATCTTGTTTTCATTTCGGGGCAGATCTCTAAAATCGGCGATAACACCATTGGCGGGCGTTTGGGCGAAGATCTGAGCGTTGAGCAAGGACAAGCCGGAGCGAAGCTCTCGGCGCTAAATTTAATCGCTCAGATGAAAGCGGCATGCGGCGGAGATTTATCTCGCGTCAAACGCATTGTGAAACTTGGCGGATTTGTTCAAGCCCTACCCAGCGCGACGCAGGCCAATATCCCCATGGTGATTAATGGCTGTTCCGATATTATGGTCGCTGTCTTTGGGGATGCTGGCCGTCACGCGCGCTTTGCTGTCTCCGCGCCAAGCCTGCCCTTAGATGTCGCCGTCGAAATTGACGCTATTGTCGAAATAGATTGAGCCTATCCGCCCGGATTTTAACCCGCATTAGCGAGGTGAGCGAGGCCGCGTGGGATGCCCATTTGCCCGCAGGTAAGCACCCTTTTCTGAGCTGGCGTTTTTTAAACGCTTGTGAGGAAAGCGGCTCGGCAACTGAGGATACAGGCTGGGCGCCCCGTCATATTTGGCTGGAAGACAAGAGCGGGACATCCCTCGGTGCGGCTCCGCTCTATGCCAAAACCCATAGCCGTGGCGAATATGTTTTCGACCATAGCTGGGCGGACGCGCTGCACCGCGCGGGCGGGAATTATTATCCCAAGCTCCAATCCAGCATTCCTTTCACCCCCGCCACAGGGCCGCGGCTTTTGGCGAAAGACAAAGAGGCAAAAACAGCGCTGGTGTCGGCTATGTTGCGAGCCTGCGAAGATTGGGACTATTCAGGAGTTCACCTGACCTTCCTGCAGTCCGAAGATTTAAGCTTATTAGAAAAGGTCGGCTTCGCGCACCGCGAAGACCGTCAATTTCATTTCATCAACCGCACTTATGAAAATTTCGATAGCTTTCTCATCACCCTGTCCTCACGCAAACGCAAGAACATCCGCAAAGAGCGCAAAGCCGCGCAAAAGGGCATCACTATTAAACGCCTGACAGGGGATGATTTAAAACCACAGCATTGGGATTTTTTCTACCGCTGTTATATGGATACGGGACAGCGCAAATGGGGCCGGCCTTATCTGACCCGCAAATTTTTCGATATTATGCAACAGACGATGCGCGAGGATATTTTACTCGTCATGGCGTTTGACGCAGACACGCCGATAGCTAGCGCGCTTAACTTCATCGGGTCAGACGCGCTTTATGGCCGTAATTGGGGCTGCATGGTACATAAGCCCTTCCTGCATTTCGAGCTCTGCTATTATCAAGCGATTGAAGCGGGTATTGAGCTTGGATTGCCCAAGGTCGAAGCGGGCGCGCAGGGTGAACATAAACTCGCACGCGGTTATGAGCCCGTCACAACCCATTCGGCACATTACCTATCCCACCCAGGACTACGTAATGCCATCAGTGATTACTTGACAAGAGAGCGCCGCGCCGTTGAACATGAGATAACAATATTGGCAAAACACACGCCCTTTAGGAAAGATATATGACCCTGCACGGCCCTTACGAAGACGATAACGTATTCGCGAAAATTCTACGCGGCGAAATGCCTTGCGCGAAAGTTTATGAAGATGGCAACATCCTCTCATTTATGGATGTGTTCCCGCAATCCAAAGGACATACATTGGTCATCCCGAAAGCGCCTTCGCGCAATTTGTTAGAAACCAACGCCAAAGATATTGGCCGGCTTTTTGGCACGGCCCAGCGTATTGCCAAAGCCGTCGAGGCCGCGCTAAAACCTGACGGCATTCGGATTATGCAATTTAACGGCGCGCCAGCAGGGCAAACTGTTTTTCATACCCATATTCATATCCTACCCTGTTTTGAAGGGACCGAGCCCGGCATGCATGGCGGGGGTGGTATAGCCAGTATGGATGAACTAAATAGCCTAGCCGCTAAAATAAAAGAAAAATTAGAGGTATAAAATGACCAAATTTTTAAACGCAGCTTCACTGGCCGCGATAGCCCTATCTATTACGCTCGCTGCCTGTTCTCCAAAGACGGAGATAAAGACAACAAATTCTGTGCCTATCACGATTTCACAGACCCCATCGACGGGTTATGATGTCGAGGATCAATATGCCAAATTTGCCGAAGTCAAAATGGATGTTGATACGAGTTTTCTCTCTGATTCGGAAAGAGCCGTCGTGAATAAGCTGATTGAGGCCAGCGGCTATCTCTCCGAAATTTATCTGCGTCAACGCGGAGAAAACTATCCACAGCTTCGTACAGAGATCGAAAGTAAAGGCACAGCGGCGCAGCTTAAAATGTTTGACCTTCACTTTGGCCCCTGTGACGGCCTAGAAGACGATGCTGTATTTTACGGCGAGACACCCTGCCCCAAAGGCGGGGGGTTTTATCCCGTTGATATGAGCAAAGAAGAATTTGAAAATCATATCACGGCCAATCCCGCCGATAAAGAGGCCTTCACCTCGGGATATACCGTTATTCGCCGTGACGCAGAAGGCGGCTTAACCGCTGTGCCTTACCACGAAGTTTACGCGCAATGGCTCCTGCCCGCAGCAAAGCTGATGCTTGAAGCGGCACAGATATCCGAAAATGAGTCGATGAAAAACTTTCTAACGCTTCGCGCTAAGGCCTTTCTCACGGATGACTACTTTGCTTCTGAAATGGCGTGGATGGATCTAGACGGAAATATCGAAGTCGCCATTGGCCCCTATGAAGTCTATGATGATGGCGTGTTCGGTTATAAAACGGCTTATGAGTCTTTCGTGACGGTTAAGAATCCAGAAGAGTCTGCCGCGCTCGCCAAATATAAAGACTTCCTCAAAGACATGGAAAAGAACCTGCCTGTTGATGAAGCTTATAAGAATTACAAACGCGGGTTCGAGAGCCCAATCGCGGCGACCTATCAAGTTCAAGGCGGCGGCGATAATAAAAACGGCGTTCAAACCATTGCCTTTAACCTGCCCAATGATGAGCGTGTGCGTGAAGCCAAAGGCGCAAAAAAGGTGATTCTCAATAATGTGCTCGGCGCGAAATATGACCGGATTCTCGGCCCCATTGGCGAACGCGTTTTAGTCCCAGAGCAAGCCAAGTTGACGGCTAAAAAATGGATGAGCAATAATACGTTATTTCATGAATTATCGCACTCCCTTGGACCCGGAACAATTAGCGTTGACGGCCCCGCGGGACTAATTGAAACAACAGTTAGCGCGCAGTTAAAGGAACTTTATTCAGGCATCGAAGAAGGCAAGGCCGATGTAATGGGCGCTTATAATATTATCTATATGATGGAGCGCGGCGAACTCCCAATAGCTGATAAAGAAGCATTCCTGGCGACATATTTCTCTGGAAAATTTCGCTCGATGCGGTTTGGAACTGGCGCGGCTCATGCCAAAGGCGCGGCCTATCAATATAATTATTACCGAGAGGTCGGAGCGGTCGAATGGCTGGCGGACCAACAGCGCTTTAAAATCGATTTCACCAAGCTCGAACAAGCCATCTCTGATTTAACAGGCAAAATTGTCGTCCTGCAAAACGACGGGAATTACGACACGGCGAAAGCTTTTTTGGATAAATATTTACCGTTAGATGACGCGGCTAAAACCGTTCTCGGAAACCTCGATGATATTCCCTATGATATTCGTCCGATTTATCCTGAGAAGGTTTAAAGATAATCCTTAAACAGGAATACCTTCTTCCATACAAAATTCCTTCACGACATCGCGCAGTGAGGAAAGCCGCGATTCGACCGTAATCAGCGGGGCCAACTTCGCGCTAAGCTTCGCCGCGTCTAGTTTTAAGAGCGCAGATTTTACGGGGCCAATGCCTGTGACGGGCATAGATA
>CAYXEB010000069.1:0-10893 GCA_964463835.1 uncultured Hellea sp.
CGTTCATAGGCGTTCGAATCTCATGGCTCATATTAGCGAGAAATTCAGATTTGGCTTTTTCGGCGCTCTCAACTTTCGTTAGCGCATTTTTCATATCTGTGACATCTGTCAATGTTATAGCCTTGCCGCCAGAGGCCATCGGATTACTTCGCTTAATAAAATGTTGAGCGCCTAAATTGAAAGACATTTCATCAGACGTAGAAGTATCATTACGTTCAAGCCATGTTTCGAGTGTCTCGCCTTCCGTATTGACCAAGTCAACTTTTTCCAGATGCTTTAAATATTCAAGACGCGTCATCCCGATGTGACACTCCACGCCTTTTGCTGTCATTATATTTTTATAGGATGAATTTAACGCATAAATTTCAGCGTCATCATTATAGATTAGCAATCCGTCAGATAAGCTCTCCATGGCCTCGGCAAAGAGCGTATATTTTTTTTGCATCTGCTGAGTTAATAGTGCCATTTCCTTTTTGGCAAATTGTTCTTGTGACATAGCATTTTGCAAATCTGTCACATCTGTGAAGGTCACAATTTGGCCGCCCGATGGAATTGGGGTTTGCCGCCGAATAAAATATCTGTCGCCAATTTTCGAATTTACTTCTTGAGGTACAGTGAGGTTATATTCCTCCAAATAATCGTCTAAGCTGCCGCCCTGAAGGTCAATCGTCTTAATCTCTACAAATTGTTTGACGATCTCACGGCGATCCATTCCGAGGTCGCATTGCACGCCGCGCTCTGACATAATCACCTTACATGAAGAATTTACAAAGACGATTTTGGCATCGCGATCAAAAATTAGAAGTCCGTCATTAAGGCTCTCTGCGGCCGCAGACATTACATCGAACTGCTCTTTCCAATCTGCCGACATATCTAGCCCTTTTTTGAGCGTATTTATTAAGACTTGAAGATAATAAAACGTTAATTTAGTCGCTCTGAACACGTGATATTGTCCTCAAATATGAGGTGTAAAATGAGTAAGCTCCCAACGTCTTATGACTTGATTCATCGACTATCTCTGTGGATAGCATTCCGAAATGGCGATGCTGGTCGTTCTGATCAAAAGAGACGTTCAGCGCACCCCTGACATCTCACGCTACTGTCCTATTTGCTGAGTTTCTATCATCATTCATTACAGAAACTTGATCTATCGCGTTGAATATCGACCTAATTTCTTACTCAATGGCGACGCGGTCATGCCGTGTAGTACAATGCTAAAGAGCACTGTGGTTGCGACGATGGTTTGGATGATCTCTGCTTGTTCGACCTGTAAGTCTTCAAGGACAAGTAAAGCAAAGAGAAGAGACGCCAAACCTCTTGGGCCGAACCATCCCATAAAGGCGACTGTTGGCAAGCGATGCCCTGCCCCTATCATGGAAATAAAGACGGGTAACATTCGAATTAATGTTAAGCTAAGAACGGCATAAAGAATGATTTGCCCGTTTACGTGATGTATAGCTTCTGGCAGGATTAAGGCTCCGAATAAGAAGAAGGTCAAATAGCTTAAGAACTGACTTTCTGTTTCTGTAAACTCATGCAGGAATTTTGAATAGTTAACATGAAGGTTTCCGTAAGTCAGACCGCCAACGAAAGCGGCAATAAAACCGTTGCCATGGCAAATCTCGGCGGCAGCAAAAGCCATAACGGCCAAAGCAATGGCGGCGACGCCTTGAAACTCTGATGTCATCCATCCTTTTTTAGCCGCCCGCGCAATCAGATGACCACCTATCCACCCAACAACGAGTCCCGCAATCGGTCCAATAGTAAGTTGAAGGCTTAAGAAAAGGAGCCAGTTTTCTTCCGCTGATTGATGGGTAATATTCAAGAAACAGGCAAAAAACAAAACGGCCGGTAGGGCGATTCCGTCATTGAGGCCGCTCTCCACATTCAAGCCTTGGCGGATTTTGGCAGGGACAGATTTATCGGCTAAGACAGAAGCGCCCAGAGCAGCGTCAGTCGGGGCTAATATTGCGGCTATCAATGCCGCCCCATACCAACCCATTTCTGGGAAAATGGAGTAACCCACCAAGGTGCCCATGACCATGATGAGCGGCAGTGCTACGAGCAATAACCGCGCAGGAATAGCCTTTTGTTTTTTCAGCTCATCAAATGAGATTTGCGAGGCATCCGCGGCCAAGACGAGAATAAGAGTAAGCTCCGCCAAGACATGAAGACCGCCTTCATTATAAGACAATCCAGCCGTTTCAGCGAGGACAGATGACAAAGCCAGCCCGCCAAGAGCGAACAAAAATGGCGCCGTGATTATCGTTCCCTCAATACGTTTAGAAACGAGAGCAAAGGCAAAAAAGACGGCGCCAAATATCAAGAAAATATTGAGTGTCATGACAGACGTCGAAGGCTCTTTGATTTATAAACAAGACGGTAGAGGTTACCGATTTTCTCTAGCGCCGCGTCGATTGTCACCGGCACGCCAACATGGTTTAAAATCTCATCGTTTATTTTGCCGCCAGTAGCGCTGGCTAAAATACATCCATTCCCGCTACAGTTGCCGGGGCCAGCCTGCGCTCCGCTAGCGCCATAAGAAAAGAAAACCGGTTGTCCTCCGCGAATACAGAGCGTGGCGCAGGCACGGTGCGTTCTGCCATATCCAGGGTTCATAATGCCCATAAAACATTGGGCGTCCAATATCTCTCCAATCGTGGAAACGTCATCGACTTTTGTGGCCTTTGGCATTGCCGGCATGTTCTGATCAATAACTCTTATGTCCCCTTTGGCGACCCCCAGCATAAAACATTCATTACGCACAATTCTAACGCCTGTTACTTCGACGCTTTGCCCTTCAAAGGCTTTGCAATGTTCATCTGCGCCCATTTTTCCTATGCCCGCTATAACGTGACCAACATTCCCAACCCAAAGCACGGGATAAGGGTCCAGTCCGATGCGGCCCTTTAAGGTCACAGGCGTTCCTGTTTCCCACCTTCCGCCGCCATCCGAAGCTGCGCGCGTGCCGATAAATGCGCCTGCGCCAGCCAGGCCTAAAAGCCCAAACGGGACAGTTTTTAAAAGGAAGCGGCGATCCTTTTGCGGCATCGCGCCATAACCTACATAAAAATCATCTTCATTATTCATCGTTCACCCTAATAGCTGTACGGACGGTACCGAGAACATCCGGTGTTGACTTCACCCAGACTTCACCTTTTACGATTTTAACCTCATGTGTCTGTACGCGGTCTGTAAAGGGCGGCGGAGCGGCGCCTGTCTCGGGGTCAAATTGAAAGCCGTGCCAAGGACAGGTTATCAACCCATCTTTAATACAGCCTTCCCCCAAAGGTCCGTTTTGATGAGAACAAACGGCCACAATTGCGGAAATGCCTTTAGACTGTCTGAAAATAGCGATACGTTCGCCCGATTTTGGGGTTACTGTGACGGCTTTATTTAAAGCAATAGACAGCGGGTCACCTACATTAATCCATCCCGCGTCCGTATTGGCAGATGAATCAAGCCCATGGTCATTAAGGAGCCCCGCGACATTCAAGGCGACCAGTGACAAAGCGCCTATCCCAATGGCGATTAAGAGCGAAGGCGATTTTTCAAATTGCGCGGCCCCGAGCGCCACATGCCCAATCAAAGCGGCATAAGCGAAATAGACACTCATATGTAGGGTTTTCCACACGGGGGGCGTTAAGCGTGAGAGCCAAAAGTCATGGCTCGTAGCGGCCATAATTAAAAGAACAATGAGAGCGATAAGCCCAAGGCTCTCGAAAGGAAATTCAATAGCGGTCCCATAATTACCATATCCGCCAATGGCGGAGGCGATAGGGTTAATTGTCCCAAAACCATGATACCACATCAAAGCTAGACCGCCGTGGGCTAAACCTATCAACGCAGTGATAACCCCGAAATGACGGCGGTTGTAAAGCAAAGGTTTAAAGCGTCCTGACAGCCGCGCTAATGGCCCGATAGCCAGAACGATATGCAGGAGAACAATAGCACAACTTCCAAAGCCACGGATCATCAAAATGGTGGCATCCGCCGCGGGTTTTTGTGAGCCCATAATCATAAAGCTCGCTAGGAAAATAAAAATTCCGACTAGCAGGACTAAGTCATAGACATATTTTTGCTTATTCCATTGAACAGGTACAAACTCATGACTCATAGCTGGCTCCCATGAATAGCATAAGCAGTCCACAAAATCGCAACTAACGCCCAAGGCAGGAGCAACCAGATGAGTTTATGAGCTTTGCGGTGAGCGCGCTTCATGACCTTGTCTTTAGCAGGTATGGCCAGAGCAAGGCGGCGGCAGGTAACAGCATGACGCGAAGGATAATCCCCTTCCCAGCAATAGGCTCACGGCGAACACCAATGGTTACATAATACAGGCCAAAGACAAGGCCGATAACCATATAGATCCCGATGCCATAAGAGATATATTGAGCAGTTTGCAACATTAAATCAGATCGGGATCGGAGATAATCTCAACTAACGAAGGTCCGTCATAGGCGAGAGCTTCTTTGATGGCTTTTTGCAGGTCAGCTGGCTTGATGACCCGCGCGCCGTGTCCGCCGCACGCCCTAGCAAAACCTGCAAAGTTCAAATTTTGAAGTGACGTTTGCCAGACGGGCCAATCGCCGCCGCGCTGTTCTTTTGATATTTTCCCAAGTTGATTATTATTAAGTAAAACATGGGTAATATTCATGCCGTATTTCACCGCTGTAGTAAACTCCATCGCATATTGGCCAAACCCGCCATCTCCGCTGATGGACACAACCTTACGGCCTTTGTAATTTGCTTGGTCTTGTGTCGCAGCCCATGCCCCTAAAGCGGCAGGGAAGGAAAAGCCTATTGAACCCAAATAACCAGACATCAACACGCTTTGGCCCGCGCATTCAAAATAGCGACCGAAGGAATAAGTATTATTTCCGACATCGACAGCAATTACGGCGTCATCCGGCAGGGTATTAGAGAGCGTCTCAAAGATCATCGCAGAATTTAGGCCTTTATCGCTAACGTCTTGCCGGCGGTTTTCTTTCTCCGCCCGCCAGATTTTCCAGCGCCCCGCAATTTCATCACGTTGATCTATCATAGAGTGCTTTTTAAGCGCCTTAGAGAACGCATTTACAGTGACACCGATTTCCCCCAAAACAGGGACGTCAATCGCATGGAACCGGCCTAATTGGGCGGGTTCGAAATCAACTTGGATAAGAGGCTTGGATTTTTCAATACCTGTATGATTTGAGAAAGATGCACCTAGCGCTAAAATCAAATCACATTCATTCATAAACCAGCTGGCAATGGGCGTGCCTGAGCGGCCTAAAACGCCCGCCGCGAGCGGGTGACTATCAGGGATTTGCCCTTTGGCTTTAAAGGTCGTCGCAATTGGCGCGCCAATATGCTCGGCAAAGGCAGTAATATCTTTCATCGCAACATTCGCGCCGTACCCCACAATAATGAGTGGGCGTTTTGCGCCTTTTAAAGCTTTAACCGCTTTATCAAGAGACGCCTTTGATGGCGTAATATGAATGTCCGCCATTCGCCCTTCCGGAGACCCCGCGGCAGCGCCTTCTTTGGCCGGCATGGTCTGTACATTATCTGGGAAAATCAAATGCGCAACATCGCGTGTATCAAGCGCCGATTTACAAGCAAGATTTGTTAGCTCTGCGTGGTTAGAGGAGGCCAAAACATTTTGGCTGAATTTCGCAACGGGCGCAAAGGCAGCTTTCAAATCGATATCTTGGAACGCGCCAGGCCCAAAGACTTGAACTTGGACTTGGCCTGTCAGAGCCAAAACAGGGGCGCGGTCAACCTTAGCGTCCCAAAGACCTGTCACTAAATTTGTTGCGCCCGGGCCGGCAATGGCAAGACAGGCCGCGGGTTTTCCTGTTAGTTTGGCATAACCTGAACATGCGAAAGAGGCCGCGCCTTCATGCCGAATACCGTAATATGACATATTACCTGCAACCGTTTGACGCCGAACAGCATCCGCAAGACCAAGATTGGAATGACCGACCATGCCAAAGACAGATGTCACCCCCCAATTGACCATTGTTTCGGCCATCACGTCAGTCACGGTGCGTTCATGTGGGGCCTCCGCTTCTAACCCGATATAGACGCCATCATCGCGGACTTCGACAGCATAGGTTTCTTGCCCTGTGTCTTCGTGGCCTCCTGGTGGCTTGCCCGTTAAGGGATCAAAATCCCAGCCATGCCACGGACAGCGTATCCAGCATTTTCCGTCGACGCCCTTTTCAATGGAGCCTTCACCTAACGGGCCACCTTGATGCGGGCACTTATTATCCATCGCTGCATATTGACCATCAAAGTGAGAGAGCGCGATGGCGCGATTACCCGCCTTTGCTGATTTAACACGTCCATCTGGGAGCTCGTCCAGTTCAGCAACTTTATGCCATACCAAATCAGTTTTCATATGCAATCCAATTTCCCTTAAACAAACT
The DNA here is from genome assembly GCA_964463835.1 of uncultured Hellea sp. Classification (GTDB taxonomy): domain Bacteria; phylum Pseudomonadota; class Alphaproteobacteria; order Caulobacterales; family Maricaulaceae; genus Hellea. Next base: position 6,414 of record CAYXEB010000069.1, read on the forward strand.
TCTGTATACCTAACAATAGGCTTTTGTCCATAAACTCCAGTTACTTACACGAAAAATTATTCCATCAAGTGTCTCAAGCGTTCGCTAAATTTTCTATAAAATCGAGAACCTGTTGCCATAGCATAAATGAATAATTTTTGGAAGGACTGGCCCTTTTCTTTGGATTTAATAACTAATCAAACAGACGTCATCTAACTATATAAATCGCCATTAACCTAGCCATTTAATTGTCAATCTTATGGCGACGGCAAGAATTAATAACCCTGTGATACGACGTAAAGTGATCGGCTTAAAAAACTTTATGCTGACGACATTCCCAATCGTACCACCGACAAGTACAGCCATAATAAGAGGCGAGTAGGGTATTATTGTTGGTATGAGATCAAGCTTACTTACTTTAATTACTTGCCCTCCTAATCCGGAAATAGAGTTCGCTAGAATGAAGACACTTGAAGCAGCGGCAATTTCCTGGGCATGCCCCCATCGAAGTTTGTACAATATTGGCGCAAGAAATATTCCGCCGCCAATCCCGACAATACCAGAATAAAAGCCGATAGCCCCACCTATGAGCGCACAGTGCACTGACTTACCCCTAAGAAGTTGATCTTTATCAGTATGAACCTCGGCTTGACTAAAGAGCATTTTGACCCCTGCCATAAATAGAGCAAGACATAACATTCCGATAAAAATCGTCTCCGAAACATTTAACCGCCCGCCAATAAATGCAGCTGGAAGAGACAGAATAAATAACGGCCAAACATCCGGTAAATTAATAAGTTTGGTTCTAAAATATCGAATACAATTCCCAGCAACAACACAGATATTACATAATAGAGACACGACTGGAATGACATAAAAAGGCGCGCCAGATATAGCCAAAAGCGCCGTGTAAGTTGAGCCGCCTCCAAACCCTGCAGAAGCATAAAATGCCGCAGCAAGTAAAAACGCAATGGTCAAACCTAATTTAATTGCCTTACTCCTAACTGCATTGTGCTCATAAGGAAATGAATGAATTTAAAGCCATTGCCCGTCGGCACTCTCAGATATCATAATACGAAAAGCTAGTCTTGGCGGCACTTGAAACCAATCTCAATTTTCTCCAAGCACCCAGCCACACTACTTATTTTTACAATTGGAAAAACACAATATCGGTACCACCTATTATCTTAATATCGTCTCTTAGAATTAACAAGCTGATTAAATGAGATTGTGAATTGTTATTAAATAATCGAGATATAATTACGAGTAAATCCGCCTTTATATAGCTTCAATTACGCCGCGCGTTAACGCTCTTGCAACGCAGCGCGCAGCGGCGCTCCCTAGTTCAGCAAGCTCTACGGGGCTTTGGCAGGACTGATTACCCGTGGATAAGGCAAATATCGTATCCCCGTCTAATGGCGTGTGGGAGGGCTGCACGGCCATTGCGATGCCGTCATGCGCCATAATTGCCAGTCTTTTGAGCTGCTTTTGAGACAGGGCGGCATTGGTTGCAATGGCCCCTATGACGGTAGATTGCCCCGCTGATTTTAGGAAGGTCAGTTTCGTATCTTGTGCGGCTTGTAGGCTATAATCGGCTGGGGGTCGCTGACCACCAAATTCCTCGTTTTTCTCAAATGGCCACGCCCAGGGGCAATCTGTTCCTGGCAAATATGGCGACCCTACGGGGTTCGCAGCGATTATTGCGCCGACTGTTATACCGTTTACAACCTCTGACACGGTTCCAATTCCGCCAGCGTAAAGACCCGCCGTCGCGCCAAACCCAGCGCCGTAGCTACCCTGCGCGATTATAGCCGAAGCTTGCTCGCATGCTTTAATGCCTAGTTCTCTAAAAGGCGGGTTAAGTCCCCATGATTTATCACCGCCATTTGCGTTATCAAAAAGAATTGCACTGGGGACTATCGGAGAAACAGGAACAGGCTTGGCTCCAGCTTCATACCCCATCCCCTGCTCCCCTAACCACGCACAAACCCCGTCGGCAGCCGCTAATCCATAAACAGACCCGCCCGATAAGACGATAGCATGGGCTCTATCGATAAGCCCCCCGTCATTTAGCGTATCGGTCTCCCGGGTTCCAGATCCGCCGCCGCGAATATCTACGGCGCAAATACTGGCTTGATCTGGTAGAATGACGGTTACGCCAGTTCGGACAGTTGCATCATGGGCTTGTCCAACGCGCAATCCGCCTACATCGATAATGGTATTCTTTAAATTCATCTTAAGTCAGATTCACAATAAATTTTTTAACACTAGGCTTGCCCTATAACATTTCCCCCTTAATGTACCGCTTTATTTTGAAAGCTCGTCAATGAAATCATTTGAAAAATTAGCCCTAGGAACTCTCTTAGCCCTATCGGCTTGCGCTCAGTCCTCATCTAAACAGGAAAGCGCTGAATTTACAATTTCTAAAACCGAAGCCCGCGCCAATGGCATGGTCGCCGCGGCTAATCCACTGGCGACCCAAGCTGGGGTAGACATACTTAAAGCGGGCGGTTCGGCAGTAGACGCAGCGATTGCGGTTCAAGCGGTATTAGGCTTAGTCGAACCTCAAAGCTCAGGCCTAGGCGGCGGCGCTTTCATGCTGGTCTATGATCCCAAAACAGCAAAGGTCTGGGATTATAATGGGCGGGAAACTGCGCCCGCGGGTGTGACGTCAGAGATGTTTTTAGACCCTGAAACGGGTGAACCCGTTAGATATTTCGACGGAATAGCTTCAGGACGCTCCACGGGGGTACCTGGCGCAGTTGTTATGCTAAACATGGCGCATCAAGATTACGGGAAACTCAAATGGGGCAGTCATTTCAGCTCAGCTATAACTTTGGCTGAAGAAGGTTTTGCTGTGAGCCCGCGTATGGCGAGCATTACCGCGCGCATGGGCAGATTTGTGCTAAATCGTGATGAAAATGCCAAAAATTATTTTTATCTTGAAGATGGCAAGACAACCATACCTGAAGGATTTATCCGCGATAATAAGCCTTATGCAGATACGCTAAGAGCCATTTCGCAAAACCCGCGCGCACTTCTCGAGGGACCTATCGCTGAAGCTATCATAGCCAAAACAAGAGAAGAGCCCCTACCCGGCGTTTTAACGCTTGATGATATGGCAGCCTATAAACCCATAAAGTCAGAAGCCTTATGCTCTACCTACAGAGACCATATTATCTGCGGACCTCAGCCGCCAGCCAGCGGCGGCGTTGCAGTGCAGGCTATCCTTAGAATATTAGAAAACTTCAATATGGGTGAGCTCGGGCCTTCAGAGCAAGGTTGGCATAAATTCGCAGAAGCCAGTTTTTTAGCTTATGCAGACAGAAGCAAATATGTGGCCGATCCAGAATTTGTCAACGTCGAAACAGGATTGATGCTCAATAAAGATTATTTGAAATCCCGCGCCGCATTAATACAGGACGATAAAGCCATAAAGGACGTTAAAGCTGGCAACCCCTCCGCCTTTATCCGCGGTGAAGACGCAACGCCTGATAGCCCCGGCACGTCACATTTCACCATTGTTGATAAGGAGGGTCTCACAGTATCTATGACAACAACAGTTGAGGCCCCTTTTGGGAGTCAGCGCATGACCCATGGTTTCATGCTCAATAACCAGTTGACTGACTTCTCCTTTCGCACAGTAGACAAAGATGGATTACCAATTGCCAATGCGCCTGCTCCCCGCAAACGTCCAAGGTCGAGCATGAGTCCGCATATAGTTTTTAACCCCGACGGAGAATTTCTCTTTACAACCGGGTCGCCTGGCGGAAATTCGATCATCGCTTATACAGCGAAAACAATTATCGGAATTATCGATTGGGGGTTAACCCCACAAGAAGCCATTGAGCTCCCCAATTTGATTGCGCGCCGCGGCCGCGTTTCTGTCGAAGCTAAGGGCATTATTAATGAAAAAACAAAAGAAATCGACCGCGGATCGCCAGCCGAAGAATTTGGGCTCGCCAAGGACATTGTGGAAAGCCTTGAAACGAAGGGTCACAAAGTCAGACGCAGTTCTGGTGAATTTAGCGGACTGCATATAATTTACCGAAATAAAGATGGTAGCCTTCTAGGTGGAGCAGATCCTAGACGTGAAGGTGTTGCGACAGGACTATAATAGATTATAAATACCCTATAAGTATTTGATATAATTGTATTATTTAATTTATTATACAATTGTAATTTTGCGGCATAGATTGCAATATTTTATTCCTAAAACCAATTATTAACCCAGTTATTTTCTTCCTTTTTTACCAAGTTTCCTAAGCAGCCATAAATAATATTTTCCTATAGTTCACTCACGGAGCGCGCACGTGGGCCGCTTAATTTTCATTAAGTTGACCGCGAAGTTACTGGGTTGGGGAATCCATGAATTACGTGCCAGAAAATCTGGCACTGCAGCAGCGACAGGCTGCCGAGAAATATCTCGGCTACCTGTCCAACGCCGCGGTTGTCTTTGAAGATGCGATTTCGCATCTCATGGACGGCTGCGCGCAACATA
>CAYXEB010000070.1:0-10801 GCA_964463835.1 uncultured Hellea sp.
GAAGACAGACGGCTTGCACATGTTCCTTGGCTTTCGAGGTGTTACGCTGTCTTTACCCTAAGCAGCGTGTGCCAACATTTAAACTACGCAGACTGCCACACTTAGCGTATTCCGATTTATCAAAGAGCGTCCCAATCTCGCTCCAAGTAGGTCGCTAATCAAACTGGTTTGACACCTGAAAGCATAGCTAATCTGTTAACTGGTTTCTAAGAAAAGATTACCCTCGTAAACCCTTACCCCTTTTAAGGACTTGCGTAATGTTGCCAATTTTGTTTTTCACTCTAATCTATGGCACTATTGTTCACGCCTGTATGTTAGGGTATTGAGGGCATTTAGCCCCCCCACACACTGTATCCTAAAATGGCCTAGATTTATTCTCCAATTTTACACGAAGGCAGGAGGAGTAAAATGATACGGAACATAAGTTATATATTTGCTTTTTTAATCTTCTTGCTAAGCCCGTTTGCGGCCGCAGATGATAGGGCTTCCACCATTGGAGCTCACACTGTCTCGGCAACCCTTACTGACGTCGTCGGCTCGGCGGCGGCCCAGGTTTATGAAGAGGTTATGCCGATCGACGAAACGATTGAATGGGACATCTATGTCCCGGCCAATTATGACGCGGCCACTCCCCCAGGTGTGCTGGTTTACATCAGTCCAGATGATTCTGGCAAAGTGCCTCAGAGGTGGACAGCTTTACTTGGCGACCAAAATTTAATTTGGGTGGGCGCAAATAATTCTGGAAACAAAATTAATACCCATCGCCGCATGACATACGCCCTCATGGCTTTGGCGGTGGCGCAAAAGAGATATAAGATTGATTTAGACAGAGCTTACTTGTCGGGATTTTCAGGCGGCGGACGGGTTGCCAGCCTGCTGGCTGTTGAATATCCAGCCTTATTTAAAGGCGCCATTTATAATAGCGGCGCTAATCTGTGGAACAAAAAAACACCCCTTGATTTGGAACCGCTCAAGGCAAACCGATATGTATTTATCGCCGGGAAAAACGACTTTAATTTAGATGATACGCAGCGAGTCTATCGCGCCTATAAAAAGGCTGGTATCGACCAGGTGAAATTGATGGTTATTCCTTTTATGGGGCATAGCAATCCCAAAAAGAAACATTACGAACGTGCTATCATGTTCTTGGATCAAAGAAATAAAGAATAAACACTGGAGAACTCGTAGCTGACAACCCACAATTTTTTAAAAGTAAATATAGGGGACGGGAACGTTAAAGCCTAAAGGACTAGATTATGAAAATTCAATTTCTTGAAATCGTCACGCCAGATGTGGAGGGCACAATCGCCATGTTCGCAGCGTCACATGAGGCCGTATTCTCCAATCCTATTCCTGCCTTTGGAAATGGCCGCGTTGCCAAGATGCCAGACGGCGGCCAAATCAGTGTAAGAGCGCCCATGCACGAGAGCGAAGAGCCCGTCACGCGCAGCTACTATTTAACTAATGATATTGAAGGCGCTACTCAGCGGGCTATCGCTTCTGGCGCTACGCTCGCTCATCCCGTTATGGACATTCCAGGAGAAGGCAAATTCTCTATCGTTTTTCACGGAGAGAACCAATTTGGGTTTTGGCAATTATAATCTCTTAAGCATGCATAAGGAAACCCATGACATCTATATTACGCCCTGATCATTTCACCATCCTCACCGATGAGTTAGAGGTGACCGAGGCCTTTTATACAAAGCTGCTAGGCTTTACTGTGGGGCCGCGGCCTGATTTTAACTTTGCAGGCCTCTGGCTCTATATCAATGATGCGGCGATACTTCACGTCGTGCAGATCGAGACCATGCCAATCCCGCGCAATGGCGTGCTGGACCATATGGCTTTTCGCGGCAAGGATATAAATACGCTGCTTAAGCGGCTCAGTGTCGCAAATATCCCCTACCGTCTCATACGCACGCCAGAGCCTTGGGATCAATGGCAGGTCTTTTTCGACGACCCAAACGGAGCAAAAGTCGAAGTAAATTTTGACGGGCAAGAACCGCTAGATCCCATATATCAAACCCAACCTAAATAGGCCGCTATTCGTATTTGATGCGCCCCTTTTCGCCGTGTGTTTGTTGTAGAACGCCCGTCGCGAGCGCGCCAAATCCTGACCACATATCTTCATTAACTTGTTCCGCAGGGATAACAACATCGGCGTAATCATTGGGCGCGCGCCAACCAGGATGAGGCTGAATTTTGACATATTGGCCGCCAATCGGATGAAGCGCGAGGCGCTTATCAAGTATTTTTTGAAGACGTTCAACTTGACCAGGATTACTTGCCGAAATATCGTCGACCTCATTCGGGTCACTCCATACATTAAATAGCTCAGTCTTCACCTCCGTTGTTCGGCGCTCATGATTGACATATTGGATAAGCTTCCACGGCCCGTCGAGCACGCCATACTTAAACTCATTGTGAATCGGTACATTTGACGTGAAAATAAGCGGCTCCCCGCGGTCCTTCTCGCCCCTTCCCGTAACTGCATTCCAGCGGTCTATGCCGTCAATTTTCTTTTTATATTTCGCCTCAACGCCCGTTGCGTTCATCAGAGTGGGGTATACATCCATCACGGAGATAACATTTTCATTGACTGTATTGGCCGGCAAAACATCAGGCCAGCGCAGAACGGAGGTTACGCGAACCCCGCCTTCATAAGTTTCAAGTTTACCCCCGCGCAAAGGTTTATTCACCCCTCCAAAATTATAATAGCCGCCATTATCTGAGAAAAAGAGAACAATTGTATTATCGGCAATCCCTTGCTTATCAAGGCTATCCAAAATGGAGCCAATAGCTTGGTCCATGCTATCGACCATGCCAGCATAGGTCTTGGCAGGGAAACGCGGCGTATTGATACGGGCGGGATATTTCGCCATATCTTCTTCCTTGGCTTCCATCGGCGAATGCGGCGCGAGGAACGGTACGTAAAGAAAGAAAGGTTTATCAGGGTCGCGCATTTCTTCGATAAAGCGGCTCGCCTGATTACCGTGAATATCCGTGGCATATTCGCCCTTGTGATCTACAGGCACGCCGTTTTCTTGGAAGTCATGCCCGCCTGCCATAGTATGATCGAAATAAAGAACATCGGTGTTAAAATGACCATAGAAATGATCAAAGCCGCGCGCATTTGGCGTATGCTGTTCTATCGTATGGCCTAAGTGCCATTTGCCCACCATCGCCGTTTGATAACCTGCATCCTGAAAATCTTGGGGCATGAAACGCTCGGCCGGAGAAATCCCGCCATTATCCCAAGCCATGAAAACCGCATGGGCCGCGCCGAGCTTAATCGGGTCGCGGGCTGTCATGAGGGCCGCGCGTGTAGGCGTACAAAAGGGCGTGGCGTAAAACCGCTCTAGCCGCATGCCTTCTTTGGCCAGACGATCAATATTAGGCGTTTGAATATCGCTACCATGATAGCCAACATCGGCCCAGCCCAGATCATCCGCGAGGAGAATAACCACATTAGGCGGCGGCGCATCGGCGGGGCGCTGCTTAACCAGCGAGGCCAAATCTGCCGTTTGCGCTGACGCGAAATCAAAATCAGAGGACGCCACTTTTTTGAATTTAACTTTGGAAAAAATAAACCCTGCAATCAGCAGGATTACAAGAATGAAAAATATCTTCTTAAGCATGGCTGTCCCTAATAGTCAGATGAATTCGGTGCTTATTTAAGCGCGTGTCCCTGAGACATTGGAGCTTCCAAACATTCCCAGCTTGACGGTGCCTTCCAAAGCGTCACCGTCTACGCCGCAATCAAATTCGAGCGTAATCGGCATAGGGGACGTCAAGTCCGCTTTCCACTTACCGCGTCCATCAGCTATGCTGCCATCCTGCACATCAATGGTATTGCCATCAGCTTCCATTGTGCCAGATAGCGTGCCTCCATCCTCAGTTAAGGTCATCACCGCTTGACGGTCGCCCATCGGGGTTTTCATTGTGATATTCCAAGTTCCTGCAAATGACATGTTTGTCTCCTGTTTAGATTAAAGGTTAAGTTTAACTATTTGCGCCCATCGCATGTTTAGCCGCAACATAACCAAATGTCATGGCGGGGCCGATGGTTGAGCCTGCCCCAGGATAGGTATACCCCATCACCGAAGAGGCCGTATTGCCTGTTGCATAGAGCCCTCCAATGGGCGCGCCGTTTTCATTAAGGGCTTGGGCGTTGACATCAACGTCTACCCCGCCTTTTGTACCAATGTCCCCGGGGTAAACCGGAAAGGCATAGAAGGGCGCTTTGGCCAGCGGGGCTAAACACGGATTGGGCGTAATGGTGGGGTCCCCATAATAACGATCATATTCTGCGCTGCCAGAGGCAAAATCTTCATCCACGCCCGTATGGGAATACTTCGCGACTTTATCCACTGTGTTTTTTAGGCCAGCCGCGTCAACGCCCATCAACTCGGCCAGCTCGGCGATTGTGTTAGCTTTCTTGACGACGGCTTTGATGGATGAGTTCCATTTTGCGTCCGGATGTACCGCCGTCGGATAGAGCGGGCCAATCCCATATTTCTCGCGCGCGCGGCGGTCAAAGATTACCCAACTGGTTTTTGGGTGCGCTTGGAGCTCACGCCCGACTTCATCATAGCTGGCCGCTTCATTCAAAAACCGCTCGCCTTTTTCATTGACGATATAGATGCCCGGTAAAGCGCGTTCGGCAAATAAAACCCGCGAGCGGTCATCACGAGGCAGGCGCACAGAAGGCCCCCACCAAGCCGCGTCCATTAAGGTCATCTTCGCCCCGACTTCCATTGCTGCCTTATGCGCATCGCCCGTATTCTGACCCGGCGTTGCGCTCCATTTCGTATCCGTCGGTCCTGGCAAATTGGCCTCGCGCATTTTAGCATTATGCTCAAAACCGCCAGCTGCGAGGATAACGCCGCGCGCGGTATTGATTCGCATATCTTGGCCGTCTTTGGTAATGATTGCGCCTGTGACTTGCCCATTTGTTTCAATCAAAGACTTCAATGGCGCCTCACGCCAAATCGGAATTTTACGTTTAAACATAGACGTCAGACAGCGCCCGACCAAGGCATTGCCCAAACACAAACGGCGATGTCTTTTGGATTTCATCCGCATCGGAATATCCAAACGGTAAGAAATCACCAGCTTCGCCATAATCCACTTCCACCCTTTTTGCCGGGTAATAATCGTCTGCGCTTCCTTAATGGTAATGGTAAAGCCGCCAAAAATGGTCTGGGGATGAGGCGGACGCATATTAAAAAACTCTTTACCGAGCTTGGTTGCCGACAGCGGCACAGGGTCCAGCGTGCGCCATCCATCTTTGCTCCCGGGTTTATCTGTTAGGTAATCCGCGTAAGGCGTAGATACAAAGCAAATATCAGATTTATCTTCCATCTCTTTGAGCATCTTGGGCGCGTTATCGACATAAGCCTGTAGCCGTGCTTCTGATACCTTATCGCCAATACAGGCTTTCATATATTCCAATGCAGATTCGGGCGTATCGCTTTGACCATGCTCGGCCATAAGATGGTTGCACGGCACCCAAATCCCGCCGCCTGATGTGGCCGAAGTACCACCGTACATATCAGATTTTTCAACAACCAGAACCTTGCCGCCATGATCATGGGCTGTGATGGCAGCGGTTAAAGCCCCTGCCCCTGACCCAACAATCAACACATCAACATCTATAGAGTCCATCAACCACTCACCCAGTTTTCTTTTATTAGACCTCAAGCCGCGCAAAGCCGCAACGAAAAACCTATATATTTTTAGAAAAATTTACGCATAGAATATATCAATGAGCTTAAAAATCTTATTTTGCGTATTATTTTGTAAAAATATTACGCAATAAACGAAATTTGCTCAAATAATGCGGGAGACAAGATAAACAATTACGCTGACAATTAAGGTCAGCATAACATAGAGCGTTATATCCGTCTTCAGAATACGGCGCTCAAGTTCTCTATAACCAATCTTTTCATTCTGGCTCAATTTAAATCCGGGCTCATCAATTAGTCCTCCAGAAATTTTACTAAGCCCCAACTGCGCGAAAAACTTTACCATCGAAATTTTGAAGCGCCACGGGATGTGATTATATTGATGGGGAAAGACTTTTCGTACTAATCTAACCAACGCCCGGATCTCAGGAAGTCTTGCGCTCTCATAGCGCGCCGCTGCCGCGCTTAATGCACCTTCGGACATCGCAAGTTCCTGTCCCAAAAGATAAACATCTTCTAGCGCTGAGTTTACGCCAAGGCCGAGGTCCGGCGGGAAAGCATGGGCCGCATCACCGAGTAATACACAGCTTGTTATTGTGCCACCCGCTTCGATTTCCGCATGCACCCTTGGACTATATTGCGGATCAGGGAATTTTCCGGTTTTCAGATTTAAAAATTCTTCAACTTCCTCAGGCGGGAATATTTGGTCAATATCGAGTTGTGGGAATGCGGTTATCAGAAACGCCGTTAAGGCGTTGGCGGTTTTGATTTTCCAAAAATTATGATCACTGGGCAGGATTATATTCGCTGAACGCGGTTCCTCCGCGCGCGCGACAGGTAACGAAAAAAGTGAGAGCCGATCATGAAAGGCCTTATAGGCTGAGGTAAAAACATAAGATTTTTTATGGTCCGAGAGCGTGTTTTCGTGCCCGTTTAAGTTAATTATCTTCGGCAGTTTGATAACTTTAAATAGGAGAGAGGAGCTCGGTGATGGCGTGACAACCATTTCAAAGTCTGAATTTGATGTGCCATCGATGGACGCCAAGTTCTTACGAAGATTTGAATTAACCCCGTCACAGCCTAATATCAGCTTTGGATAAATAGTCTCTGTTTTGCCCAAAGCTTTATCGGTAACCACCGCGCCCACGCCTGTGTCATCTTTTTCAATCCCATCAAAGCTATACCCATAAAGTTGCCGAATACGGCCATCGCTATTTACCGCTTCAAGTCTCTTATGCAGCATGGTGATTAAAGCTGAGCGGGTCATCCAGTAAGCGGTTTGCTTATCTTTTAAAACAAATGGCACAGTGAAAGACTTCTCAATTCCGTCAGGACCAAAACTATTGAGAATGAATTGCGTATTAGCGATGCCGTAGTCTTTAACGGCCTGTTGGTCTAACCCGATAGAGGCAAGCATTTTTTGACCGCGACCATCAAGCTGATAGTTAAAGGCTTTAGCACGTTCAAAGGCATCGTGACTGGCCCGCCGCTCAACTAGCACAATTTCACGCCAGCCCTGTTGATGGAGCATAATGGCTGCGGCTAAGCCGCTTGGACCCGCCCCGCAAATTAAGGCCATAGCTCTTTCTTCAGAAGATATAATCTCACCTCATTATTATAATTCCGGCAATCCTAGCGCCCGCTTTGACCTTATTAGTATTGTAATCTCGTCTACCCACCAGCCGAATATTCTTAATCTTTTGCCAGCATAGGCGCAGCCCTGTCTTACCGAGGTTTAATATAAAATAGAGAGGGCACCGAGATGTTAGAAAACCTTTTCGCGCAGGGATTAAACAGACGTAAATTGTTGGCGTTGTCAGGCGGGCTGGCCACAAGCGCCGCAATTGCGGGATGTTCACAAGAGGCAGGCTTAGCCCCTGCCCCGCTATCGGGGACACAAACCCCGGAGCTGTCTCGCTTTAATCCGATGTGCAAGACAGATAACCTTGAGACCTTTATAAAAATGTCAGGCTCGCTTGATGAAACCGAAGATTCCATGGGCTGGTATAGCGCGCGGATATTTAGTGTCATTGGCGATCATAAAATTATTCAACCTCTCTTTGACGTCGAAGGTTTTGGCATGTCGCGTCACGAAAAGCAGGCCGATGGAACTTACCTACGCTATCAACGTGAATGCGGGTTTTATAAAAATATTCGCACGGGAGACATCATGGAAACATGGGACAACCCGATGACAGGTAAGACGGTTAAAGTCTCTCACATCCATAATGATCCGGTCAACGCTCACCTTAAAGAGGAATTCCCAATGGGTTTTGGCGCCAATAAGGATGAGACCGTACAGATGTTCCCCTTCCTACTACCATGGACCTTTATGGGCGATACGGCATTTGCTGCCTTTGATGTCAATCTTGACTGGAAGAGCCCGCTTGACCCGAAGGTCTGGCCAACGGCGTCACCGGGCGAACGCGTGCGTGTTTCGGAATATCAACAATGGAGCTTTCCGGCAGAGCAATTGGGCGATAAAAGCCGAGCAAAAATCTTTACCAATGGCGGCTGGCAGCGCCTAGCTAATTGGCTGCCTTGGATGCGCATGGGACAAACTCCCGGTCACTTGTTCTACCGATCCCATATTAAATCCTTACGCGGCGCGCAGGAACTACCTGAGAATATACGAGCTTATACGGAAAAGTATTATCCGAAATATTTCGAGGCGCCAAAAGAATGGATTACGCCAAATGAGTCGAGCTTTGAAGTCTATGCGAGTGAAAATGACCCGCATTAATATCTTATCGCTCATAATGGCGGGGCTCATGTCCAGCCTGAGTCTTACAGCCTGCGCACAGCCTTCTACAGATGAGCCAATCACCATGGAACACTCGAGTTTAAAAAACGAAATTCTGACGGTTATGAACGCCGTAAAAGAAGACTGGAACACGGGACGTTATGATGATTTCGCACGTCATTGGGATGAAACGGATATTCAGCCTATATATCTGGCCGAAGAGTCGGACGTCATGATGACCACTTGGCCCGAAATTAAAAAATACTGGGCAGGAACCAAAGCTTGGAACGAGTGGATTATCGTTGATTACTTCAATTATTCCGTAAAATCAGTGGATGAGACCAACACCATGGTCATGTTCGAGTTACGCTTTGATGTTAAATTAAATGACCGCCCTAAACCCATCGGCGGAGATAACCGCGCCGTGGTGAGCCTGCGAAAAATTGACGGAGACTGGAAAATCCACTCATGGGTCGAAGCCCCGCTCGCAGCGATAACCTATATGCGCAAGCTATATGAACTCAATGTACGCAAGGATATTCTAGGTTCAGAATAAAGCTTATTGCTCGTCTTTGCCTTAGATGATCATTTTAAAACGGCATCATAACTATCAAACAAGTCACCGATAATGATCTATGGATTGCAAGTATATTGGGGGATGAGGAAGTTAACGAACATCAGAGCCAAGTCTATAAAGTTTGGAACCTATTCAAAGCAGGCTTTAATCCATTAACCTCGATCGCTTTGGCATTATCAATCACAGCCGCCATGAAGTCTGAGCGATCGTAAAATTTAAATTTCTTAAACGCGTCAACTTTTGGAGTCATATTCATTTCGTTAGTTCTAATCACGCAGCGAGACGCTAGGCTGTCGTAACGGACATATGATTGTTTGCGTTTCTAAGGGTTGAGATGATTAAAAACCAGCGATGGCTTATTGCCACACGGCCACACGGGCGCGGCTTATTGGAAAACGATTTTTCGTGGCACGAGGCTCCGCTCCAAAAACCCAAAAAGGGCGAATGCCTCCTCAAAACCTTATATCTGGATTTTAATCCCGCCCAAAAGGGGTGGATGGAAAATGTGGGGGGCTATCTTGCCCCCACGGAAATTGGGGATATCATGCCAGGCTCTGGCATTGGGCAAGTCGTCGAATCGAGCGCCAAAGGGCTTAAAGCCGGAGATATCGTCATGGGGTCATTTGGCTGGCAAACCCATCCTGTGATGATAGCGGGCGCGCTGACAAAGATAAAGAATGATGACATGATAACGGCGCATCTAAGTGTCTTGGGCATTACGGGGATGACAGCCTATTTTGGTTTGCTTGATATTGGCCGCCCCAAAGCGGGCGATACGGTTGTTGTCTCCGGCGCGGCGGGGGCAACGGGCTCTATTGTTGGGCAAATTGCCAAGCTGAGTGGTTGCCGCACCATTGGCATTGCTGGCGGGCCAAAGAAGTGTAAATGGCTGACCGAAGATGTCGGTTATGACGCCGCAATTGATTATAAAAATGAAAATGTTCAAGAGCGGCTCGAAGAGCTGTGCAATCAATCCGTCAATGTGTTTTTCGATAATGTCGGCGGCGATATTCTCAATGATGTTTTAGCCCATATAGATATGAAAGCTCGCGTAGTCATTTGCGGTGGTATTTCTCGCTATGATACGGGGGCCTATCCCAAGGGTCCTGACAATTATTTCAATCTAATTTTTAAACGCGCGAGCATGGAAGGTTTTATTGTCCTCGATTATATGATTGAATTCGAAACCGCGCGCAAGCGCCTGAAATCTTGGATTAACAGCGGTCAATTAGTTTATAAAGAAGATATTCAAACGGGATTTGAAAAGGCCCCGAAAACGCTCATGCGGCTCTTTACCGGACAAAATTTTGGCAAACAACTTCTGAAAATCGCAAATCAAGATTAGTCCTTTTCGTAGGCATGATAGCTTCCCTTAGGGTAGCCTTTAACTTTTAGCGTACCGTCATCCTTTAAGTTTATTAAGATTGAGCAATCAGCGACGGAGCTTAATCAAAATATGCGGTAGTTTTGATTTTACGCTCAATTTAAATTTTATCATAGTACTATGGAGGCTTTTTGCTCTCAATCCCTCTTATATAACTCAAGCTTATAACTTTCAGGCAAACTTCAGTTTCGTTGCTTTTTGCGTAAATTTGTTATAATGGGCAAGTATGTGGATAAGGGAGCCTAATATTTTAAAAAAGAAGGAACATAAGAAAAAAGATCAAAAAGGACCAGTCTCATCAACTCGTTCTGAAATATCCCAAGCTTTTATGCAACAACAGGAGCCTTTAAAAGTCTTTATTTCTCGACTTATACGGAAGCCGCAAGACATTGACGATATTGCTCAAGAGA
>CAYXEB010000071.1:0-10725 GCA_964463835.1 uncultured Hellea sp.
ATAGCCGCGAAGGTCTTGCCGGCGGATATATCATTGCCCGCAATGAAAAAGGGCGAGTTATCGCCAATATCAAATCAGAGGATATTGCTACGCTCCAAAGCTTTGTCGATAGTGACGAGGTCGTGGGAAAAGTCGTCACCATTATTCATCGCGATGGGCAAAACTTTTTAGAAACGCCTGTTTAAAATGACGGATTCGCTTAGCGTATGAGGTTTGTATGAGATCGTCTAAGGAAACAACTTTTGCTTTAATCACATTAGGTTTAAGCATTCCATATTTAATAGGCGAGACATTTCACTATATTACTTATGTTGGTATCGGAAAATATTTTCTAGGGTATTTTTGCGACCTCATAACGATTGCCTTGATGTGGCTTGGTTCAATAACGTCTTTAAAGAATCGAGATATATCGGCAGCAGGATGGCTGGCAGGCGCTTGGGGGTTTGCGTCCTGTCTTGGATATAGGGGATTTGCGTGGCGTTATGAGGCATTGCAAGATGGTCAGACATCAGACCTTGAACCAACAAATACTATATGGATTGTCGGAGGAATGATGATTATTAGTTTTGTAGCATTTGCCTATTCACTATACTTGGCACGGCCCCAGAAAGCATAACCAACCTTCACTGCCCCGGACGATAATCGCGCGTCGCATTTTGCAACACCTCTTCCAGCGTCATCGGCATTCTTTTATAGTCTCCACGCACAAAGAGCGGGACTTGATCGTTATAATGCGGGGAGTTTTCATCGAGTGTCGCCGCGCCGTATTGATGAACCGATTTCAAAACTAACTCTCCGTATGTGTCCCAATCCGCATACATAATATGCGTATCGCCTGCAAAAGCGTTCATCACGCCGTCTTTAGAAAGGCCGTCACGGTCGGCGTAAATCGCCCGCAGTACATCTGGCGCGCCGTCTAGCGGCAAATCAACATCGCCGCGCTGAATGCGGTTTATTTCGCCCCACTTGGGATCAATGCGGCCAAAACGTTCCTTCAATTCAACCGCTGTTTGTTTGAGCATATCCATAGGCTCCGCTTCATTTACAATATATTCATAGCCTAATGCGCGTATTCCCGAGATGACAGCGAGCGCGGCCCCGCGGCTATCTTTGACCGTATCCCCGTTCCAATTACGTAGGACTTCTTGCGCATCTTTAATCAAAGGGTCATCCGTTTTCGTGGTGACGAGATCGACAATCATTTGCATTAATTGAGACTGCGGATCATAGCGCGTATCAGCGCGGTAACGTAGTAACTCTTCTTCTGAAATTGCGTCATCATTTTCAAATAATGTGAGCGCGCGGCGCGAACGGTTTGTTATACGTGTCTCAATACCAAAAGTTTTTGAATAATCCGAACGCTGATTATTACAGACATCATCCGTAATATTAAACGGTGTGGCATTGGCTGAAAAAACCCAACCACATTCCGGGTTCCAGATTTGCGGTAAATCAGAGACAGCACGATAATCTTTCCACATCAATTTAGACTGATCTCCCGGCAAGACCTTTTTCCAATCTGGCCCTTCTATGCGCTTTGGCATTTTCGCGTTATAAATTTCGCCAATATTGCCCTCTTTATCGGCGTAAACAATATTAAAACTTAGCACCCCGTTTTGCGCGATAGCCGCGCGCCACTCTGTTAAATTTTGCGCTTTACCCATTTCATACCATTGCTGCACCGCGCCGACCTCACCAAGCCCTGCAAAGCGAATAGCGTAATGCCCCGTTGGTGTGCTCAGCACAGGCCCGTGTTGGGACCATAAAACATCACGCGTCACTGGTAGCGAAAAAGGCCCGAAGAGCTTCACACGAAATTTTGATTGACTGATTTCAAAATCTTGCCATTGACCGTCCAGCTTATAACGCTTTGGCTTTTTCACATCATCGACGTCCAGCGCGTAAACGTCCACCAAGTCAGGATTATTAACCGTATGGGTATAACCGAGATTCGGCGTAACGCCTTGAGCTAAAACGGGCGTTCCGGGAAAGCCAGCTCCCGCGATATTAAGTCCCTCTTCTGAGGTCATATGGGCTTCATACCAGGCATAAAGCCCCGTCATGGGTTGATGGGAATTAACAATGAGGCGCGTATGACCATCCTCTGAACGCGAGGGCGCGATAGCAAATCCGTTCGACCCTCTTACCGCCTCGGGCAAGTTTAAATAACTGGTTTGCTGCCATGGTGAAACGGCGGGTTTGTCTTCAGCCGTAAATAATTCTTCTAGCTCAGCGTCCAGACGGTAAAAAAACGGCGTCATCCACGTATAGCCCGAGACAACATCATGAGGCGTGACAGGCAAAATACCCGGCGCAACTTTGTCAGGATGCTTAACGCCATATAAATTAAGCGCGTCGGCATAGGCTTTAATAACCGCCCGCGTTTTGGGTTTTAACTTCGCTTCATATTTTGCCTCTACGGCCTCGCGAACCTTAAAAAGGTCATAGAGATAATCCTGCGGGGCGAAATCTTTACCCTTAAATTGCGCGCTCATGCCGCGCGCCCCGATTAAGCTTTCTTGAATATGTTTCCAATCATCTTCGGCGTGAGCATAGCCAAAGCCAAAGCTAGCATCTGCGTCGCTCTTACCAAAAATATGCGGCACGCCCCATTGATCGCGAATGACGCGCGCCTCGTAATTTTCGGCGGCGGCGCGTATTACCTCATCGTCGATATCCGCGCCTTTAGGCGCAATCCAGCAAACGGGAATTGATAAAATAGCAATAAGGGCCACAGCCCCTAATAGTTTCCAACGCATAGCCATTCATAAATACTGACAGCAACTTCTCAAAAACACAAATAAACAGATTAAAAATATAGGTGCTGGCACGGGCTCAATCTGGAGACGGTTTATTTAGTTAAGATTTGGTTTATTGCTGAAAACAACTATTTTAATACGGTAGAGCTCGCGCTACCCTTGAAATATGAGAAAGAGTTTGAAAATTGTGCCCGTGAGAGAGGCCGAGATAGCTGCGCTGCGCGATATTTCGGAAGAGACTTTTATCGAGGCCTTTGCCAGCGCAAACGACCCCGTTCATTTTAAAACCTATATAGATAAAGCTTTTACCCTCGCCCAGATATCGCGCGAATGGCATATGGACGGGTCGGAATTCTATTTTGCTAAATTGGGAGACAGCCTTGCCGGATACCTTAAGCTCAATAGGGGCGAAGCGCAGACAGATCATGATGTGGCTATCCATCTTAAGACAGGGCTTGGAGACGCAATGGAGATAGAACGCATTTATCTGCGCGGGGAGTATCACGGGCAAGGGTTTGGGAAAGCGCTGATGCAGAAATCCGCAGACCTTGCCCTTAAGTCAGGACGGGACTGGCTTTGGCTTGGCGTCTGGGAGGAGAACAAACACGCCATTGAGTTCTACTCGCGCCAAGGCTTTGAGCCTTTCTCGCAACATGATTTTTATATGGGCGATGATCTACAGCGCGACATATTGATGAAAAAACGCCTTGTTTAATCCCCAGAAAATGCCGCTCTTTTTGCGTTCTATTCACCACAACTGATAATCGCCTTTGGTAAGTCGGCGCGTCTCTGGTATAGAATCGCCACGCATGACGGAGGATAAGCATGGCCGAGCAACTTAATTTTAAAAATATGGACCTTAAAAATCTGGACGCGCAGCAGCTCTTGGAACAAATCCTCTCGACAGGTAAACACCTCGTTGCGCAAGGCAAAGCCCAGACGGGCGACCTCAGCGTTAAAGGCAAAGCGCTCGCCACCAAAGGCGAAGATTACCTCGTCGATAAGTTACAGCTTGAAGACACCGAAGTAAGCCGAGACGCCTTGCGAAAAGGCGTCGGGACTGGCGCTGCGGCGGGCGCGTTAGCTCTGCTTTTATCCTCGCGCTCTGGCCGCAAAGTGGCGACCCTTGGCGGGCTAAGCGCGCTGGGTGTTCTAGCCTATAAAGCGCATAAGTCTGGCAAGATGCCTACAAGCGCGGATGAGGTTATCGGCCTCTTAAAGGGCGATAAAGCAAATGACCGTTCGCAAATTTTAATCCGCGCCATGATCGCGGCGGCCAAAGCCGATGGTTCTATTCACGATGATGAATTAGGCTTGATCAAAAGATATAAGGGTACATCCCTTGAATCGCTTCAAGCCGTGATGGATCAGCCCGCAAATGCTAAGGCCATTGCCGCCCTCTCCGATAGCGACCAAACTGCCGCCGAGATTTATGCTGTATCCTGCCGTGTGGCTAATGGGCTCAACCCGAAAGAGCGAGATTATCTCGATCAGCTCGCCATGGCGCTTAGGCTTGACCCAGAAACCGCCGCGCGTATCGAAACGGATGTCCGCACAGGGTAATGAGGCTCCTTTTTATAACTCTTACGGTAATCGTCGCGGCATGTGCCGCAAATACGACTGACTTACAAAGTTCCAAGACGTTACGGAGTTCTAAAAATCAACCTCATCTACCTCCGCCTGACTTTGAATCGATCGAAAATAAAGATCAAGTAGCGACTATACCAGAAACACGCATGCCTTATCTACACTACAACATCGAAGATCGCTGTGGTGAAACTGGGGAATTAGGGTCGAAACGCTTTCCCCCTGATACCTGCGACGTAGATTATAAACTAGTTTGTGGCTGCGACGGAAAAACATATGGAAATGCTTGTGGTGCCAATTCAAGTGGCGTGAGTGTAAGAGCAATGGGAGAATGTCGAGGTTAGACTTGCCAACAACCTAGAGCAGCTCAATGAAAATTAAAAGATAATCCAGCAATCGAAACGATGGAGATTGCGGGACCCGGGGGTAGTCTTCAATCAATTAATAACGCAAAATTGTCCCATTTACTGTTTTTACGCCTTCAAAAACGCTGACACTAGATAACCTATCGACACTATTGAAACGCCTGCCCAAGTCCCCATTAATATGATCGAAAACATAAAATCACTCTAAAAGCTAATCCCTTCAATTACGTACTTTGTACGCTTTTTTAAATAGAATGTCCAGACTTTTCGAGAAAACCTTCATTGATTGTACTTTTACAGCATTAAAGTAGAGATTATTTGCACAATCGCTGCTAATTAGAATTTCTTGCTCTGCCTTCGTGACTGTGTAAAAAACAGCGAATGTTTCAAAGTTTCTTTACAGAACTTCGCGCGGCCAAAATCCCTGTAACCATTCGGGAATATTTGACCCTGATTGAAGGCGTGGATAAGGGCGTGGCCCATGATAGTCTGGATGGGTTTTATTATCTCTCTCGCACGGCCCTCGTCAAAGACGAACGCGATCTGGATAAATTTGACCAAGTCTTCTCTCATGTTTTTCGCGGCGTGGATTACCTCAATGATATCTTCGGGCAAGACGAGCATGAAATCCCGATGGACTGGCTCAAAAAACTCGCTGAGCAGCACCTCACCCCCGAAGAAATGGCGGAGATAGAAGGCTTAGGTGATTTTGATAAAATTATGGAAGCGCTCAAAGAACGGCTTCAAAACCAAGATAAACGTCATGAAGGCGGCAGCAAAAATATCGGCACAGCGGGCACCTCACCCTTCGGAGCTTATGGTTATAACCCTGAGGGCGTGCGTATCGGCCAAACCGAAAGCCGCCACAAAAAAGCAACAAAGGTTTGGGATAAGCGCACCTTTAAAAACCTAGACGGCGACCGAGAGATTGGCACTCGAAATATAAAAGTCGCACTAAGGCGCCTACGTAAATTTGCCCGTGAAGGCGCTCAGGATGAACTTGACCTGGACGGAACAATACGCGGCACGGCCAAGCAAGGCTGGCTCGACATTAGAATGCGGCCCGAGCGCCGTAATGCGGTTAAAGTCCTAGCCTTCTTTGATATCGGCGGATCGATGGACGCTCATGTCAAACAAGCCGAAGATTTATTCTCGGCGGCCAAATCTGAATTTAAACGGTTGCAATATTTCTATTTTCATAACTGCCTTTATGAGCATGTCTGGAAAGATAATATCCGCCGTATGCGTGAGGTCACCCCGACTTGGGATATCTTGCATAAATTTGCCTCTGATTACCGCGTTGTGATTGTCGGCGACGCGGCGATGAGCCCTTACGAAGTTGCCATGCGCGGAGGCTCGGTTGAGCATTGGAATGAAGAGCCAGGCGCGCTCTGGCTTAAACGGCTTGTCGATGTCTATCCCCATCTGATTTGGATTAACCCAACAGAAGAAAAGTATTGGTCATATTCGCAAAGCACTCAAATGATACAAGAAATCATTGGCCAAGATCGTATGTTTCCGATGACCTTATCGGGACTTGAAAACGCTATGAAAGAACTTGCTAGATAATGGAGATAATTATGAAGCATATATTCGCGGGCCTTGCCGCCCTTACGCTTGCCGCTTGTGGAAATGCAGGCCAGACAACGAATACAGCGGCCGATTTAAAAGTCGCAGGAGCCGGGGACGGCTCTGCTGTTTGCCCTGCCAGCGAAGTCATCACAGATGTTGCCGAATACCGCAATGACCACCCAGAAGCGCAAGACAACGCTTTGGTTTGGCACGTCGAGAACAGCAAACGCGAAGGCGTTGTGACAACCGAATCAGGTCTGCAATATCAAGTTATCAAAAAAGGCGCTGCAAACGGCCCCTCACCTTCCGGCAGTCAGGTTATTAAAGTCAATTATCATGGCTTCTTCCCAGACGGCAAGATCTTTGACAGCTCTTATAATCGCGGCGCGCCGTCAGAGTTTCCCGCTAACGCTGTTATTCAAGGCTGGATCGAAGGATTAGGCCTTATGAAGCCTTGCGATGCTTGGACATTTTATATTCCGGGCAAGCTAGCCTATGGGCCGCGTGGACGACCGGGCATACCACCAAATGCAACGCTAGGCTTCCATGTTCAGCTCATTGAAATAAAATAGAGCCATACTAGCCTTAACAGCTGGATAAGATTCAGCGATATTTTTATCAGGACGGGCTTGCGTCTTCGTCCATTTTCCCATAAAGAGCGCCGCAAATTAGGATTTTTGACTCTAAATCCGTATAAACCGCCCTTTTATTATCTGGGGCGGTTCGTTTTTTTAGAGTATGACAAACAGGACGAAGAAAATGAGTATTGTACTTGATGTAAACGTACGTGAAAACACTGGTACTGGCGGAGCACGCGCGGCGCGGCGGGACGGATTTGTTCCAGGCGTAATCTACGGCGGAGACGAAGCTCCTGTTCCTGTGGCCGTTAAATATAATGAGGTCTTGAGAGCCATTAACTCCGGTCAATTCCTGTCAAACATGATTGAATTGACCCATGACGGCAAATCACAGAAGGTCCTAACCAAAGATGTTCAGTTCCACCCTGTAACGGATATGCCCGTTCACCTCGACTTTTACCGCGTGACAGCGAAATCAATCATTGAAGTCGAAGTCAGTGTGAATTTCGTTGGCGAAGACGTTGCTCCTGGCCTGAAAGAAGGCGGAACACTCAATGTCGTGCGTTATGCTATCGAAGTTAAATGTCCGGCTGGAAGCATTCCAGATAATATTAACGTTGATGTCTCAGCCATGGAAATCGGCGACGCCATCCATATTTCAGAAGTTTCGCTTCCTGAAGGGGTTAAGCCATCAATCACAGACCGCGACTTTACAATCGCAACAATCGTTGCCTCTCGCGCAGCGATTGAAGAAGATGTCGATGAAGATGCAATTGAAGCCGGCGCTGAAGGCGAAGAAGCCGCTGTTCCTGCTGAAGGTGAAGGCGGAGAAGACTAGTTCAAAACTGGTTTTCTTGGCTGCGCAGCCCATCAAAAGGGCAAAAAGATCACGCGGAGCCTGATATGCTTTTATGGGTAGGACTTGGAAACCCCGGCGCTAAATATGCCGGAAATCGCCACAATATTGGATTTCTAACAATCGACACTATTGGGGACGATCACAACTTTCCCAAAGAAAAATCTCAATTCAAAGGCATGGTTCGCCAAGGCACCATCACCGCAGACGGTCGTCCGGTAAAAGTCTTGCTGCTCAAACCCATGACTTTTATGAATGAGAGTGGGCAATCGGTTCGGCAAGCCATGCAATTTTATAAAATCCCGCTTGAGAATGTGACCGTCTTTCATGACGAACTTGATCTTGCACCCGGTAAGTTCCGAATGAAAACGGGCGGCGGCATTGCAGGGCATAACGGCCTGCGCTCTATTCGCCAACATTGCGGAGAAGCATTCCACCGCGCTCGTCTTGGTATTGGACACCCTGGACATAAAAACAGGGTGCATAGCTATGTTCTTAGCGATTTTTCTAAAGCAGAACATAGCCTCAGAAATGATATTTGTAATGGCAGCGCACGCTATGCTGACCTATTAGCGGCGGGCAATCGCGAGTTATTTCAAACCCGCGTGACAGAATACATAAAAGGGTAATTCCATGGGTTTTAAGTGCGGTATCGTCGGCCTACCAAATGTCGGAAAATCAACGCTGTTTAACGCGCTGACAAAAACGGCCAATGCACAGGCCGCCAACTATCCCTTCTGTACGATTGAGCCCAATGTCGGCGATGTTGCCGTACCAGAATCGCGCCTCGCCGCGATTGCGAAAATTGGCGGCTCGGCACAAATCATCCCAGCTCGCATGAATTTTGTTGATATTGCTGGCCTCGTTAAAGGCGCCTCGCAAGGCGAAGGCATGGGCAATCAATTCCTAGCCAATATTCGCGAGACGGACGCCGTGATCTATGTCTTGCGCTGTTTTGAAGATGACGAAATTACTCATGTTGATGGCCGCATCGATCCCATGTCAGACTTCGAAACCATTGAGACAGAGCTAATGCTCTCAGACCTAGAGAGCCTAGAGAAGCGCAAAAGCGGCCTTGAGAAAAAGATTAAACAAAACGACAAAGACGCACTCCAAACGATGCGCTTAATCGAGACAGCCATTGCCTTGCTAGAAGATGGCAAACCGGCTCGTACCGCGCAAATTGATACTGAGGATAAGAAAGCTTGGAAGATGCTGCAGCTTTTAACCTCAAAACCCGTACTTTATGTCGCCAATGTCGATGAAGAAAGCGCGGCAGAAGGTAATGATTTTTCAGCTAAAGTCATCGCTCATGCAAAAAGCGAAGGATCACAAGCCGTTATTATCTCAGCCCAAATCGAATCCGAAATGGCGCTCCTTGATGATGAAGAACAAGCCGAGTATCTGGGCGCAATAGGCCTCAAAGAGCCGGGGCTTAACCGGCTTATCCGCGCGGGCTATGCCCTGCTTGGGCTCAAAACCTATTTCACCGTCGGACCAAAGGAAGCCCGAGCTTGGACCTTTAGAGAAGGGTGGACTGCCCCCAAATGCGCTGGCGTCATTCATGGTGATTTTGAAAAAGGATTTATCCGCGCTGAAACAACCTCCTATCAAGACTATGTCGACAATAATGGCCAGCAAGGGGCGAAAGAAGCAGGCAAAACCCGCCAAGAAGGCAAAGACTATCTCGTCAAAGACGGCGATATCATGCTGTTTAAGTTCAACGTCTAAACAAACGTCTTTAAATCTTATGCTATCGGCCAAGGCCTTTGAGTTTCTATAACCTCGACCTTATCCCCTCGCGCGATATGACCGGAGCCAAGCGAAATGGCGTTGGTTCCAAATAACACGCCCTTAAGACGTTTATCGGCGGAGCGGCGCAATTTTGTTAGCGCGTCTAAAGACGTATTTCCGCGGCTCTCCCCGCTGTTCGGGTCAAGCGTTGTCATGATGCAACGCGTACATGGCTTAACGCACTCAATAACGATCTCCCCGATTTTTATACGTTTCCAGCTATCTTCTTGCCACGGCAAAGCCCCATTAATGACGATATTGGGCCGAAACCTTGCCATAGGCAGAGCCGCCTCACCTTGCCCAATCACATAGTCATTTATGGCCTGCAAAGAGGCCGTGGTCGCGATTAAAATAGGGTAGCTATCCGCAAAACTCATATCAAAGGCCTCCTCCCGCATATTCGACTCCCTGCGGCGGCATGTTGGGCCTGTTAGGCTGGCCAGGCGAACCCGTCCTCCAAGACATTTTGATAGCCAATCATTGACAGGGTCTTGATAAATAGCGGCGGCGAAATCGTCTTTCCAAACCGAGATGGAAGACATCTGCGTCGGTGCTCTCAAATCCAGAGTATAGGACGCCCAGTCATAAGACAGCTCCAACGTATCCTTTGACGGCTTTGCGATAAGGCGTGCGAGTTGTGGATGGCTACGCTGGGATATAAAGCGGCCTGCGTGTAGCTCTGCATCATCGCCCTCTTGGACAATCACCCAGCGCCGGTCATTTTCTAGTCCCAGTGGGTCAATTAACGAGATATCTAAATCTATCACGCGGCCCGACTTAACGGGGTAGCTATGCAGGGACGAAATTTTCATTAAGACCCAACTAATGCCCGTCAAAAGCCACAAGAGCAGTGACAGGAATACCCATATCGGTGATGCGTTTAAGGCCGCCAAGCTCTGATAGGTCTATAACAAAAGCAGCGCCGACAATTTCAGCTCCCGTTTTTTGAAGAAGTTTAATCGCGGCTTCAGCCGTTCCTCCCGTGGCTATTAGATCATCAATCACAATAACCTTTTCACCTCTGCGAATAGAGTCCGCATGAATTTCAATGGTATCCGTCCCATATTCAAGTTCATAATCTTGTTCATAAGTATCAAAGGGAAGCTTGCCCTTTTTTCGAATAGGTACAAAACCAGCACCAAGCTCATAAGCGACCGCCGTTCCAAAGGTAAAGCCGCGAGCTTCTATACCTGCCACATTGTCGATACCACGTG
>CAYXEB010000072.1:0-10697 GCA_964463835.1 uncultured Hellea sp.
TATGGATGATTGCTATGATTGGGGTGTCCACACATGCTGCCAATGTATGGGGACGATAATAAATTCTATTTTTTTAGCTTGTCCGCATTGGCTTTTGCTTCTGCTTGTAACTGGCGAAGTTTTTCCTTGGCATCCATAAGGTTTGCGACATCTATGTGGCGCGCAAGGTTTGATTGCTTAGCGTTTTGCAAGCGTATTATCTCTTCATTAAGCGCCTGGATTTTTTTTGAATGCGACATTGGCGGCTCAAGGGTATAACTCTTTCTTTAAGTGTATAACTCGATTCGAGCATTTATGCTAAAGTTTAAAATATATTTACAATTTCTAGTTTGCCAATAGGCAACGTTGTTTACTTTAAATTCAAAATTGGTGATTTATGACGACCCGAGCAGAGCTTTTTTCCAAATTTGATGATTTAGGTATCGTGCATAATACCCTTAATCATGAACCTGTTTTTACGGTGCAAGACAGCACCAATGTTAAGGCCGAAATGCCAGGGGCTCATACGAAGAATCTGTTTTTAAAAGATAAGGCGGGACGGTTTTTTTTAATATGTGCAAAAAGTGATACGCCGATAAGACTCAATAAATTGCATCCGCACTTAGGAAGTAAACGGCTTTCATTTGGTAAGGCAGAGGCTCTATTCGAGAAGCTAGGCGTAACCCCAGGGTCTGTCACGCTTTTTTCAATCATTAATGACACAGACCAAGACGTGACGTTGATAATTGATCAGCGTTTGACTGAGCATGATATTGTAAATTTTCATCCTCTGCTCAATGATGCAACAACTGCGATATCAAGCGAGGATATGATAAAATTTGCGAAGGCGACGGGACATGATCCAGTCATACTTAATCTTGCAAATTTGGCGCAAGCAAATACGTAGAATTAGCTTTCTTCAATAGCTTTTTTCAAGAGCGCGTCTAAGGCTTCGACATTGCCCCCTGCAATGAAATCATTGTTGATGACGAAGAAAGGTGTTCCAGATAGCGCAGGGATTTTACCAGCTAATACTTTAGCGTCATCTAAGTGTCTGTCTAACTGAGGGTCTGTCATATCTTCTTTTAACTTGTCCATATCAAGTTCAGCTTTTTCCGCGATTTTGAGGACGCGGTCGGCACTTAAGCTTCTTTCTGCCATGAGCGAGAAATGCATCGTCGTATATTTACCTTGGCGCGCTGCCGCGAGTGCTGCTTTAGCCGCATTTTTGGATGTTTTCGTTCTACTCTCAAGAATCGGGAGTTCTTTGAAAACAACTCGGACGTCATCAGGGTATTTATCGATAACGCCTTTGAGCCAAGCCGATGACGATTTGCAGTAACCGCAATTGTAATCAAAAAATTCAATAAGTGTTACTTTTGCATCTTTAGGGCCAATAGAAACATCACGCGGGTCGTTATATAGGGCGTCTTTGACGTTTGTTAGCGCTGCACGATCTTCCTTTGATTGGAGTTCAATCATGGCTTCTCGAATGATTTCGGGGTTCTTTAACAAATAGGATTTAATGATTTGTTCGACTTCAGCCGTGTCTATATTTTGACCAGCTTGCGCGCATCCTGAGACTGCCAGAAGCGCAATTGATATGGCTGTGACTGTAAAGAATTTCATGATGGTCTCCGAGTAAATATAATATTCTTTTATGGGCTATATATAATTCGTAAAGGATAAATTACGAACATGGTTCAATTTAATGTGTTTCCGCCGAGAATTTAAAGGGCTGACGTCGGGCTCTTCGGCCTCGATTCTTGGCGAGCTCAGCATCTGAAATGACGATGATATCGGAGGCACGTCTCCATTGAGGGCCATTTCTGGGTAAATCTTCTTGAGCACGCTGTGCGAAGGAACGAGCCCTTTGCACATCGCCGACCGCATAGGCTTGTTCGGCGGTTGCATATTTAGCGAGGGCGTCTTGATTGAGCTCTCCGTAAGCACGCGATAAAGTATACCACATAAAACTATTTTGGGTTTCGGTTTGTAAGGCTGATTTTAAAAGATCAATCGAGATGTTTACTTTTGTGGTTTCACTAGATTCGAGAAGAGCTTGCGCAAGAGCTAGCTTTAATAATGGCGAGTCAGGCCGTAACTCCAAGGCGCGTTTTGCGGGCTCAATAGAGTCTTGGCCTTGACCACTTTCATATAAGATTTGGGCCTTGAGTTCATAGAAATAAGGATTGCTAGTCTCGTCTTCGATCAAGCTATCAATCTCTTTTAGCGCATTTTTAAGGTCAGCCGACTTAAAGTGAGCAACGGCTCTAGCATATCTAGCTGGTTTAGACTGATCTTCAGGGGGGAACCTTGAAAAAACCAATTGTGGGCCCTCCAAGAAACCTCGTAATTTAGCTTTAATCATTTCTAAGCTATGCTGATGTTCTTCTGAATCTGGTTTTATTGTATAATCACTTTCTTCAACACGTTCTCTCAAGGCGTCAATTCGGTTTGATGACAAAGGGTGCCCCCTAAAATATGGAAATCTTCGGGCTTGAGAGAGAACTTCCTGTGCTCGAAATTTTTCAAAAAAGTCAATCAAGCCCTGACCAGATTGTCCAGTTCGTTCCATATATTCTGCCGCATATTGATCTGCAGCTGACTCGTTAACGCGGGAATAGGCGAGAGCTTCAATTGTCCCAAATTGCTGAGCGCCCCCTAAAACCAATGCACCTGCAGATCCTTCACCCGCTAGGATTGCTGCGAGTCCGACACCTGCGGCAATCAAAATGGCGCCGTAAGCACTACGGTTTCCATAGTCACTTCTTACGATATGTCCGCCCGCAATATGTCCCGCTTCATGCGCGATAACGCCTTTTAACTGGTTTGGTGTTTCAGATTGTAGAATTAACCCGCTATGTAAGAAAATATTTTGTCCGCGTGTTACAAAGGCATTGAGGCTTGGATCATTCACGATAAATAAATCCACGCTAGCGGGGTTTAAACCCGCAGCCCTTAAAATAGGGTCGGTATATTCGTTTAGAACTTCTTCGATTTCGGTGTCTCTTAAGAGGCTTTGTGCATAGGCTGGTGCAGCGTAGTTTATAATCACAAGAATGGCCGAAAAAAAGGCGCTAAAGAGTCTTTTGAGAGAAAGGTGCAAGAGAAATAATCCTTTATTTGCTTAAGTCTACCTTAGTCGAACCCTTAGATGCAAGTTACTCAGATGTAACAATACAGTGAAAAAGCATATCTTATTTTGGTTGTATTTTTGCTTAAGCCTTGTTGATTACAGGACTTTATGTATCGTTATGTGTAGTTGAGAAAATGATTCGTGCACAGCCACTATAGGGGACATAATGATGAAGTTCTTCAAAAAAGAAAAAGACACGGTAGTTAAGTCTGAGGGTGTCAAGGCTGTTTATCAACCGTCCGCTGGTCTTACAGGGAAGTCAGCGAATTCTGAAGACATTCAGTCCGCCCGAAATTCCGTTCAATTCTTAGCCAACGAGTTTAAATCAACGGCTGACCAGCAACAAGTCGCGGCGAAACGTATGGCTGCCCTAAATAGAACATTGGCAAAGATGGAAAGTGGGCTGAGACAATTACCCCGTTTGGAAGGCCAAAATACGGCGCTTTCAAATGAACTAACAGATGTTAGGAAAAAGTTAGAGCAAAAATCAAGTTGGGCATTGGAGCAAGAAAATAAACTTATTATGTTAGAGCGGCGTCACAATGAGATGCAACAGCTCTTGGAATCAGCGAAGGCAGACATAGCAAAAGGGAAGGATCGACACGCGGCAGATAATGATAAGTTGATTCAGCAAGAGCGCTATATTGAAAACCTAGCAAGCAAAATGAGTCAAAGCGATGAAAGCATGTCTTTCTTAGAAATTTCCAATCAAAACTTGCAAGACGAAGTCGCTAAACAAGCTGCGGAGATTTCCTCGAAATCGCATAGAGTGTTGGAACTTCAAAAAAACCTAGAAGAGTTATCTTTGCGATTAGACCGTAAGACAAAAGAAAATGATACCTCAACGGCAGAACTGAAAGAGCTGAGGTCAAACTTCAACGAAATTAAGACTAAGTATTTCGAGACATCTGGAGCTCTTGAAAACGCAAAATATGATATCAGGACCCAGAAGAATGTCTTTGAAGAGACAGTCAAAAGACGAGATGATGAAAGCCTCGCGTTAAAAAGCCGGATAGAACAGCTTAATACTCAGCTTCGTATCAAAGATAACATGTCTAGTCACTTTGACGAAGAAGTTATAGCCCTTAGAAGTCAGCTCGAAAATGAACGTGAAAGAAATGATCGCAACGAACTTCGTTTTCGTGGTAAGGCAGATGAAGTTGAACGTAATGCAAGAGCTTTGGCGCGAGCTAAGGTTGAGTATGAAACGCTTAATGCTAAATTTGTTGCCGCGATGGAAGATGTGGAAACCCTACGGAAAATTAATCAGGTTCAACGACAAAAGCTTGAGCGTTATGCGGCCATTGGCGGCGTTAGCGTCGGGCAATCCATGATTGCTGCAGAAGCGAGTAAATCTGGTGTAATGCGAAAGACTAATGTTCTGCCTAACACTACTATCAATGCGGGCGGACTGTCTTATAAGAATATGACAGGTTAACTGGCTTTATCGGCCTGCTGTTCTTGGGCCGCCAGATTGAGAAGGCGTTGCGCCGCTTGCCATGTCTCGCTCGGCTATTAAAGCTAAAACCAAATTGTCATAAAAAGCTATCTGATTTTGAATAACTGGGTCATTAACTTCCGGGTCAGGGGCGCTAACGGGACGAAGCTTTAGTCCTTTATGTGCTGAACGCATAAAATCTTTCCAGACATCAACTGCTAACAACCCGCCCGTAATTTTACGCATGGGCGAGTTGTTATCATTCCCTAACCAGACACCAGTTGTGTAATCTGCTGTAAAGCCGATAAACCAAGCATCGCGGTAATCTTGAGAGGTCCCAGTTTTTCCTGCGGCCTGTCTAGAACCAAGGCGTGCGCCGTGGCCAGTTCCAGTATCTATGACGTCTCGCAAGATAGACGTCATTTGTCGGGCATAAGGTGCCGGGTAAACCCGCGTAGGGGAGGTTGGATTGCGTGTATAAAGATTGGTTTTTGATGTATTTGAAATACTTTTAATAATGAACTTCGGAATCTTTTTTCCTTCATTCGCAAATACGGTATAGGCTCCAGTTAAATCATAAAGTGTTACCTCTGAAGATCCCAATGATAAGGA
Organism: uncultured Hellea sp.; assembly: GCA_964463835.1. Taxonomy (GTDB): domain Bacteria; phylum Pseudomonadota; class Alphaproteobacteria; order Caulobacterales; family Maricaulaceae; genus Hellea. Next base: position 5,169 of record CAYXEB010000072.1, read on the forward strand.
GTAGTTAGGTCTCATTGTTGATGTAATTCCAAATCTATAAGCAATATCTACGAGGCGGCCAGGCCCTATTTCTGCGCCAACTTGTGCGGCGATTGTATTGATAGAGTGTTTTAGGGCTTCGCGAATAGACATAGGTCCGCGGTATCTTTTCGTGTAATTTTCAGGCGCCCAGCCCGCAATCTCCGTCGGTTGGTCAATTCTAATGGTTCCAGGCGTAAAACCTTCTTCAAGCGCGGCGGCGTAAACAAAGGATTTGAACGAGCTCCCAGGTTGTCTTTTGGCCTGGACAGCCCTGTTAAATTTTGAATCGCTATACTTACGCCCGCCAATCATGGCGCGAACGGCCCCTGTTTCTGTGTCTAAGGACACTAGCGCACCTTCTGAGACTTTTTTTGACTTCTCATTTCTATCGAGAATTTTCGTGATCGCCTCTGCGGCTTTCTTTTGCAAATTTGAGTCCAGGGTTGTTTTTATAACAAGATCCTTATGTTTGCTTCCCACCAAGGTTTGCGCACGCTCGGCAATGTAATCAAACGCATGTCCAATAAGATCTTCGCTGATTAATGTCTCAGTCTCGTTAACGATAACAGGCGGTGAGTGACTTGCTTCATCCATTTCTTCGGGCGTAATCATGTTATTGGTCAGCATGCGCCCTAATACCAATTCAGATCTAAGGAGGGCGCCATCGTAATTTGATGCTGGGTTATATCGGGACGGAGCTTGGGGTAAGGCGGCCAATAAAGCGGCTTCCGATAAAGTTATATCGCGTGCTGTTTTACCAAAATATCTTTGGGATGCGGCCTCAACACCGAATATTCTTGGCCCTAAAGGGATTCTGTTTAGATAAAGTTCTAGAATTTCTGGCTTTGAGAGGCGCTGTTCCATTTCGCGGGCCAGCCACATTTCCTGAAATTTCCTGCGATAGGTTTTTGCCGGCGTAAGAACCATGTTCTTCACAAGCTGTTGGGTAAGGGTCGACCCGCCTTGTCCACGGCTACCTGATTTGGTGTTTTCTATCATGGCCCGCAAGATAGCTTTGTTGTCTATCCCTTGATGTTCGTAAAAACGCTCGTCCTCGATGGCGAGGAAAGCATTGGGCACGTAAGCGGGCATGTCGGTGAGTTTCATGGGTTCGCCAATATGTGCGCCGCGATGTCCAATGATGACCCCGTCTTTATCCAGCAAGGTTAAATTAGGCTCGAGGTTCATTTCCCACATTGTGGTCTTGTCGGGTAAGTCAGGCAGGCCATCCATAAGATAATAGCGGGTTTGGAAGTATCCAATTGTAGCAATAAGGATAAGCGCCGCAAAAATGATGAGCGCAATATTACGCTTTCTGCGGGTTTCATTGTCGTTGGCGACATCTATATCGGCGCGATATGTTGGCATCTTGTCCATTATTGTATATGGGCTTCCTATGTCGAGCAAAGCAAATCTTCCGTTCTGGAAAACCAAAAATATGGCAGAAATGAGCCCGGCCGAATGGGAAAGCCTATGTGACAGCTGTGGTAAATGTTGTTGTATTCGTTTGGAAGACGAAGATACAGCTCAAATTTATATTACTGACGTGGCCTGTAAGCTATTTAATGCGCAAACGTGTCAATGCGGGGATTATCCGAATCGTAGCAAAAAAGTGCCTGATTGCGTGACTTTAACGCCAGATAATGTAGCGCAGCTCAAATGGATGCCGCGAACCTGTGCCTATCGCTTGGTGTCTGAAAGTAAAGATTTGCCAGAGTATCATCACCTTGTCAGCGGGTCTCGTCAGACGATTCATGAGATGGGCATGAGTGTTCAAGATGCAGTGACAAGTGAAGTTTTAGTGACCGAAGAAGAACAAATTACGCGAATTGTTATTTGGCCAGGTGAACCCGATATCAACGCATCTGAATAGGTGTGACAATTGGGTTTTTTCGAAATTTTTCCAAAGATATACGTTGCATTCCTATAGGGAGATGACTAGGTTTCGGCGCGATTGTGGACGCGAAATTGTGAGTCCTTTTTGACTTACTTTTAGAAGGAAAAGAGCCTTTCATGTCTGAGTTTTTACTCAATTATCTGCCAATCATAATCCTTCTGGGAATTGCGACGGCTTTTAGCCTCGCACTTTTGGTTGTGCCGGCGATTATAGCGCCAAAAGATGGGGATACTGAAAAGCTTTCGACCTATGAGTGCGGATTTAACGCTTTTGATGATTCGCGTATGAAATTTGACGTCAGGTTTTACTTGGTCGCTATATTATTCATTATATTTGATCTCGAAGTGGCGTTTTTGTTTCCTTATGCGGTCTCGCTCGACAAAGTTGGCTTTTGGGGCTGGTTTGTGGTGATGCTCTTCCTGCTCGAGCTCATCGCAGGTCTTGTTTATGCGTGGAAACGCGGCGCATTGGATTGGGAATAGTATGAGCTCAATCATTAAACCTAGCGGTTCTGCTGCTCGTGACATGGGGACGCCAGCCTATGACCCCAAAAAACACGACCCTTATTTTGACGGTCTTTCTGACCAGCTGGCTGATAAAGGCTTTATTACAGCGGCGTCTGATGATTTGGTGACATGGGCGCGTACGGGTTCATTGATGTGGATGACCTTTGGTTTGGCCTGTTGCGCCGTTGAAATGATGCAGGCCTCTATGCCGCGTTATGATCTTGAGCGTTTTGGTTTCGCGCCAAGGGCTTCCCCCAGACAGTCTGACGTTATGATTGTCGCGGGAACGCTGACCAATAAAATGGCCCCCGCATTGCGTAAGGTTTACGACCAAATGCCTAATCCGCGTTACGTGATTTCTATGGGGTCCTGCGCCAATGGCGGTGGCTATTACCATTATTCTTACGCCGTTGTGCGTGGTTGCGACCGTATTGTACCTGTCGATGTCTATGTGCCAGGCTGTCCGCCAACCGCTGAGGCGCTTGTTTATGGTATATTGCAGCTTCAAAAGAAAATTCGCCGCGAAGGCACAATCGAGCGGTAGCCATGAACGACCTTAAAGCGCATATCGAGGCCCAATTAACTGACGCTGTTAATGCGGCTTCAATAGAAAATGGTGAACTTACCATAGATGCACGCCGTGCTGAAATCATGACAGTCATCAGCTTTCTGCGTGATGACCCAATTTGTAAGTTTTCAAGCCTAATCGATATTTGCGGTGTGGATTATCCAAGCCGAGAACGCCGCTTTGATGTGGTTTATCACATGCTCTCTATGGCACATAATACGCGCATCCGAATTAAAGTAAAAACAGACGAAACTGTACCCGTTCATAGTATTACCTCGCTCTTTCCTAATGCGAATTGGTATGAGCGCGAAGCGTTTGATATGTATGGAATTCTCTTTGACGAGCACCCGGATTTGCGCCGTATCCTGACTGATTATGGCTTTGAGGGCTATCCGCTTCGTAAAGACTTTCCGCTCTCTGGCTTTGTCGAAGTGCGGTACGATGAAGAACGCAAGTCTGTTGTCTATGAACCCGTGAACTTACCGCAAGAATATCGTAGCTTTGACTTTATGTCCCCATGGGAAGGCGCGAAATATATCCTCCCTGGTGATGAGAAGTCAGAGGAGGCGGCGGAGTGATGGACCAATTTCAAGGCTTTCTTTTGCTTCTATCTGGAGCTTTTCTTATGGCTTGCAGTTCAGCTAAAGCAGACGTTATTAATTATAGTCTTCAAGCTTATAATAAATGTGGACAATCTCACGGTTTCGATAATGCGGGGCATAGAGGTTGTATTCTTAATAGTAGTGAAATTACTGATCAGGAAGTTTTTCAGTGCGGACTTTTGGCCGAAATGTTGATGGAGTCAAAAAACAAAGCAGAGTATGAAACTGTTGTCTGGAGTAGTGCATTTATCTTGAGGTCAGATGGTCGTGCAAGTGAGTATCGCGGTGATGACATGTTTAAATCGGATATTCTAAAGTCGGCTAGTTTAAAGAAAGGTGTTTTTTCAGATCCCGAACTTGAAAAGGCTTTCTCCGTTTGCCGAGAGCGCTTAGTCGAGCTTGATGAAAGTATTGCGCAAGGAATGGCTAAATGACCACAGCTGAAGCCATACTCGAAGGTGATGATCGTAATTTCACCATTAACTTCGGCCCTCAGCATCCTGCGGCCCATGGAGTGCTTCGCCTTGTTCTAGAACTAGAGGGTGAAATTGTTGAACGTGTTGATCCGCATATCGGACTACTGCACCGCGGCACTGAAAAGTTGATTGAGCATAAGACTTATCTGCAAGCTATCCCGTATTTTGATCGTCTTGATTACGTTGCGCCAATGAATCAGGAGCATGCTTTCTGTCTTGCGATTGAAAAACTAATGGACATAGAGGTTCCGCGCCGTGCACAGTTTATTCGCGTTCTCTATTCAGAAATTGGCCGTATTCTAAGTCATATGCTCAATGTCACTACTCAAGCCATGGATGTTGGCGCGCTTACGCCGCCCGTCTGGGGGTTTGAAGAGCGTGAAAAGCTTATGGTCTTTTATGAGCGGGCTTGTGGCTCGCGTATGCATGCTATGTATTTCCGTCCAGGCGGTGTTCATCAAGACCTCCCGCCTGCGCTTATTAATGATATGCTGAACTGGTGTGATCAGTTCCCGCAAAAACTCAAAGATATCGAGACCTTGCTGACAGAAAACCGTATTTTCAAACAACGCAATGTCAATATTGGGATTGTGAGTAAGAAAGATGCTTATGAATGGGGCTTTAGCGGCGTCATGGTGCGCGGCTCAGGCATTCCATGGGATTTGCGCCGTAATCAGCCTTATGAAGTTTATTCCGAACTCGATTTCAAAATCCCGCTGGGTAAAAATGGCGATTGTTATGATCGCTACCTTTGCCGCGTTGATGAAATGTATGAGAGCTGCAAGATCATGAAGCAGTGCCTTGAAATGATGCCCGAAGGCCCTGTCATGAGCGAGAATAATAAAGTTACGCCGCCGCGACGCTCAGAAATGAAGCAAAGCATGGAAGCGCTTATCCATCACTTTAAACTCTACACCGAAGGGTTTCATGTCCCTGCAGGCGAAGTTTATACATGCGTCGAAGCGCCTAAAGGCGAATTTGGGGTTTATCTTGTGTCCGACGGGTCGAATAAACCTTATCGTTGTCATATTCGCGCGCCGGGCTTTCCGCATTTGGCGGCGATGGATTATCTAAATAAAGGCCATATGCTTGCCGATGTCTCTGCGATCTTAGGTTCGCTCGACATCGTGTTCGGGGAAATCGACCGATGAGTGCGCGCCGTCTTGCTATAAGGCAACCTAAAGAGTTTTCTTTAAGTGATTCTGCTAAAAGAGAAATTTCGACTTGGGTAAAAAAATATCCCAAAGATCGTCAACGCTCTGCGATTATTCCGGCACTGTGGATTGCGCAAAAGGATCATGGTGGATGGCTCCCAGAACTGGCCTTACGTGAGCTCGGCGATATGCTGGATATGGCCTATATTCGTGTTTATGAAGTCGCCACCTTTTACACCATGTTTAATCTTGAGCCCGTCGGGACACATTATGTACAGCTCTGCGGCACGACGCCGTGTTGGCTT
>CAYXEB010000073.1:0-10657 GCA_964463835.1 uncultured Hellea sp.
AGCTTGCGCTTCAGCGTCTGCGTGAAGAAGCTGAAAAAGCGAAGAAAGAATTGTCGACAGCGACAACTTACGAAGTGAACTTGCCCTTTATTACGGCAGATGCTTCTGGTCCAAAACATCTGAACATGAAATTGACACGGGCCAAGCTTGAAACACTTGTTGGTGATCTCATCAAACGCACAATTGCGCCGTGTAAGAAAGCCCTCTCAGATGCAGGCCTAAAGGCTAAAGATATTAACGAAGTTGTGTTGGTTGGTGGTATGACACGTATGCCAGCCGTTCAAGAAGCCGTCACAAAGTTTTTCGGGAAAGAGCCGCATAAAGGCGTGAACCCTGATGAAGTTGTTGCCATGGGCGCGGCGATCCAAGCCGGCGTTCTCCAAGGTGATGTTAAAGATGTTCTTCTGCTAGATGTCACGCCGTTATCGCTGGGTATTGAAACAGAAGGCGGCGTCTTCACACGTATGATTGACCGCAACACAACAATCCCAACGAAGAAATCTCAAGTCTATTCTACAGCGGCAGATAACCAGTCGGCTGTGACCATTCGTGTCTCTCAAGGTGAGCGCGAAATGGCGGCGGATAACAAACTCCTTGGTCAATTTGATCTGGTGGGTATCCCGCCCGCGCCGCGCGGCATGCCGCAAATCGAAGTGACCTTTGACATTGATGCTAATGGTATCGTGAACGTATCTGCGAAAGACAACGCGACCGGTAAGGAGCAACAAATCCGCATCCAAGCCTCAGGCGGTCTGTCCGACGATGATATTGACGCGATGATCAAAGACGCAGAAGCTAATGCCGATGAGGATAAAGCGCGCCGTGAGCTCGCTGAAGCGAAAAATCAAGCAGAAGCTCTCACCCATAAAGCCGAAGCTGATGTCAAAGAGCATGGCGATTCTTTAACGGACGAGCAGAAGCAAGATATTGAAGACGCTGTTAAGGCTGTTCGCGAGGAAGCGGAAGGCGATAATGCGGAAGCGATTAACGAGAAAATTCAAATATTGACCGAAGCCGTGATGAAAATGGGCGAGGCAATTTATGCTAATCAGTCCAGCGAAGCGGATGAGGCCAGCGCCGATGCATCGGATGATGATGACGATATTGTCGACGCCGAATTTGAAGACGTCGAAGACGACAAAGCCTAAGTCAAATTAAACCCTGAAAGTTTCTTTCAGGGTTTTTAGCTTGTGGCTGTGACAATTTATCCTCCGTTTGGAAGCTATGCGTTGTCTCCTCAGCGTGAGGCGTGGCGGCAAAAAGCGAGCAAGCAAAAAGACACCCGTTTGGGGCGTCTGTTTATATCTCATGCCCGCAAGAAAGCTTTAGCTTCAGAGTCAGGTCCATTTGACGTGACCGTTATGGATGGCGTTCTGGCGCGGCTCTACCCCTCTGGGAACCGCTGTGAGAAACGCGCCTTTGCAGGCGTTCAGGTTTGGGACGCCGCTGAGCGGACCGCGTTAAAGCGAGCAATTGAGGGCACAGATGATTTACCCTTTATCTTTCTTGATGTTGGCGCCAATGTTGGTCTTTATTCTCTGATAGTTAATGCCTATGCCAAAGCGGCAAATAAGGCGGCACGTATTATCGCGATTGAGCCAGCGCTTGAAATATGCGCGCGGCTGGAAACCAATATCGCCGTGAACGAGGCTGATATTCAGATTATTCGCGCGGCGGTATCTAACCAGCCTGGAATGGGGTATTTAGGTGGCGGGGAGATCAATCGTGGCGAGACGCGACTCTCACCTCAAAAAGAGGGACGCGAGGCGGTTGTTATGGATACTCTTCCGCGAATTGCACGTATGCTGGGTTTAAAGCGGATTGATGCTATGAAGGTCGATATCGAGGGACATGATTTTCCTGCTCTTAAAACTTTTTTTGCAGACGCCCCCCGGAGTCTGCATCCCATTATGCTTATTATTGAAACAGGCCGAAGTGATTATCAGGCCTTACTTGAACTTTGTCAGTCGCAGTCTTATCTTGTAGCGGAGCACACCAAAAGCAACGCAATTCTCTCAAAGGAAAGATAGGATGATCAATTTTGAGACATTGCGCCAAGCTGATGTGAAGCAAAGCCCATTTACCTATCTAACAGCGCATGAGGTTATCTCGCAAGATGACGGGAAGAAGGTGCGCCACGATTACCCTCAGATTAAACAAAGTGGATATCTTCCGCTCTCCAAGCTTTCGGGCGGCGCAGCTTTTAATGATTTAATTGCTGATCTAAACTCGCCAGAGCTCGCCGAGATATTATCCGATAAACTTGGGCTGGAGCTTCGCGATAAGCCGCGTATGATTACAGTGCGGCGCCTCTCTAAACTAAAAGATGGCCGTGTTCACAATGACAGCCAATCTAAAATATGCACCTGTCTCATTTATTTAAATGAAAATTGGGATGACCGAAGTGGCGGGGCTATACGGGCCTTAAATGGCGAGACGGACATAAATGATTTTGCGGATGAAGTCTCCCCTATTGCAGGGAACGTTTTTGCTTTTGCGCGCTCGGAAAATAGCTGGCATGGGCACCCTCCCTTTAAAGGAGACCGCTATGTTATCCAGACAACTTTTTTAATTGATGATGAAGCTCTCGCCCGCAAGGAAAAACGCGGCGGGCTACAAATGCGTCTGAAAAACTTTTTCGAGCGCCGCCATGCGGTAACACAACAAAAAGACAAAGCTTATGGCTAAACGGGATTATTACGAAGTACTCGGCGTTGCTAAAAACGCAGATGCTAAAACAATGAAGTCTGCCTTTCGTAAAGCGGCGATGGCGTGCCATCCTGACCGGCACCCTGACGATCCTGAGGCCGAGGCCCGGTTTAAAGAGCTTAATGAAGCTTATGGTGTTTTGTCTAATGATCAAAAACGCGCCGCCTATGACCGCATGGGACATCGCGCCTTTGAACAAGGCGGCATGGGCGGCGGCGCGGGCGGATTTCAGGACTTTGGCGATATATTCTCCCAGATATTTGGCGGCGGCGCAGCGGGCGGGGGTGGCTTTGCCGATATGTTTGGCGGCGGGGCCGGGCGGCGTCAGCAAGTTCATCGCGGCTCTGACTTACGCTATGAAATGGAGATTACCCTCGAAGAAGCCTTCGCGGGTAAAGATATTGATATTAAAGTCCCCATTGCGGAAGATTGCGACCGCTGTGACGGTATAGGCGCTGAGCCCGGAGCTAAGGTTGAAACTTGTAGCACTTGTGGCGGAGCGGGCCGCGTGCGCACCCAGCAAGGCTTTTTCACAATGGAACGCGCCTGCTCGACTTGCGGAGGCCAAGGTGAGTATGTCTCTAACCCTTGTACGAAATGCGATGGTCAAGGCCAAGCGCGCGTGCAAACCGAGCTCGATGTATCGATACCCTCTGGCGTAGAAGATGGCACGCGTATTCGTCTATCGGGCCAAGGCGACGCCGCGCCGCGCCGCGGCTCCAATGGGAAGGGACAGCGCGGTGACCTTTATGTCTTTGTGTCTATAAAACCTCATGAGCTCTTTGAACGTGAAGGGCCTAATCTTTTCTGCCGCGCTCCTGTCCCTATGACAGTTGCGGCCCTTGGCGGGGATGTTGAAATACCGACTATAGATGGCGGACGCTCTAAGATAAAAATTCCTGAAGGCAGTCAACCGGGAAAACGGCTGAGGCTGCGCGGGAAAGGGATGTCAGTTCTTCGTTCCCCTCAACGCGGAGATATGTATGTCGAACTCGGGGTTGAAACACCGTCTAAGCTCAGTAAACGGCAACGCGAAATTTTGGAAGAATTTGCCGAAGCCAGCGGGCAAGAGACTAGTCCTGAGAGCGCCAATTTTTTTGATAAAGCCAAGCGGTTTTGGGACGGACTTGTCGATTAACCTCGGTGGTTTGAGCCTAAGATGACCCTAAAATCCCGACGGTTAAGATTTGTCTTAAGCCTCTCTAGCCTTGCTACGGTTTACGGGGGAATTCTGGCCTATCGTTTGCTGCATTACCAATCAGATGCAATGTCAGACATTATAAAAATGTGCTTCGTGATTTTCCTGGGGACGATAATCTTTTCCTATTTTTGGTGGAGCGTAGTCACGCGCAAAATCAATGGTCCGCGAGGCGGCGCGTTTGCGGCAGTTTTAACGGGGCTGTGTATCATCCCTGTTCCAACATTTGCAGGCGTGTTTAAATCTGATTTTCTTGAAAATCACAATCTGATCTCTGCCGGCCTTAGCGGGCTCAAATATTCATTTTCAACCTTTTCGGCGGCAGAGGCTTTAGCGCTGCCTCTTTGCGCCTTTGTTGGTTATTTTTTGACGAAAGAGTTAGACGCCTAACACGCCTAAGATGAGATAGAGCAAAGTCGTTATAACTCCGCCAATAAGGGCATAGGGAATTTGCGTGCGAATATGATCAATATGGTCATTAGCCGTCGCCATAGAGGTGATGATTGATGTATCTGATGTTGGAGAGCAGTGATCGCCAAAGACGCCGCCGCCTAATGCTGCTGCAATTGCAAGGCTTACATTTGTCTCCATGCCTTGGGCGAGCGGCACAGCAATAGCAATCATAATCGCAAATGTTCCCCAGCTTGTACCTGTTGAAAAGGCGACAAAACAGGCCACCAAAAAAATGAGCGCGGGGACAAAAGTTGGACTGATAAATTCTTTGGCAGTTTCGGCGACATAAACCCCTGTCCCGAGTTCTTTACACAGGCTGCCAATGGCAAATGCCAGCACCATTAAAATGGCGAGCGGAACCATAGCCGACATGCCTTTGAGAGATAAATCAAAGCTCTCGCGGATACCGAGCTTGCCCGTAACTTTATACATGATTACTGCCAGCAGGCTTGCAAAGCTGGTCGCATATAAAACGGATTTAGATCCGGACCCTGATTGCAAGTCTTTAAACCAACTTTCGCCGCTATCGCCTGTCATAATGAGGAATACAGGCATTAAGATAACCATGGCGGCAATAGGAATAACCATATTGCGCGCACGGGGCGTAATGCCAGGTTTCATGTCTACGCTGGCGGCCTCTTCGCTCATCATAGAGACCGCGCCCTCCCTGAGCAATGCACCTGTATTTTTTGTGCGTGTTTCAGCGGTTTTCATTTCGCCAATATCTTTGCCTGAAAGAATCACAAAGATAAGTGTGCCAATGACAAGCATAGGATAAAAATTATACAGCGTAGCTTTTAGGAGTTCACCAAAGGGGTTATTAAGGTCTTGGGCCATTAACAACCCCGTGATAAAAGCCCCCCAGGCATTAAAGGGGAGCAAGATACAAGAGGGGGCAGAAGAGCTGTCTGCGATATAGGCCAGCTTCTCACGCGGGATTTTCAGCTTATCAAAGACGGGCCGATATAATGTTCCCACCGTGAGGATTGAAATGTTGCTCTCGATGAACAGCACAAGCCCTGTAAAGAGCGCCATTAGCTCCACGCGCTTACGTTGCTCGCGCGATCCCGCTTTGGCGGCCGACGCTTCCAGCCATCCTAATAAGCGGTTGATGAACCCTTGCACCCCGCCTGAGCGCTGAATAAGCGCAATCAGCGCGCCAACGACAAGAGTGAAGAGAATAATCCGCGTATTTCCAGCGTCACTAAAGACGCCAACAAGGCTATCAATTGTTTGGAAGGTTCCCGCAATAGGATTGCCCGAGGCTATAATGAGAAAGCCTATCCAAATGCCGATGAGAAGTGAGAGAAAGACTTGCCGCGTCCACAAGGCCAAACCAATCGCTATGAGCGGCGGTAGCAAAGACAAAAAACCGTAACTATCCATAGCCCCGTGTTAGACGGTAAATAATTTAAACGAAAGTCAGACTTTAAGTAAATTTAGAGGCGAAGCGGCTTAACGTTTCCACGTAAAGGACAGAGCGGCCGCATCTTCATTAAAACTAAAATCTTCACCCGAAGCTTCGCGGCGCAGGTAAGATAAAGACAGGTCTGCATTACCTATTCTATAGCCAAGTCCCGCTTGCGCGTCGCCGACGATAATACGGTCTTGTAAATGAAATTGTCCGCTGGTGAGGCGCGACACGGAATTGGGCGAATAGGTTAAGGCCTCTGCATCGGCGCCCGCAAAGAAATACCATGTATTATTTTCAAAGTTGGAGCCTTTTCTAAGGTCCTCTCCAATTTCGACTACGGCTCCAACAATCGCGCTAGAGCTTTCGTCATTAAAACGCAGCGTCGCGCGGGGCGTAAGCGATAGGTCCAGACCCTCGGTACTTACGCTTGAGAAAGCTTTTTCATAGCCAATATCAAGGTTGTCTGAGCGGCGGAGACAATTTTCGCCACCGGTTAGACAGTTGGTATTGGATAAATCGAGCTTGAATAAGGTTGATCCAACGCTCTCAGCCGGTAAATTTAATTGGCCTGAAATGAAGTCACTGTTCTCAAAATCTAGATTTAACCCGTTAAATCCAACACGATTATCGGTCAGATTAAGGTTCAATCCATCAGTTGGAGTCGGTTTTTCTTGGGCCTCTGCGCTTGAGGGAAAGGCTAAGGCAGCCAAAAAGATGCAATTAACCGCCCAAATCACTGCCTCCGATTTCCGGCGCGGCACATCAGTTATGTTACTGCCTTTTAACACTTTTTTAGTCTCAAACTCCACGACACCAGTCCCACATGACTACCGTCACAAGAAGAACATATCACATCATACCTTGTCCGTCATAGTGAAAGATACAGATTACGTTAATTTTAACTTAACAGCTGTTAATATTGGGTTAATGGAAAAGTGTGATTTTCGTTCAGAAGAGCTTGGTTTTTGGTCGGTTCCAGTGGGGATAGGTAGGGCGTTCCACCGCAGCGTTACTTTCTGCGATCTTGTTGTAGTTATTTGGTTTTCATTAGCTCTTAGGCTGAAGTTGATCCCATTGCGGATGTTAACACAAGCAAAACACAAATATAGCATTGTGTATATGTGAAAGCGCGTGATATTATGGCGTATATTTAATCAGGTTCTCTAATGTTGCAACGCTCTTATATTTATGTCGTGATTTTTTTGATGACTATCGTGGGAGCGGGGTGTTCGGATAATCATGAAACTACTTCAGTTCATACCCATACGGATGATAATGTTTTAGTACGAAAGAACGATACTATCGCAGCACAGCAAATGCTACCCAAAGAAGAAATTGCCACAAAATCTCGGTCCGCCGAGGCCCATACGCACGGGGATGCAGAGCTCGCGGTTGTATTAGAAAAAGGGGTCGTGACGATTGAACTGGATTCGCCTCTTTATAATATTTTGGGGTTTGAACATGCGCCTGAAACAGAGGGTCAAAAGGAGAAGGCGCAGAAAGCCGAGCAGCAGCTGGCGCTGGGATCTGAGCTTTTTACATTTAATCCTAAAGCGAATTGTCAAAGCCTGTCCAAAGATCGACACATCAACCTATTCGGCAAAGCAATGGCACATGAATACACAGACCATGAACAAGATCATGAAGACCATAGTGAAGATCACGAAGGTGAAGAGGATCATGACGCGCTTGATGCGGGCGAGTCTCATAACGATATTTTATTGACCTATGAATTTGGATGCCAATACCCTTTAAAACTCTCGTATCTTAACGTAAATTTATTTGAGTTTTTTGAAGAACTGTCGGAGGTTGATGTCACCTTTCTGGGTCCTGCGACACAGAAACAAGTCACGCTAAACCGTAAACAACGACAATTGGATATAACGCCATGACATTTATCAAATCGACAATGCCTTGTCTCTTTGCGCTTTGCCTTAGCGCTTGTCAGCCTACTGTGGAGACCAACGGCGCAGCACCAACTGGGCAATCACAAGAAATCTCAGAGACCAAATCCGCGCAAGCCCCCTCTGCTGAGATTGAAATACTAGCTTGGAAAGACTTGATGCCAGAGGGGGAAGACCAACGCCTCGAAGAGCTTTACGCCGAATTTTATCAAGAACGTGAACAAAAATACCGCGAGCAACTCACGCTCTCGCAAGCGGCTAAGGCTGGATCAGATCTCATAAGTTTAATTGACGAAGGTAGCGCGCAGGACACGATGGAACAAATAGGAACCTATAATGTGGTGGAGGACCTTGATGGCCTGCATGTGCGCTTACCTGGTTACGTTGTTCCTTTGGATTTTAATGCCGCATCCGCCTATGATGAATTTTTATTGGTCCCTTATTTTGGGGCTTGCCTTCATACGCCGCCGCCGCCGCCTAATCAGATTGTTTTTGTTAAATCCGCCAAGGCGGCAAAAATTTCTGATATAAATGAGCCGGTCTGGATAGAAGGCCTGATGAAAACTGGTAAATTTGGGTCTGATTTGGGCAATAGCGCCTATGAGCTGACATTGTCTAAACTCGAACCTTATGAGTATTGATAAGGTTCTAAATTTGACCAATGTGCGTTTTGGTTACGCGCCCGATCAAACTCTCATCAATATTGACCATTTTAAGATAGGCCATGGCGAGAGCGTCTTTTTAAGAGGCCCTAGCGGGTCCGGGAAAAGCACGCTTCTGGGGTTAATAGGCGGCGTTTTACCCCCTGCGGCCGGCAGCTTATCCATTTGCGGATCGGATATGACGAAGATCTCATCTGGTAAACGCGATAAAATTCGCGCCGACCACTTAGGCATAATCTTCCAGCAATTTAATCTACTTCCCTATATTGGTGTATTACAAAACTGCACTTTGCCGTGCCGTTTCTCCCCGCGCCGACGCCAACGCGCGGTAGAATCAGGCGGGTCTGTTTTAGCCGAAGCCGAAGGGCTTATTCGCGGGTTAGGCCTGACGGAAGAGGTATTCTCGCGTCCGGTGCGTGAGTTAAGTGTCGGCCAGCAACAACGCGTCGCCGTCGCGCGGGCTTTAATTGGCGGTCCTGACTTGATTATCGCCGATGAGCCCACCTCTGCCCTCGATCATGATAATCGCGACCGCTTTATAGAGCTGCTCAATCATAGCCGCGAGACATTTGGCACCGCGCTTTTATTTGTTAGTCACGATCAAACTCTGGCCTCCCATTTTGACCGCTCCGTCTCTCTTTCCGAGCTTAACTCAAAAGTTGCGGCATGAGGCATATGGCCATTTTATCACTGGCATTGCGCTCTATTTGGGCGCGAAAAGTTACCGCTATTTTGACAATTGTTTCCATCGCGGCCGCAATTTTGCTTTTCGTTGCCGTCGAGAATTTACGCCAAGGCGCGCGCGCCAGCTTTGAGCGTACAATCAGTGATACAGATGTTATTGTCGGCGCGCGGTCCAGTCCAATTAACTTGGTACTCTTTTCTGTTTTTCAAATTGGCGATCCGACGAATAATGTGACCTGGGAGACCTATGAGGATATCAAGACCCGCAAGGATGTGGCTTGGGCTGTCCCGATTAGCCTTGGGGACTCTCACCGCGGTTTTCGGGTGGTTGGAACAACGCCTGATTATTTTCAGTATTATAAATATGCCGACTCGCAATCGCTCGTATTTCGGCAAGGACAGATCTTTGAAGACTTATTCGATGTTGTTTTAGGCGCGCAGGTCGCGCGGGAACTGGGATATGAAACACGTCAAAAGATAACATTGGCGCATGGATTGGGAGGAACAAGTTTTGTCAATCATGACGATTTACCGTTTTTAATCACGGGTATTTTGAAACCCACGGGCACCCCCGTCGATCGCTCGGTCTATGTCAGTTTAGGCGCGATAGAGGCGATCCATAAAGGCTGGCAAAGCGGCACGCCTACACCGATGAGCCGTACAAACACCCCCGAAAAGCTACGGAAACAAAACCTAATACCTGAAAGTATTACCGCAATGTTTGTCGGCGCAACCTCGCGCGTTCGTAGCCTAGGTCTACAGCGCGATTTAAACACCTATGCCGCTGAGCCTCTCCAAGCTGTAATCCCTGGAGTCGCGCTAAGCCAGCTTTGGAACGTTGTCTCCGTGGTTGAACGCGCCTTGGCGCTTGTCTCAGCTTTTGTCATCGCCATGGGGCTAATTGGTATCCTAACATCAATTCTAACATCCTTAAACGAGCGGCGACGTGAAATGGCTATCTTGCGCGCTATGGGAGCTCGCGGCAGGCATATTATAGCCTTACTCGTTAGCGAAGCCGCCTTGCTTGCCTTTATGGGCAGCGTCGTAGGGCTAACCTTGCTTTATGGACTTTTATGGATATTCCGCCCAATATTAGAAACGCGGTTTAATATCGGCGCGATACGAATGTTTCCGGGGCAATTTGATTTAGGCGTTATCATTGCCGTGACAGGGGTTGCAGCTATATTGGGGTTAATGCCAGCCTTAATTGCTCTAAAGCGGTCCTTGTCCGACGGTTTAACGATCCGCGTTTAGGACGGCTTTTTGACGATTGTAGGTTTGTCTGTTTTGTCGCTAATCGCTTTTTTAGCGAGGCGTGCCTTAGCTTTGGTAGCTGCATTATTCGCCGCATTTGAAAAACTTGGCTTGGCTTTTTTGGGCGGCACCGCGGGAATAGATGTTTTTAGGTCGTCTTGCGCGAGGGCTGGGTCGGTTGTGCTCACCTGCGGATTGTAGCTTTGCCACGGCGCATTACGCATACCATATCCGCTAAAACCACCGCCATGCATATCACAGGCATACACCACCCCGCCCATCGAAAAAGAGGCGAGAAAAACTGAAGACGCTAAAACAACATTTTTCATACCAATCTTGTAACAAAAAAAGTCATTTTCGTCAATGCGGGCGGGTATTC
>CAYXEB010000074.1:0-10591 GCA_964463835.1 uncultured Hellea sp.
TTCAGGTACAGCAGCGGCACAAGTGAACGTGACTAGTGCAAATGCCTCGTCTATTTCGGGCACTGCAACTGATTCGGCCGGCATAATCGGCATGGATATCTCCCTTAGCATAGGGTCGTCGTTCTTTTGGGACGGATCACAATTTGTTACGGCGCGGTCACGCCAGCCAGTCACTGTAACTGGCAGCACCACGTCAAGAAGCTGGAGCTACGCAATCTCTCCCAGCCTGCCACCGGGGACATACTTTGCAAATGTCAGAGCAATCCTCGCAACTGGCGGGGCTTTGAGTAAGTCCAGAACAATATTTGTAGATAGCGTAAGGCCAACTTCGAACCTCGCTTTAGCATCAGCTAGCACAATTTCCGGCACTGCATCAGATGGTAACGGCGTAGGTCTCAATCGCGTAGAAGTAGCTATTCGGGACTTTTCGTCTCCACCGAGACATTGGAATGGCACATCTTTCACAAATGCATACGCAAGGCAACAAGCCACCCTCCAGTCCAACGGAGACTGGAGCTACACGATTAGTCCTGCGCTTGATCCTGGCAGTTATGTGGCAACGTCCTTCGCCTTCGACAACGCAGGAAATGCTCAAGCCAGCCCATTTTCCAGTAAGTTCTTTTTAGTTGGAGACAGCGTCAGACCAACATCTGTCATCTCCTCAACCAGCGCTACTACTATCTCCGGAACAGCGGCTGATAACATTGCTGTTGACAGAGTTGAGTTGGCGATAAGGAATTCAAGTGGTGCCTTTTTTGACGGTGTTGGTTTCGGCACCTATGAAAGGGTTGAAGCCAACCTCGGAGGCTCTGGCAATTCTGTAACGTGGAGTTACAACATTAATCCAAACCTGCAACCTGGAAACTATGCCGTTGTCGCTATAGCTTTTGACACGCAGGGAAATGCGCAATCTCCATTCACGCGGCAATCTTTTACGATACAGGCAGCAGCTCAGCCATTGCGAATTATGGCTGTCGGAGACTCTATTACAGAAGGGTTAAATGCTACCAGCTATCGCCAGCAGTTTGTTAGCTTGATGAACAACAGTTCCTGCAGTTATCAAATGGTCGGGAGCTTAACGGACAATCTGCCTGCAACCGGATTTCAATCAAATCACGAGGGATATACAGCTCACAGGACAGACCATTTCCTAACCGGACGGTTTGATGGTCGTCTGAACAATCCAGGCATTTCGGTCACGATGGCAACCCACACCCCGGATGTTGTAATGGTTCACCTTGGTTCAAACGATATCTACCAGGAGCCTAATGATGGAAATTCTGTGGCCAATACCATAGCCGACCTGGATACATTGATCAGTCTGATTCTCAATGCAAACCCCAATGCCACTGTGCTTTTGGCAAATGTCATCCCCTGGTATAACCTCAACGACAGTACGAATATTTCAGCCAGAATCACACAATTGAGTGGGGCAATAGTTGCCTACTTGCAGGCGAATAACCGACCAAACGTAAGGTTTGTAAATGTGACTGCCGGATATACTCCTGCCTTGATGCAAACAGATCTGATACACCCGAATGCTGCTGGTGACGCGCATATCGCAAACGCATTTTTCAATGCGCTTGACAACTCGGGCCGCTGTGGAGCTCCGGGGACTCTGTAAGCTTTTCCAGAGATGCAGCTGCTTTAATGCAGCTGCATCTTAAGAACTAAAAAAGACCTAAACAGCACTCACAACAAAATAATTGTTTATATAATAGTCCGGGCGCGCAGGGCTATAGCTCTCTACCTTCCAGCCATTATCTGTAATCATTTTTTCAAACGCCGCATAGCGATGCTTAACTGTACGTGATGGGTTTTGAGGAAATACTTCAACATAGTCGTCATCAATATCATCATCAATAAAGATAGAAAATAGCATTTTCGACCCTGTATTCATCGACGTACGTAAAATTCTCAGCATATCGTTGGAATCCGGACCATTCAGATGAGTAAAAACCGAGATTAAGCTGGCAACGTTATATGCGCTTACATCCGCTGGCAGTAATTTTATCTCAGAGAGTTTTTGACCGGTCTTGTTATACAGGTTGTTGTATACATGCCAGTAGTAAAATTCATATTCCTCAGCCGTTACCTCACTCTGTAACGCTTCAATAATATCTTCCTTAATATCTATTCCGCAGTATCCACCGATATTCATACCGGTGTTGAGCAGTGTTTGTGTAAATCGGACCCCACAACCAATATCAAGCAACTTTATAGATTTCCAGTCTTCTATAGAGAGCTCATCTGAGATAAGTTCCAGCAATCTTAGGCCAGTCTTCTCCGTACCAATCTCATGTATGTTCTTAGCATTGACATTTAGTGCTGAAAAATCATATTTGTTAGAAACAGCTACCGACATGTTTTAATACCTTTAATAGTCTAAATAATTAGTGGGTTTACGACTAACCCGAGTATTTTAAGCGGAGTCGTTACGCCAGGGACACCAGCTTTGGCACTTTCAACTCTCTCAATTTTCCTACGCCGTACCAAAACATCTCGTAGTCAAGGGCATTTTTCTCTTCGAACTGAATTAACACTTCACGTGGAATAGTATTTTGCAGTTCTTTCAATTCGGCTTTCCAGCTCGAAACTTCTTTGGTCCTGTTGTCATGAGACTTACCAATACTGAAAGATGGAAACTTATTACCAATGTAGGCTTCAAGCATCCGACAGGTCTCATCAAAATACTCAACTATTCCGACAACAGGCATCTCATCCAACCTGTTCTTTGCAACACTAATATCAGCAATTGAAGTCATCTTCTCCCCTTTATTAACATCTGGAATTGACATTAGGGTTGTCTGATAGTTACGAGATTCAATATAGCCGTGTTGATTAAGCGACCAATTCAACCAATCAGAAAAATTAAGTTCTTTCGCATATTCTTTACCGGGCTTTTCGTCCTTACGTATGCGTTCATAACGATACACAGACCCAGCACGCAGGAGTGGATGGCGGATATTAACTATGGGCAGGAAGTTATACCGATCTGAGCGGTGTACCGTGGGTGTCATTCGATGCGAAGAAAACGCAATGCACTCGGAACCTTGTTCAATTATAGAGTGAATCAGCTCTTCATCGTAAATTTCATTTTTCTTGTATCGTACATCCTTGTCTAGCTCTAACAGAACGCTTTTACCCAGAGACTTCTTGATAGCATTATCAATTGTTGAGCCTGCGTTCTTGTAAATGTGGTAATGCACCAGAAGATCTTTCATAGGATTCTCGAATTACGCTGCGTCAACAGACAATACATTTCTGGCGAAATCGTTATCAGAATTCGCCATTTCGCTATCTTCCAATGATAAATTTTCCACATACACAAGGCCCACATCCTCACAATGCACCATGTGATTAACCGAAAGTCCAGTGAACAATGAAGCTCTAACATCATCACGGCTATTCAGTTTCTTCATATATTCATTCAGCTCATTTTGAACATCACTGTCAGACAAATTATTAATACCAACCACCATTGGTGGATACATATTAGATAGACCGTTTTCTACAAAGTCTCTTAGAAACCGTGTTCCTCCGTAGCTCAATACTAGTCCAGGTTCACTCTTAGAATTTATACAACAGCGAATATCATCCACAAATTCAACACGAGAAAAATACGCCGATTTTTCAATTGATTTAAAATATTCTTCACTTTGATCAGCGAGAATACGCGTGTTCTCTTTCGTTTTTAGTTCCTGATAGAGAAACGCATGTACGAGCCTATCCATCATCGACGCCCCGCACTGGCAACGATAGTCTTCCGTCCATTCCATTGCGAGTGACCAACTCATACAACCGTTACAAAAAACGCTCTTCCCTTCGTCTTTGGTAAATCCATCCATACCCTCAACTAGAATATTAACGGTTGTAGCTTCACGATGGGACCAGTCTTTAAACGTATCAACTGTCAAATATTGCGCCATGAATAACCAGTGTGTTCTCTCAAATAAGAGCACTGCTGAGTCGTCCACCGCTGATTGGGGAGTGTGTTCGTTCGATTTTTCCGCACTATTCCAGAAAAACGAATATCCCTGATCCAGATGCACACTGTGAAGATTATCATCTACTACCTTGGCCCAGCTCTCCAGTAACTGTCCGTAGATTTGTTTACTGTTTTTAGTCAAATACTGACAGTGCCGCGAAATCATTGGCGAACTGCTATCAGTATTGGCTCCACTAAAAT
Source organism: uncultured Hellea sp. (assembly GCA_964463835.1). GTDB lineage: Bacteria > Pseudomonadota > Alphaproteobacteria > Caulobacterales > Maricaulaceae > Hellea. The sequence goes on from CAYXEB010000074.1 coordinate 4,190, forward strand.
GTAAAAATCTTAATGGTCTCTTATTTACAGTTATTTCGCCGTCCTGGTCAGTTTCAAGTGTTCGAGAGAATAGATTCCAGTACGCAACGTTGTATCCTGGTTCTCTTAAGATAAGTGTTTTTTCAAAAAACGATGGAAAAAGGTCACCATACTTTTGATCGACAAAGAGTCCGTTTTCGAAGTCAATAGTGCAGTTCTCACGCAGCTCATCTGCCCACCAACAAACTATCTCTTCATTTCTCTCACTATTGGAAATTCCGACAAATCCAAAATTATAGGCTCCATATCGTAACAGACCACGATCTGTCAGATCACTATAGCCCATGGGTTCTGTTAAGTGCGGAGTAACTACGCAGTCACTCCCATTCGCAAACCCATCACATACTTCTACCAATGGACTATGGATCCACGTATCTGGATCCATATAGACCACGCCAGTCCCTTCTTGATATTTGTTGAAAAGATACAAAAAGCAAAATGGCTTTATTGAAGTATTAAACTCAGTGATGTTGTAACGGTACATCATGTCGCGGAAATACGTACCACCATGCTCCTCCAAAGTGACAACTGTCGCATCGTCGAGGCCTATTTTCGGACCCAGGAATCTATCAGCCAGGAAGATATACACATCTGAATCTGGATGATGTGTCTTCACGGATTCTACATACGCTTTTGCATATGCAAGTAGATTCTTCGAGCATATTGTGAAAAATACTGGCGCTTTCATAGCGTCATTTCCGCTTATCATTGATTAGCGGTCCTTTTTATAAATCAACAGTCCGCGTTTCATACCAGTATCTTTCAGTAGTTTCACCTCAATGTCACGACAATGAGCAACTTGTGAAAGACCATTTTCTGCAAACATATAGTCAAGGGTCGGTACACTCAAAGCCCAGATATTGCTGCTGTCATTGTTGATACCTGCCAGATACTGACAATCATACTCTGACTTGCCTTCATAGGTAATCGTCTCCAGGAATAGATGACCACCATCTTTAAGCGAATCTGACGCATTTTTAATCGCAGTGCTTACGTCAGTCAGATGATATAAAGTGCCGAGATGAAGGATAAGATCGTACTTTTCTTCTCTGCGGTAAGTAATGGCATTGTCAATTGAATAGTTTATGTCAAGGTCCAGAAATTGACTTATTTTCTTCGCACGTGTCAATGCACTGCCAAGTACATCAATAGCATCAACCTGGCAATTCAGATACTTCGCAAAAAATATAGAGTGATATCCTTCATTGAAACCAATATCCAGTACGCTTTTGTTCTGGAAAGTATTTAGATCAAGAAACCTGTTGAAAATTCGCAGTTTTCCCATCGGAAATTTATTAAACATAAAGTCACGACGAGCAAAGTCCGTTGTTTTTGTCCCGTTTTCAAACTCAACAACGACACGCCACGGCTCCAGATCCTTACAGAACTGATCAGTCTCCGAACGACTTTTGTCGGTCTCTAAGAAAAGTTCACCTGACTTTAGCAGCTGAGCTATTTTGTTTTTTTCCAGCGTTTCCATTAAGTAGTTACCTGTTTCAATGAATTTTTCGAACTTTCAATAAGTTCATTTATATGATTAACCAATTTTCCAGCGACGGTTGCTTCCGAATAGTGAGCTTTCGCATGTTCAATACCTGCATTGGATAAAGACTCCCAGACAGCCTGATCGTTTGTCAGCTCATCTATTGCACTCAACCATTCATTCGCATCGTCACAGACAATAACATTGTCCCCTGCTACTAATCGCATCCCTTCAATTCCAGTTGCCGATGAGATACACGGCACGCCGTGCGCAAGGCTCGTTGCAATTTTTCCTTTCTGCCCAGCTCCAATTCGCAACGGAACTACCGTGCAAGAAATCGTCCCGAGTAGTTCCTCAAGATCATCTACAAAACCGACAACTTCAATATTATTTTTACCGTTGTAGTCATCAGACCATGTTTTTGGTGCATTCGGGCCAACGATTAGTAACTTCGTGTCGCCAACCATGCTTGATATTTCGGGCCATACAGTTTCACAAAAATACTCAACCGCATCTATGTTCGGCAGGTGGGCGTAACTACCAATAAAAGCGATGTTTTTGCGACCATTGAAGGGGAGTATTTTTTCAGGAAAATCAACTATGATCGGAATTTGCCAGAGATTTCCGGATATAGTCGATTCATTGAGAATTTTGACTTCCGCATCTGAAATAATCACTGTTGCATCACAGTTGCGTATCAGGAACGACTCTCTTCGCTTTAACCTTTTCGACTCGAGTAATGTTGCCGGGTTTCTGCTTTCTTTGTAGTGACGATAGGTTCTCAAATAATGTAAATCTACCGTGTTAAATATAATTGGCTTGGTAAGATTCTCACGTTTTACTGCTTCATAGTAACTACCACCAGAATCAACACGCGTTAGCATGATCGCGTCAATTTCATTAGAAATTGATGCAATCATATCATTACCACTTTCAAAATATTGTCTGTCTAGAAAACGCACGCCCAGACTTAAGAGTTTTAGAATATATTTTGGATCCGGATTAATTTCATCCGTATAGAACCATACATCAAATCCGCTTGTTGCAAGCGTTCTTAAAAATCCTTGCATCAACACCGAACCTGCATCTTTGTCAGCCTGAGGAACACAACTATCGATGACCAATAGATTTTGTTGGTTTTCACCACCCATCGGGCCTTTGAATTCAATGCTGTGTTGCATTACATATTGACGATTAATTTCGTCAAATAATTCCGCAGTTTTATTTTCTGAATAAAAATACCGGCACAGTGAATTTGTAGGCTCATAGCTACCATTACATATTTTTAAAGCAACTCGAAGATTCTCCAGCGCGGAAGCTTTATCACCAACATAAAAATATGCCTCACCTAAATTTTTTCGAAACCAGTAAGTATCAGCAATTTGCGGTGAATTTTCCAACGCTTCATTGTATAACTTTACTGTCTGTTCTGGGCTGCCATCCAAAAAACAGTATTCACCTAGTTTTGCTGATACCGCTGTCGGTTTGACAGCATCCGGAAAAATTGAATTTACAATATGAATTGCATTTTTCACTTTTCCGATATTTTTTAATCGATCCGTAATTTCGAGTAAACTCGTAACCGTAATGTTAGATCTGGTAAGTCCATCAATGATCCCATCGATGGCTTCGTAGCTGCCATCATCAAAATCTTCAATAGTACCCAGTCCAGTAAGCAGGCTTTCACTTTTAACCTCTACGCCTGTTTTTTTAATTATTTCTGCCACTTTCCAGCTCAGTTGTTATGTTTCTAGTGCATGTACTATTTGTTTAACGGTCTCAGAAAAATCAATCTCGGGTTTCCAACTGGTATCCCTGACTAATTTTCCCGGATTACCCACCAGGTTTTGAATATCCGCTGGCCTCAACAACGATTCATCCGTTTCATATCGCAGATCAAAAAATCCAAGCTGAGATTTAACACTTTCATAAACCTGTTCGACTGATAATCCCTTACCAGAACAAATGTTGTAAACATCGGATTCGCAAGTCTCTCGCATTAATTTCACGTATGCTGCCGCCACATCCCGAACATCTAAAAAGTCCCTGACTGGAGTTATATCTCCAATACTTATTTTTTTATCTGTTCCCTGCGCTGATAACATTCTTTCAATTATTCCGGGAACCAGGTAAGTGTTGTCCTGTCCCGCGCCTGTATGATTAAACGGACGGGTCCTAACAACTTTAATATCTCGTGAATATGTACTCGCCAGGATATCCGATGCTGCCTTGCTCGCACCGTATACATTTAACGGATTAAGTGAGAAGCTCTCATCAATTGTTTCCGCATAGTTTCCATATGCATAAGCGCTGCCAACTACTATGACTGAGCAACTACACTCCCTGGCAGCATCTAAAATATTAAGGGTACCGTATAGATTTGTATCGAAGTATTCCCGGTAATCATCACCTGTTGGTTTACTAATGGCAGCAAGGTGATATATTTCGTCGGGTTTCAAAGCAGAAATTTGATTTTTAATCGCTTGAGCGTCGCGAATATCAGCAAAAATCCAATCATTGCTATCACATACGTCAGCGGAACTGGTCAAACTGAATACTTCGGTATCACTCTCTTTTAGCTTACGTACAAGATGCTTTCCGACAAATCCACGCGCCCCTGTGACTAACGCTTTAGTCACGAGCGGTCATCTCCAAATCATGCTCAACCATGAGTGCCACGAGATCCTCGAACTTTGTTTGTGCTTGCCAGCCAAGTTTTTCTTTGGCCTTGGTAGGGTCACCTATTAGCAAGTCCACTTCCGCTGGGCGCATAAATCTTTCATCAAAACGAACATACTCTTCCCAGTTAAGATCGACCGCACCGAAAGCTGCCTGCACGAACTCTCCAACGGTGCGCGTTTCACCAGTTGCAAGAACATAATCATCCGGCTCATCCTGTTGCAACATGGCATGCATTCCTTCAACGTACTCCTTTGCATATCCCCAGTCGCGCTTGGCATCAAGATTCCCAAGCTTCAATACTTTTGCTTTTTTGTTAACAATTTCGGCAACTGTTTTCGTTATTTTCCGGGTAACAAATTCTTCACCACGTAAAGGGCTCTCATGATTAAACAAAATACCGGAGCAGGCATACATATCGTAGGCTTCTCGATAGTTGACTGTCATCCAATGACCATATAGTTTTGCCACCCCGTATGGGCTCCGAGGGTAAAATGGAGTATCTTCCGTTTGCGGTACTTGCTGGACCTTACCAAACATCTCGCTTGTTGATGCCTGATAAAATTTACACTGAGCATTCACAAGCCTGATTCCATCCAAAAGACGTGTGACTCCAAGGCCCGAAATATCACCAGTCATAACCGGTTGATCAAAGGAAACACCTACAAAGCTTTGTGCAGCAAGATTGTAAACCTCATCGGGCTTGTAGGTGTCTAAGACCCGGATTATGTTGCCTTGATCAGCGAGATCAAAATCTACCCACTCTATGTCCGATTCGATACCGAGGCTTAATAACCTGCCGCGGTGCCGATAGCTGGAGCGTCGCTCGCCTGCGATAACACGGTATCCTTTAGTTAAGAGATACTTTGCCAGATAAGCGCCATCCTGGCCGGTAATACCTGTAACTAATGCTGCTTTCATTTTAATGATTCCAATTGATTCTTAAAGCTTTCTATTTACTACAAAATATCCAGTCTTTTTTCTACATTTAATTCTTTTTCAACCCATAAGAATTTACGCAGACGAATTCTAAGCTGCGATCTTCAGATTTGATTCAATGTGTCTTTTAAAGTATGCGATTGTCTGATCCAGTCCTTTGTCCAATGCAATATCCGGTTCCCACCCTAAAACCTCTTTGGCCTTTGAGATATCAGGTTTTCTCTGCATCGGATCATTAATCGGTAGCGGTTTGAATACGGTTTTAGAGGCGGTTTGTACTTTCTGTTGCACTAGCTCTGCGAGCTGCAACATTGTAAATTCAGTGGGATTACCAATATTTATTGGTCCGATTACATCATCGTCTGAATTCATCATGCGAACGATGGCTTCAATCAAGTCGTCAACATAGCAGAATGATCGTGTCTGGCTGCCATCACCAAAGATCGTAATATCTTCACCCAGAAGCGCTTGCACAATAAAATTTGAAACCACTCTTCCATCATTAGGATGCATACGCGGCCCGTAAGTATTGAAAATACGGACTACTTTGGTATTAACACCATGTTGTCGGTGGTAGTCAAAAAACAGAGTTTCCGCACAGCGTTTGCCTTCGTCATAACACGATCGTGGTCCGATCGGATTGACGTTACCCCAGTAGCTTTCTTCTTGCGGATGAACAGCCGGATCGCCGTATACTTCACTGGTTGATGCCTGAAGAATTTTTGCACCGGTTCGCTTTGCAAGCCCTAACATGTTTATCGCACCATGGACACTGGTCTTGGTGGTCTGTACTGGATCGTGCTGATAATGAACCGGCGATGCCGGGCACGCCATGTTGTAGATTTCATCGACCTCCAGGTACAGCGGAAAAGTCACATCATGTCTTATAAACTCGAAAGATGGATTACCCATCATGTGCTGTATATTCTGCTTCGTGCTGGAGTAGAAGTTATCAACGCATATCACCTCATGACCTTCCGAAAGGAATCGGTCGCAAAGGTGTGAACCCAGGAAGCCAGCTCCGCCAGTCACCAGAATTCTCTTTGATATTGTTTTTAGTGAGCGTGCTTCCACTGCACGAGTGCGACTGATAGACATGCATTAACCTGTAGGTAAAGAGGTATAACCGAGTGGGTAGTCTTCGCAAATGGTGTACCAAAAACTCGATTTGATCACATGTATAACTGCTACGACCCAGGCCCCAGATCGTCAACACAATGGCAGCATGTTTTGCGCGTTTCTTGCATTTTCCAGTCCTCTTA
>CAYXEB010000075.1:0-10558 GCA_964463835.1 uncultured Hellea sp.
AAGCCAACATTTCATTATGACGCGATGAAGATGATGAATGACGGTGTGCAAATGCGCTCTGATTGGACTTTGCCTATTTGTACAGGGATGGAACGTCTCAAGAAAAGGGATGGTAAAAAGGCCCATCCAACTCAAAAGCCAGAAGGTCTCTTGCACCGCGTTATTCTTTCTACCTCCAATCCAGGAGATGTTATTGTTGATCCCTTTTTTGGAACGGGAACGACCGGCGCAGTTGCGAAGAAATTGGGCCGTAAATTTATCGGTTTTGAGATGGAAGAAGAATATATCATTCATGCGCGCCGCCGCCTTGAGAAAATCAATGAAGGCTCCCTGAAAAATGTCGAAGTCACAAAGTCAAAACGCGCAGAGCCGAAAGTGCCTTTTGGAACGCTTATCGAGCGCGGTCTGATTAAGCCGGGCACTAAACTTTTCTCGCCCAATGGTAAAATATCGGCGCGTGTTCGCCCAGATGCGAGCCTTGCCACAGCGGATTTTAAAGGCTCAATTCATAAGGTTGGCGCGCATGTCCAAGGTGCGCCAAGCTGTAATGGCTGGACTTTCTGGCATTATAAGTCGGAAAAAGGCTTGATGCCTATTGACGTCATTAGGACTGAAATACGGGCTGAAATGGTTTAGCACATAATATTAGCACATAATATATGCCATAAGTCAATTTAGGGTAGTGGCGCTGTATTGTCCTGCAGGGTCTATTGTGTTAACTCTTGGTTAAGAGAGTGAGCGAATCGTGGGGGGGCGCCTTCATTTGCGCATTTCTCAAACGCTCAACCAGGAGGAAAATATGGGCAAACGTGACGATTTAATCGAAAAATACGCAGCGGATATGAAAGAAAAGTGCGGCGTAACAGCTGACATGGATTTCTTACGTAAAGTTACAATTGGCTGTGGCCCTGCGATTTATAACCGCGACGCGTCAACAGTGTCTGCATCTGACCAAGCAGAGCTTGATACAGTAAAAAACAACTTCTTAATTAAGAAGCTTGGCCTAAGTGACGGTCCAGAGCTTGATAAAGCCATTAACGCTGTGATGGATCAATATGGCCGCTCAACACCTGCGAAATATCGCGCGGTTGTTTATTATCTTCTGGCGAAGCACTTCAATAAAGAAAGCGTCTATAAGTAAGCGCTTTAAATATTTGAATAATGACGCGGCCTGTGAAAACGGGCTGTGTTTTTTTATGCTCTTACGGTTGCTGCGCGATTTTAAGCGCCTTTTTCATAACGGTGGGCAGGGCGTAATTATTGATACTCTCCAGCGGGACCCAAACACCGTCTATATCAGGGCTAGAGCTCTCGGCGCGGTAGACATCAAGAAATAGCTCGAAATGGGTGAAGACGTGGCGTACGCGGCTTTCACATTTCTCCCAATTCCTTTCGTTCGGCGCGCCTTTCAAGGCGGGCGACTGAGTATCGCCCCATTCTGAGCCTGGGAATTCCATCATGCCGCCAAGCAAACCCTTATCGGGTCTTTGACGTAGCAATATTTTCCCGCCATAGCTCAGAACATAAACCGTCCCGTAACGCGTGGGCAGCTTCGCTTTTTTGATCCTCTTAGGATAATCTGCTTGGACGTCATCTTTTCGCGCTAGGCAAAAATTCTCCCATGGACATATGCCGCATGTCGGAGAGCGTGGCGTGCAGATTGTTGCCCCCAAATCCATTAAAGCTTGACCATAATCTCCCGGGCGGTTTGTGCTAGCGAGCGTAGCGGCAAGCTGCCTGAGCTCGCTTTTACCTTTAGGTAGCGGGTTCTGGACGCAAAATATACGCGAAATAACACGCTCGACATTGCCGTCTACGATATTGGTCGCTTCATCAAAACAGATCGCCGCCATAGTCGCGGCCGTATAGGGGCCAATGCCAGGCAGTTTTAAAAGTTGGGCTTCGCTTTGCGGAAACTCCCCGTCATATTCATCGCGAATAATCTGCGCGCATTTATGTAGGTTACGCCCGCGCGCATAATATCCCAGTCCCGCCCATAGCGTCAGGATACGGTCTCGCTCAGCATTGGCTAAATCGGTAACCGACGGAAATTCTCGTAGGAACTTTTCCCAATACGGCGTGGCATGAGCCACCGTCGTCTGTTGAAGCATAATTTCCGAAAGCCACACCGCATATGGGTCAGCCGTTAGGCCTTTAGCTCGATCTTCAGGCCGAATACGCCAAGGCAGAGTACGTCCCGCGAGATCATACCACGCCAGGAGCGAGGTTTGCATTTTCGAAATGTTTTTGGCAGATTTCATACGGGCAGAGGTAGCGGGTTTTGCGGCATGAGACCATGGAAGAGTTATCAAAGCCTTTGCCTTTTTCAACGAGAAGCTAAGGGTTGCAGCCGCACTCACTGGGGGAGTTAAGGACGCCATTTATTATTCCAGCATTTGCTTGCTATGTGGCCTTACTCACCTTAATATATGCAACAAATTGCATAGGAGCATAGCATGAGAGAAGCTTTAATCGTATCCACCGCGCGGACCCCTATCGGGCGCGCTTATAGAGGCGCTTTTAACAATACAATGTCACCGACCATGGCGGGACATGTACTCAAGAACGCAGTCTCACGCGCCGGTCTTGAAGGCGACGAAGTTGAGGATGTGATAATGGGCTCTGCGCTCCAGCAAGGGACGCAATCCTCTAATGTGGCGCGTATGGCTGTATTGCGCGCAGGTCTGCCCGATAGCGTGCCCGCGATGACAATTGATCGTCAGTGTTCCTCTGGTATGATGGCCATTGGCATGGCGGCCAAGCAAATTATTACAGACGGTATGGAAATCGCCATTGGCGGCGGGCTAGACTCAATTTCGAAAGTCCAAACCGCAGAGTTTCGCGTTGAAGCTGACCCTGAGCTCTATAAAATGCATCCTACGGCTTATATGCAAATGATTGATACGGCTGAGACAGTCTCCAAGCGCTACAATATTTCCCGCGAGGCGCAAGACGAATATGCGTTGCAAAGTCAGCAGCGCACACATGCCGCGCAACAGGCAGGCAAGTTCGATGATGAAATCGTGCCAATGGCCTCTGTCATGGGCGTTAAAAATAAAGAAACGGGCGAGATTTCAACCCAGGAAGTCACGCTTGAAAAAGACGAAGGCAACCGCCCCGGAACAAACCTTGAAGGCCTTGCAGGTCTTAAGCCTGTGCGCGGCCCAGGTAATTTCATTACGGCGGGTAATGCTTCACAGCTCTCTGACGGCGCCTCTGCCTCTGTATTGATGGAAGCCAAAACCGCTGAGAAACGCGGCTTAACGCCGCTTGGAACATATCGCGGCATGGCTGTTGCGGGCCTTGCGCCTGATGAAATGGGTATTGGCCCCGTTTTCGCTATTCCTAAACTTCTCAAACAAGCGGGCCTAAAAATGGATGATATTGGCTTATGGGAGCTTAACGAAGCTTTCGCGGTTCAGGTCATCTATTGCCGTGATAAGCTTGGCATTCCCAATGAGAACCTGAACGTTAATGGCGGCGCGATTTCTATCGGTCACCCTTATGGCATGTCAGGCGCGCGTATGGTGGCCCATGCCTTGATTGAAGGCAAACGCCGCGGCGTGAAATATGTTGTCTCGACCATGTGTGTAGGCGGCGGCATGGGCGCGGCAGGACTATTTGAAGTTCTGTAAATGCCTATTAGATAAGCTGATTTCCTAAACTCGCCTCTGGCGCAAATAAAATATTCCTTTAGTTAGGGCTAATCAATTACGCTGGAGGCCAGATTGGCCACACATAAAATCATTTTCACCCCGAGCGGGTTGCAAACTACAGGTGATGCCGGAGAGAGCGTCTATGCCGTGGCTCTACGCGCGGGCGTGGATATGCAATCTATTTGCGGGGGCAAAGGCCTGTGCAAGCGTTGCCAGATTGAGGTGGAGCCAGGCGAATTCGCTAAGTTTAAACTCAGCGTTAGCGAGGGGGATATTCCCAAATTATCTCCGACTGAGAAAAAGGCGCGCCATGATAATGAGCTTGCAGATACGCGCCGCCTAGCCTGCCGCGCGAAAATCTGTGGCGACCTTGTTGTTGAAGTGCCCAGTGATTCCCGTGAGCGTGAAACCTCTATTCAAAAGAAAAGCACGTCCTTTAAGACCGAGCTTAATCCGTCTATTAAACTACATATGGTCGCGCTGGAAGAACCCACCCTCGAAGCTAACCCTAGCGATTTGGAAAGCTTGGTTGAGGCCTTGGTAGATCTGGGCGTCACCGCGAAACCCACGCCAAATATCTTCACTAAAATTCAGCCGCTCCTCGCACAGCATGAGCGTAAAATCATCGCTGTTATACGCGATGATGATCACATCATTGATGTCTGGCCGCCTTCCGGAAATGCGGCCTATGGCGCGGCGGTGGATATCGGCTCTACCTCTGTGGCCATGTATGTCTATAACCTGCTGACGGGTAAGCTTGTCTATGAGAAGGCAGCGATGAACCCACAAATTCGCTATGGTGAAGACCTAATGAGCCGTGTCTCCTATGTCATGATGAACAAAGGCGGGGACGCTAAGCTGACAGCTGAAATTCGTAAACAGCTTAAGGCCATGTTGGCCGAAGTTGTCACGTCGCTTGAAATTGGCGCAGACCAAATCTTAGAGGTAATTTGCGTGGGCAACCCAATCATGCATCATTTGCTGCTTGGCATAGACCCGACACCGTTGGGGCAATCTCCTTTTACCTTGGTGATGAAAAACTGGGTCGGTGTGCCCGCCAGCTCCTTAGGTTTCGGCTTAACGCAGAATGCGCGCGTCTCGCTCTTCCCGCTTATTGGTGGTCATGTTGGTGCGGATACAACGGCGGCTTATCTTACGCAAATAGACACCATGAAAGACCGCTCGGTCCTGTTGGTCGATATAGGCACTAACGCTGAAATCGTTTTATCACACGGCGGCAAAGTTGCGGCGGCGTCTTCCCCGACGGGACCGGCGCTAGAGGGGGCTGAAATAAGCTCGGGCGTTCGCGCTAGCCTTGGCGCGATTGAGCGTGTGCGCATTGACCCTGTGACCAAAGACGGCAAAGTCAAAATCATCGGCCATGATGAGTGGCTCGCCGATCATGACGGCACTGCCGAGGGTCAAAATATTATAGGCATTTGCGGCTCTGGCATTTTTGAAGTCATGGTTGAAATGGCGAATGCAGGCTTGATCAATCAAAGCGGCTTATTCGTGCCCGAAGCCGCCCCGCATCGTTTCAAGCAAGAGAATAATGTTTGGATATATACGCTACTCGACCAAAAAGATAATCCGATTATCGTCAAGCAAACTGATGTGCGTTCTGTTCAACTCGCCAAAGCCGCGCTTTATGCTGGCGCGCAATTGCTCGCTGAAAAACTGGGCTGTGAGAGTTTTGATGAAGTTTTGCTGGCGGGTGCGTTTGGTACCCACCTGGATAGTAAATATGTGGCAGATATAGGAATCGTGCCTTTTGCGCCTGCTGAGAAAATTCGTTCGATTGGAAACGCGGCTGGGACAGGCGCGGCGATGGCCTTATTGAACACCGCCGAGAAAGCCAAAATCATCGAAGCCGTCAAATCTATCGAAAAAATAGAAACAGCGACGGAGCCTAAATTTCAAGATTACTTTGTCGGCTCTATGAAATTTCCAACTGCGCCAGCTGCGTCTGGTGATGGCGGGCGCCGGCGTAATAGACGCCGTAAATCATGAACAAGCTCCGAGATAGTTTCGGACGTGATATTACCTATTTGCGTATGTCCGTAACGGACCGCTGCGATCTGCGCTGTAATTATTGCATGGCCGAGACGATGACCTTCTTGCCGCGCAAGGACTTACTCACACTTGAAGAGCTAGACCGCCTCGTAGCCAGTTTCATCGCGCGCGGCGTGCGTAAAATAAGGCTGACGGGCGGGGAGCCTTTGGTGCGGCGCGGCTTAATGGATTTAATTGGAAATATGTCTCGCCATCTTAATTCTGGCGCGCTGGATGAAATCACGCTGACAACAAATGCTACCCAGCTTTCAAAATTTGCCGATGATCTCGCAAGGGCAGGGGTCAAGCGTATTAATGTCTCCCTTGATAGCCTTAACGCTGATACCTTCGCAAAGCTCACGCGCCGCGATGCGCTCACCCAAGTGCTTTCCGGGATAGACGCCGCCTTGGAGACGGGGCTAAAAATCAAGATTAATACCGTAACGCTTAAGGGGACCAACGCCGATGAAATCCCAGAGCTCATGGAATGGGCGCATAGCAAATCAATGGATATGACGCTCATCGAAGTTATGCCGATGGGCGAGATAGATGGGGACCGTGTTGATCAATATTTACCGCTCACCGAAACCCGTGACGCACTAGATGCTAAATATACTTTGGTAGAGACCCCGTTTCGGACAGGCGGCCCATCGCGCTATGTCAGAGTAAAAGAAACAGGCGGTCTGCTTGGATTTATCACGCCGCTGACAAATAATTTTTGCGCAGGCTGTAACCGCGTACGCGTGACATGCACGGGGCAAATCTATATGTGCCTTGGCCAATCCGACAGCGTTGATCTGCGCGCGGCCATGCGCGGACCTAACCCGGGCGCAGCGCTCGACGCAGCCCTGAACCGAGCCATGATTAACAAGCCCGAGAAACATGATTTTGGTATATCGGAAAAGGGCACCACAGGCGCAATGCCCCGCCACATGTCGGTGACTGGGGGCTAGGCCATATTATAGCCTAATTCATCGCTGACTTTACGTGTAATCATTTGTGGTGAAATATGATCAAAGCTCTCATATATATTCTTGTTACCGTTTTCATCGGGTTAGTTTCATATGCTGCGACGGGTTATATTTCTGGGATAACTCAATCCGGGTCTCATAAGGAAAGAGCCCGAAATCTTATAGCGGCTGGAAAAGGGGCCGATAAACTCGGTGCAGATAAACTCGACCTACTATTGCGAGTCCAAGACCCTGGGTTTTATCAACATCAAGGTATTGATATAAAAACTTCGGGCGCGGGCCTAACGACGATTACGCAGTCTCTGGCGAAGAGATTGGCATTTGATGAGTTTAAGCCTGGTCCGCGCAAAATTCGGCAATCCACTTATGCTATGGCGCTTGAAAGCAAACTTGCGAAAGCAGAAATTCTAGCTCTGTTTCTGGAAACTGTGCCTATGGGACAAGGGCCTGATGGCTGGATCAACGGCTTTTTTGATGCCAGCCATGGGTTTTATCAAAAGCCCCCTGACGCGTTAAATCGCGATCAATTTATTGAACTCATCTCAGTGATGATAGCTCCCTCGCGGCTAAACCCTTTAAAAAGAGACAGTGAATTCCTTAAGCGAGTCCAGCGTATCGACCAGCTTGATCGTGGCAAGTGCAGCCCGATCAATAATAAAGATGTTTGGTTGTTGGGCTGTGATGCTGTTGAATGATTATTCAAGTTCAGATTTGCTTTGCATGTATCCGTAGTAGACATGCACGCTCATGCTAATCCCAAAAAGTATCAATATCAGATAATACAACCGCCAACGGCCGTCCTTATACCATTCCCCGCCTGTTCTTTGAACGTATTTAAAATTATAAAGAGCGCTCCCATAGGCTCGATCTATCTTTCTTTTGCGGGATTTTCGAAATTTATGGGTTTTGGCAAAATCATCCGCGGCTATCTTTGCTGCTTCAAGAGTTTCGAACAATGAAGGGTTTTTCATGGCCAGTAGCATGTCAGTATGAAAGCCAGGTAAAGTCGCTTTATCTCCTCTGACATAACGCGTTTTACCGCCTAGAAAAAAATGCATAAATGCTTTCTCATAGTCAGCGGGTATTAGCTCATCATAAAAATATATATTTCCTAATTTTCTGGATGCTCTTGAGCCTGACGGCATTTTCGTTTTTGCAGCGACTTCTAGGTGTTGGATATAATCTGCTATGCGCCCGTCCTTCTTCGCCTTTTGAGCAAGAGATAAGTGAGTTTTACTATCGCCTAATTCTGCGGCCACAGTTACATATTTTTGATATTTTTCGGGGCTTGCGTCGACACCGAGGCCTTTCCCGTAAATTTTGGCGAGGTTTATAGAGGCCTTCTTTTCCCCGGCCGCGTATGCTTTTTCGAGATATAGACGCGCCTTTACAAAATCCTGATTGACCCCATGTTTTGTCCCGCCAAATAGTTCACCTAATTTGTCGCGGCCATAAAATAACTTATTACCCCGCTTTAGCCAGCAATATGAATCTTTGGCCAAATGATGCGTGTCAGGAAAGTCAACGACACCTTTTTTACACAATTTTTTTAAAGCTTTTCCTGCCTCAAGCTTCAGGTTCTGATATTTTGGTATTTGAGGTGTTTCGTGGTTGCCAATGACTTTGAGCATCCAGAAAAGAGACTGCGCATAATCAGGATCACGATCTTTATCAAACCCCATAATATAGCCAACTGCATATTGAGACACCGCGTAATCAGCTCTCGCTGCTTGGAGATGATAATTTAAAGACTTGTCTAAGCTTTTTTTAGTCTCAAAGCGGTAATGCTGCCCTGTTTTGTAGAGTTGATACCGAGGGTCTTCATTCCATCTATAGGTTTTTTCAACTCCGTTAGCCCAGCTTTCAGCCGAGGTGAAAACCGCAATCAATAGATAGGTAATGAATGTCGTGAACGCCCGCATAGTCATATGTATAATAGAAAAGTCTCAAAATACCTTTAAGTTAGAGTTGGTGAATAATAAATTTACAATTTTTGATTATATGTCCTCGTCACGGATGAATGTGAGGGGCATATGCATAGACGATTTTTATGGCTGATATTTATCGGGCTTTTGCCGATTATTCTCTTCTGTCTTCCTGTAAAGGCGTTGCAGGAATTTAGAAATGATATTGCGTATACGTTAGTTTTGAAAAAACAGGACCAGCTTGCCAGGCCTTTATATCGGTTAAATGCATGGCAAGGCGATAGGCTCGCGATAAATAACTATCATGTCCTGAATTATAGGCTGGTGCGACACAGCAAAAAACAATCAAAACCTAAACTGAAAAAGGCCAATGAGAAAGCCAAGGCCGCCTTTGAGGACTTAGCGTCTAACGGCTACGCGCCTGCGGCCTATAATCGCGGAATGTTCTATTTCAAAAAATCGTCAAAAAGTCGGAATTACCCTCAGGCTCTTCATTATTTTAAGCAAGGGGCTGATCTTGGAGACTCGATGTCTCAAGACGCGCTGGATTTCATGAGGGCTAAGCAATTTAAAAAAGAGGCCTATTATGAAGCCATCCGCCCCATTGCGGATCGGGGTAATGGATGGGCTGCTTACCGATATGTGAAAGCCATGCGAAGAGATCGGCATAAGCTAGCGAATATCGGTCAGAATTACGCACTGATCGCCGCCAAAAGCGGGTTAGCAGATGCCCAGCAGTTTTTAGGAGAATATTTTCCTGAGAGACACGATGCGGCCTATTGGCTTGAACAAGCCGCGACGAAACCCGTTAACCCGAATATAAGGGCCGCGCGCAGTCTTGCTGACCTTGCGTTGAAATACGGAGATGAAGAGGCGAGGCGTAAATGGTTGTCTGTTGCGACTAAGCCCCGAGAAGAATTTAGATATACCATGATAATAGAACCCGAGGGTTTAAGATGGCGTGATTTTCAAAATAGCCGGGCGCGCGACGGCAATAATTCCGAAGCGGCGGCGTATGAATTAGCCTTGATGCAGCTTGCTGGTCTGGGAGGTCCGGTAAAAAAGCGCGCGGCGATAAAGAATTTGAAATATGCCAAAGACTGGGCAGATGCGAAGTCGCTTATTGCGCGGGTTAAATCCGGCGATCTACAAAATATTCAAAAAAAGATACAAACGGAATATACTGAAATTAGGTCAGGCTCGGAGAGCCGAGAGCCAGATTACGCCTTGCTAAATGCTTATATAGATCGCGGTGATTTGCGCTTAGCGTCAAAACAAGATGTGCAGAAATTCGAATCTGCTGCAACTATGATGTCTAAAGGCAAGGGTGGTTATCACCAAATGAAATTTAACCTAGTGATGGCTTGCAAGAATTTTCCATGTTACTATGTAGAGCGGCCCATAACGTTACCTGACGGAATGTTTGGCGCCTATGCATCCACATTCCTGATTGATCCCAACATTGACCTGCCGCAGCAATTACATAGTCACAACAGATACGTGTTTTTGAACCGGCCTTGATTTTACCGCCCGCCACATTTCCGTGACGGGTAATGCGCTTTTAAGACGTCGCCGTTTTCACATCTGGTATGCGCAGAACTTGCCCTGGATAGATTTTATCAGGATGGCTGAGCATGGGTTTATTAGCCCCATTAGCGATTTTGATTTTTCTGTTTTTGATGGGGAGTACATTACTCAAAAATTCTAATTTACTTTTGTGGGGTATTGCGGCTTTTTTTTCATAAATTTTATTATTTTTATCTTATTGTTCAAAGATAGTGATTACCCGAACAAGTACGGGCCAAGTGAAAAATACCCAAATGGCGCTGCGTCAAATCCGATGATGGATAATTGATAACTGTTAAGGTTATAGATTTATTTGTCGCAAAAAGTTCTATCAAAATAAAATGTAAGAAATCCGCGCGCCGAGTGACTACCTTATCTGAGACACAAA
>CAYXEB010000076.1:0-10546 GCA_964463835.1 uncultured Hellea sp.
ATATCGGCGCAGACCGCCGCCACCATAATAGGCCGTCCGCGCATAGAGCCTGAATTATCAATCAAAATAGTTACAACCGTATCGCGGAAGTCTGTTTCTTTTTCTTCTTTAAACGTCAGGGCCGACATTGGATCCGTAATTACGCGGGTTAGGCGCGCCGTATCAAGCTGTCCTTCTTCAAGATCAAAGGTCCAGCTACGTTGTTGCTGGGCCAGTAATCTGCGTTGCAAACGATTGGCAAGGCGCGAAATGACAGAGGATAAGCCCGCCATATGCCCGTCCAGATAGCCGCGCAAACGGTCAAGTTCTTCAATTTCGCATAGCTCTTCGGCTTTGATGACCTCATCATGAGCGGTTGTATAAACTGAATAGGGGTCAGGCAGGTTAGAGGGCTGCGGGCGCTGGGCATTGGGATTGGGCGTTTGATCATTATCATCGCTTTCCCCGTCAATATTTTCAGCGTCGACCATGTCTTGCGGCTCGGCGTTTTCATCATCCATGGCATCCGCGTCAGAAACCTCGGTCTGGCCTTGTTGTTCCTCTTGCGGGGTATCGGGTGTTTGATCAGGTTGCTCGTCTTCATTTTCAGAGGACTCGTCTTCAGAGTTGTCATCGTCATCAGGGTCGGCGAGATCGTTTGACAGGTCAAAGTCTTGGATGAGATCGCGCACGCTCTGGCCAAATTTTTCTTGATTGGAGAGCAGCTCTTTAAGGCTGTCCATACGCGGTGCGGCTTTAGCTTCAATCTCAAGGCGCCAAGCTTTCATGATACCGTCACAGGAGGCGGGCAGGGAGCGGCCCGTTAAAATTTCACGCGCATAAAGCCCTACGGCTTCGGCAAAGGAGGTATCATCTTTGGCAATATCAGCATTATGAAAGCCTTTGCGACTTGCGCGGTCGCTGAGAGAGGCGTGAAGATTATCTCCAATCCCGGCCAAATGTCGACTTCCAAGGGCTTCGATACGGGCTTGCTCCATGGCCTCAAAGACAGCGCGTGCGGGCCCAGTCGTGGGTTGGTTTTTAGCGTGGACGGCTTTGTCATGGAGTGCAATACGCAGCGCGAGACCATCGGCGTCTCCCCGCGCCTTGGCAATTTGTTCAGGCTTCGGCTTCGGCGGCAAGCTCGGGAGCATAACTTGATCGCGCACTATACCAGCCACATCCCCGCCAAAAGATACCTCCATCTCAGGCTCACCCGCAATGGCTTTTGTGGCTGATGCGAGGGAGCGTTTAAATTCATCTATGGGCGTTGCGCTGCTCATGCGTTTTAACCTAACCTCTCTGGGGTCGGATGCAACCCGCCCTTTGAGAGACGTCGCGAGATGGCTTAGATAATCGTGGTCAGTCACGACTTAGCTTAGGCCATCAATGTCGCCGCGGCGCTCTCTACTAAATCTTTCCCAAAGGCGCGTTGGTAAAATTCGCTGATAATCGGTCGTTCTAGTTCATCACATTTATTGAGGAATGTGAGGCGGAAGGCTTGCGCGATATCACCGTTAAAGATACGTGCGTTCTCCGCCCAGTTCATCACAGTTCGCGGGCTCATGACAGTTGAGATATCCCCGGCAATAAAACTGCTTCGTGTCATATCGGCCACACGTACCATAGAGGCGAGCAGGTCTTTGCCTTCTGCGTTGTTATAGCTTGGGGACTTAGCCAGCACGATAGCTTCTTCGCTCTCATGGGGAAGGTAGTTGAGCTGGCAGACAATTGACCACCGGTCCATTTGGCCTTGGTTGATTTGCTGCGTTCCGTGATAAAGCCCTGAGGTATCGCCAAGGCCAACCGTGTTGGTGGTTGAAAAAAGACGGAAGGCTTTGTGCGGCGTAATTACTTTGTTTTGGTCGAGTAAAGTCAGGCGGCCTTGAGCTTCCAGAACGCGCTGAATAACAAACATCACATCAGGACGACCTGCATCATATTCATCAAATGTAAGCGCGACCGGGTTTTGGAGCGCCCAAGGCAAGAGCCCCTCGCGAAACTCAGTGATTTGTTTGCCGTCTTTAAGGACGATTGCGTCTTTACCAACGAGATCAATCCGGCTGACATGACTATCAAGATTAATCCGTACCATTGGCCAGTTAAGCCTAGCGGCAACCTGTTCGATATGGGTGGATTTTCCTGTGCCGTGATAACCTTGGATCATGACGCGGCGATCAAAAGCAAAGCCCGCGAGGATGGCCTGCGTTGTGGGTCCATCAAATAAATAGGACTCATCAATGGCGGGGACAAATTCACTAGGCTGACTAAAGGCAGGAACTTCCATGTCGAAATCGACATTAAAAGTCGTGCGAGCCGGGACCGTTGTGTCGGGTGCAAAAATAGGAAATTGGTCGCTCATGTCGTCTGTCCGTAATGGGAATTAGGGTGTGTTATAATTAGCCGAGATTAGTTGTTTTAAGCACTTTCATGGCGCTAACAACCCGCTGGAAACTTTCTTCAGTATTGCGTTTTCCTTGGTTAGCATCGGGATGGAGTTGTTTGACGAGTTGCGTATAGCGTTTGCGCACATCATCTTTGGTCGCCGTATCATCAAGGCCCATGTCGTTGAGGGCTTTGAGCTGCATTTTCGACAGACTGCGCCGCCGCGGGGCTTCGGCTTGATCGGCAATATTACCTTCACCAAAAATATTATAACCTTCGGCGGTTGCGGCTGTTGAGCCGGCTTTGCGTTTCTTTTGGGCTTGTGCGCGCTCAGCGGTATTTTTTTTCACGTCCCATGTTGGGCGATGGCCATGACGGGCACCAACTTGCCATTCGGATATATCCTCATCGGACATGCCAGAGAAGAAATTCCAGTTCTTATTATACTCGCGGGCATGAACCGTACAAAAATTGTAATACTCCCGCAGGCGGTCGGGACTTTTCGGCGCTTTGCATCCGCCCATGCTCACACAGCCAGACCAGTCGCATTCTTGTTCATTGGGGTCGACTTTTTTCTTGCCTTTATTGACCCGGATGTCGATGCCTTTGAGTTTATATTCGTAATTCTTAGCCATGGTACCTATATGAGGGTTGAGTTAAAAAGTAAGGACTGCGCAAAATGGGCATTATTGGGTCAGCAATCAAGGAAAAATTGAAACAAAGTTTCAATCCGTCACACCTAGAGGTGATTGATGAGAGCCATAAACATGCCCATCACGCTGGCGCGCAGGCTCACGCGGCCGAGGGCGGGAGCGCGGAGAGTCATTTTCAGGTCGTAATTGTTAGCGAAAAATTCGCGGGATTAAGTCGATTGGCCAAGCACCGAGCTGTTTTGGACGTCTTAGCTGATGAAATGAAGCAAATTCACGCCTTTTCACTTGATGCGCGCGAAAATTAGATAGTACTAGCTTTCATCGCGTTGATCAGGCTCAAATGTTTTGGTGACTTTCAGAGCGCGTATTTGATTGCGCTCGCGTTCTAAAATCTCAAAACGGTAACCGTAAAAGGCAAAAGTTTGGCCGACATCAGGGATGGTTTGGCTCTCATGAATGACAAGTCCTGCAATGGTCACGGCCTCATCATCGGGGAGTTTCCAGTCCATCGCCCGGTTGACGTCTCGCACAGCGATTTCGCCTTGAATAACTGCGCCGCCATTTTTTTGGCGTTTGACGCCTTGAACGGCCTCATCATATTCATCTTGGATATCCCCGACAATTTCTTCGAGAATATCTTCTAGGGTCAACACGCCCATTAGCGCGCCATATTCATCAACAACGAGGGCAAAATGTTCCCGTTTTTGTTGAAAGGCGCGAAGCTGTTTGACGACCTGAGTTGTCTCAGGAACGAACCAAGCATCACGCGCGATTTTCTTGGCGTCAATTTGGGAGAAATCGCCGTTTGTTTTGGAGATCGCCTTGAGCATGTCTTTGGCATGGAGTACTCCGACAACATTATCGATATCATCTTGATAGAGCGGGACGCGGGTATGACCAGAATTGAGCATTTCTTTGACGATTTGCTCGGGCTCAATATCAGCGTCTATCATGACCATGTTTTTTCGGTGGGTCATGACGTCTTCCAAATCAAGTTCGCCAATTTCTAATACGCCGTAAATTTGGTCGCGCTCATGTTTTTCCATGCCGCCTTCTTCGAGATGTAAATCCACGGCGCCTTTAATATCATCCGCCGCAGTCCAAGCTGAAGCTGAGCTATTCACGCCAAATAGGCGTAGCGTTGCGTTGACGATGACCTGTACAATTGAGACGATCGGAGCGAAGACTTTGACAAAGAAATTAATAGGGCGAGCCACCATAAGGGCTAATTTGTCTGGCTGTGATATCGCATAGGTTTTGGGTAGCACCTCCGCGAAAATCAAAATCAAAATCGTCATGACAATAGTTGCCATAGCCAGCGCTAAGCCGCCCGCTCCGAAGAGGTTTGTAAAAAGCGCTGTTGTTAAAACAGAGGCCAAAATATTGACGAGGTTATTGCCGAGTAAAATTCCGCCCAATAAGCGCTCGCGCATATTCAAAAGACGGGCGACGATTGATGCGCGCTTATCGCCATCTTTCTCGGCCGCGTGCATGCGCGGGCGCGAGGCTGCAGTGAGCGCCGTTTCTGAGCTTGAGAAGAAACCTGAGAATACCAATAGACACAAAATGATAATTATCATCATGATGTTTTCGGGTTGGCTTAGCGCCTGGGTGATAGAGCGATCAGACATGGTTAGGTCAATTTATCAGAGAGTGATTTTAGGTAGGCCTGTACACCGTTTCGCGGGGCTGCTTTTTGCACGAAGGCCTCTCCAATACTCTTCGCGAGAATCAAAGTTAAAGCGCCGCCTTCATTTTTCTTATCTTGATCCATATGTTTCATGAGACCTACAGGGTCTGTCATTAAGTGAGTTAAATCAGCAATAGTGACAAGTCCATTTTTTTGAAGATGGGTTTTTAATTGCGCTGTATCTGTGTGTGAGCACAGATTTTGAGATGCACTAAATTCAAAGGCCATCTCCATGCCAGCGCTGACCGCTTCGCCGTGTAGCAGATCGCCTGTATATCCAGCTTCAATTTCGAGGGCATGTGCAAAGGTGTGTCCTAAGTTCAGCAAAGCCCGCTCCCCGCGCTCGCGCTCATCTGCGGCGACAATACGGGCTTTGGTTTTACAAGATATAGCAATTGCTTTGGCAATGGCACACGGCTTAAGAGTGAGAACATCTGCCGCGTTTTCATCGAGCCAGTCAAAAAACCCGCGGTCTCCCAACAAACCATATTTCAACACCTCAGCATATCCGGCTTTAAGCTCGCGCTCGGGCAAGGATTTTAAAACGGATGTATCGACGATAACACATTGGGGTTGATAAAATGCCCCAATCAGGTTTTTCCCATAGTGATTATTAATCGCAGTTTTCCCGCCAACTGAGCTATCGACTTGTGCCAATAACGTTGTTGGAATTTGGATGAATTGGCAGCCGCGCTTATAAATGCTCGCGGCAAATCCGGTGAGGTCGCCGATAACGCCGCCGCCAAATGCTAGGAGTGTGTCATTGCGGTCAAAGCTAGCTTCGAACAGGGAATTTAAAATATGTTGTAAGCCATCAAAACTTTTTTGATTCTCGCCAGCGGGCAAGACAATTTTGTGTATTTGATATCCCGAGAGCGCGGTTTCCAAGGTGTTTCCATGAAGTCCCCAGACGGTTTTATCCGTTACGATGGCCACACGGCGTGCTTTTAGATGCGGCCTAATAATATCTCCGACTGATCGCAAAAGATTTTCGCCGATCAATATATCATAGCTGCGAAGCCCAAGATCGACTCGGACCGTTTCGCCAACTGAAATTTGTGATGTCATTTAACTAAGGCTTCGTCATAGGCCTGAACGGCTTTAATCACGCGGTTAACGGTCCTAATGTGAGGGCCATTCGCGATATCGACTTTTATATGGGCCTGCCCGTAAATTGGATAGCGCCGTTCCATAAGTTCGCGCATTTTGGCTCGGGGGTTCTCGACTTGTAAGAGGGGACGGGTGTCTTTTCGGCTTACGCGCTCCATAATGGTTTCAAAGTCTCCTTTAAGCCAAACGGTTAAAGCGTTGGTTTTTAGAATTTTACGGGTCGCGGCAGGAATAAAAGCGCCGCCTCCTGTAGCCAGAACAATAGGGGTCCCGTCTAAGAGACGCTCAATAACGCGGCGTTCGCCGGCTCTAAAGGCCTCCTCTCCGTGATCGCGAAAATATCCGGCCACAGTTCTACCTGATGCTTCTTCAATCTCGTCATCACTATCGAAAAACATCCGATCCAGCTTTTTAGCCAGTCGGCGTCCGACGGTTGTTTTACCCACGCCCATAAGACCAACTAAGGCGATGGGACGTGACATTATATCCGGGCTCATGAGCCTTATCCTTGCCACGTTGTC
Source organism: uncultured Hellea sp. (assembly GCA_964463835.1). Taxonomy (GTDB): domain Bacteria; phylum Pseudomonadota; class Alphaproteobacteria; order Caulobacterales; family Maricaulaceae; genus Hellea. The sequence continues at coordinate 6,339 of CAYXEB010000076.1, forward strand.
TACCGACTGACTATATAAGCAGCATATGATAGAAATTGCGATTATTTGCCTTAATATGAGCGTAAATGTGTTTTTGCTCAATACTTAAAGCAAAAAATAGCTTAGTTATTGAAAAAATGAAAAGGCTTAGGCTTGTGAAAAAACTAATAATTGGTGTTGCGGTAATTCTTCTGTTTTTGATAGGCGGGTTTTTATGGCTTCTCTCTCAAGCGAGCCCCGAATCAGCGCCGCAAGACATTGTGACGATTGAATTGCCCGATACATATGAGAAATAGACCATGCTTTTAATGTTTAAACCGAAACGCGCGGGTCTTTTTAGCGCAGTATTTTTAGCTGCGAGCATGATGGTTCCGATGACCTCCCTCGCGCAGTCTATCGAAGTCGGGCAGCTTGGCGCCGCCCAAGCCTATGATGCAGGGGTGATAGATATAAGCAGCGGCGGACTTGACGCCGCGCTGTGGCAGGGCACCTCGGCAGCGATAGCTGTCCATCTCTTGGAAAAAATTCCGCTCACCAGTTCAAACCCAATTGTGCAAGACCTCATTGAAGCCGTCGTCTTTAGCGCCGGTGTTCCACCATCTGGCGCAGATTCGCGTTATGATCAATTGCGTCTTAAGACCGTTATGCAGCTCGGGGACCAAGAGGCCCTTACAAATATTGCGACGCGTAATCCAGATATTGCGCGCGACCCTGCCGTGCGCGCCGATTTGGCTTTGGCGGCAAATGATATTGAGGGGGCTTGCTCTATTGCTGATAATATAAGAGAAGACCGCAGCCTGCCAACTTGGGCTAAATTGCGCGCCTTTTGTCATGCTGAACGCGGGGAAATATCAGCTGCCGAGCTTACGACAGAACTTTTGCAAAACTCTGGATATGAGGATGACACATTTTTTGGGTTGATGAAGGTTTTAACACAGGCCTCTGATGAACTGCCTGATGCGCGTAATATTACTGACCCCTTATTGACGGCGATGTTTTCTAAAGCTGGAGGTTCGTCTCTCAAACTTGAGGGAGGCGATGTTCTTGATGATAAAACGCCGGCTTCAACCCGCTTAGACGCGCTCTTTAAGCAAGCTGGTGATTTAAGCGACGATCAAATTAGGGCTGGTTTTTCGCAGCTTTTACTTGGCAATGACAGTCTGGCGGGCGGCTCGCAGGGCTATGATTACGGCTCCTTTGATTTAGCCTCAGCCAAAGCGGATGCAACGCCGCGTGGTATGGGACAGCTCTTTCTACTGGCGACATCGGGCGGCGATGTCCGCGCTTCAGCTGAAGCCATGTCATTAGTGCTTGCCCGCGCCGAACAAGGCGGGACGTTCTCTCGCTTTGCTAAATTATTTGAACCTGCCCTCGCGGTTATTCCGCCCAGCTTTCAAGCGCAAGCTAATGTGAATATTTTTGCCAAGGCGGCAATTGAGCGACGGGACACGGGCACGCTCAAGGGCATGTACGGGGCGCTAGATGAGAGCCCTGCCAAAGCGCGTATCGCCCTAGTGGCTGACGCCCTTGGCAATGGCTTTAATTTGGGAGGCTTGGGTAGTGACATAGAATCCCGCTTGGCGCTAGAGGGCAGAGATAAGAGCCGGGCTATCCGTGACGCCTTCATAGCTACGGCGATGGGCGCGCGTCTGTCTGGTGACACGGCGATTATTCTTGAAGCGGCGGGCGATGGGATTGGAAGCTCGGTAAAGGCGGGTGAATTATTGACTTTATCCGCTGCGGCCGAGGCGGGTTCGCGGGCGGAGACAGCTTTGCGCGCATCGATCATTCTTGAATCGGGTCCTTTGAATGACCGCTCTCTCGCCACTGTCATAAAGGCATTAAACGTCGCGGGCCTACCGCAGTTCGCAGGCCGCCTTGCCGCGGAAGATTTCCTGACTGGCTTATGAACTCTGATCAAGCGATAGACGCTTTTTTAGAGATGATGAGCGCGGAGCGCGGCGCGTCGGAAAACACCCTCGCAGCTTACCGTAGAGATCTGAGCGGATGGGCGGAAAAACTTAAGAGCATGAAGAAAGACTTGCTCTTGGCCGGCACAGGCAGTCTTGAATCCGTTCTCGCTTCTTGGGCCAAACAAGGACTCGCGCCTTCTACCTCAGCCCGTAAGCTTTCTGCGATTAAGCAGTTTTGTCTTTTCTTACAAACAGAAGGCCTCAGAGAAGATAACCCTGCTCATAGTCTGCGCGGTCCAAAACAGGGCCGGCCCCTCCCCAAAATTCTCTCAGAAGCGGATGTTGATAGTTTGTTCAAAGCGGCGGAGGCCGACACATCACCCAAAGGCGTTCGGTTTTTATGCCTGCTTGAAATTCTCTACGCAGGCGGATTACGCGTCTCTGAATTGGTTAGCCTTAAGACAAATGCTGTGGGTCGCAGAGATGGCTGCCTGATGATAAAAGGCAAAGGCGGCCGCGAACGTCTCGTGCCCCTCACCCAAGCGGCGCGCGATTCTATCGATGTCTGGCTCAACCTGAGAGCTCAAACCTTGCCGACGTCTATAACCGCCGTTGATCGCGCCAAAACTTTCTTATTTCCCTCTGCCTCTAAACTGGGACACTTAACGCGGGAGCGCTTTGCGCAGATGTTAAAAGACAAAGCCCGCGCTGCGGGCCTAAACGCGTCCAAAATTTCGCCACATGTTTTGCGTCATGCTTTTGCTACTCATCTCTTGGCGAGGGGCGCGGATCTGCGCTCCGTGCAAACCTTATTGGGTCACGCCGATATTTCTACCACCCAGATTTACACCCATATTCTTGACGAGCGCATGCGCGAGCTGGTTGAGACCAAACATCCGCTAGCGCAATAAGCTCTCAGAAAATATGGCCAAAAATAAATTATTCCATCCCAACCTCGCTGACGACTTGGATATCTTGCTGGGTGAGCTTTGCGCTGAGTGGGATTTCTGCGCCGGCGTTAAAGGCGCGGACCTTGTTAAGAACGGAAAAATGTTGACCTCCAAAGTTTTCACAGAGACGGTGATTTTGGCCGAGGGCATGGTGCTCAAAGATGAGAAAAACTGGATTCGCCGCATAAAACGCCGTTTTGTGCAACGTTATGGACATGAGGTAAGTCCGCAAACATGGACGCTTTAGGCTTTACCTCATGCATTACATCGCTATGTTGCCTGCCTTTACAAGGGAAATTATTTAGTCATGGTACGGACTTATCTCGATTTTGAACGGTCTGTTGCGCAATTAGACAGCAAGATAGAAACCTTGATTGCGAGCGACGGCAAGGGCGCAGACACTGTCAAGGCGCTTGAAGAAAAATCGCGCGAGGAACTCGAGAAGATTTACAAATCCATCGGCCCTTGGGAGAAAACCCAAGTTGCCCGCCACCCGGCGCGCCCGCATTTTAGCGCTTATATTGACGGGCTGATAAGTGATTATACCTCTTTATCGGGCGATCGAAAATTCGGCGATGATCACGCGCTTTTGGGCGGGCTTGGAAAAATCAGAGGCCGCTCCGTTGTGGTTATGGGCCATGAGAAAGGTAAAGATACCGAGAGCCGCGTCAAGCATAACTTCGGCATGGCCCAACCCGAAGGCTACCGCAAAGCGGTCCGTCTTATGGATATGGCTGAGCGCTTTCATCTTCCTGTGATTTCCTTTGTGGATACGGCGGGGGCTTTTCCAGGTCGTGGGGCCGAAGAACGCGGACAGGCTGAGGCCATTGCGCGCTCTATCGACCGAGGCTTGTCTTTAAAAGTGCCTTTCGTCTCGATTATAACGGGCGAGGGCGGTTCAGGCGGCGCTGTGGCGATTGCGACAGCAGATAAGGTCATGATGTTAGAGCATTCGATTTATTCCGTGATTTCGCCAGAAGGCTGCGCCTCTATTTTATGGCGTGACGGGTCGCGGGCCAAAGACGCGGCCAATGCCATGAAAATCACCGCGAAAGATTTAAAAAAATTAGGGGTGATTGATAAGATTATTAAAGAACCCACCGGAGGCGCGCACCGCGCGCAAGCCGAAACTATTAAAGTCGTCGGTGCCGCCATCATAAAAGCCATTGATGAGCTCGCCAAACTCGATAGCGCCGCTTTGATTAAACAGCGCCGCGATAAATTCCTCAATATTGGGCGTTCATTACTTTCTAACTAGACCGCGTAATGTCTGGCTTTTAGATTAAGCCTATAAAACTTGCATCGTTTAAAGAGACAAACGCTAACGCTTGCGGCCCATCGGGTGACCGCCGAAGTGTTGCGCGCC
>CAYXEB010000077.1:0-10493 GCA_964463835.1 uncultured Hellea sp.
GCGCGGAGTCCGACATTGTTACCCATTCCCACATCATTCTACCACCCAATAAAGACACTAGTAAAACCCAAGCCCATCCTCCATAATAAAGAGGTAACATGCAAATTGCCGCGAATAAAAGAGCCGTTATTGCCCGCGTGCCAACGTTTTTCCAAATAGGTTTTTTAGCGGGCGTTTCTGGCATTTTCGCCCCTATGCCACTTCAGAGGCGTTCAAATTTCCAAAGCGGCGTTCCCGCGTTTGAAATTCGGAAATTGCGTCAACAAGGTCGGATTTTGAAAAGTCAGGCCACAGGACATCGACAAAAACAAATTCTGCGTAGGCCGCTTGCCAGAGTAAAAAATTGCTAATCCTCTTTTCACCACTTGTCCGGATTACAAGATCAGGCTCGGGGATATCCGCTGTATCCAAATAAGGCGTCAGTTCGGATTCAGACATTGTAGACAAGTCCTCACCCGCAGCAAAAGCTTTTGAAAACGCGCGTCTTATTTCATCACGGCCACCATAATTAAAAGCAATATTTAAATGAAATTCATCATTATTTTGCGTTCGAGTTTCTACGCGGTTTATCAGATCTAAAAGGTCTGCCTTAAGCCCCTGCCGTGACCCTAAAATACGTATACGGACATTATTTTCATCAAGACTATCAAGGTCCTCATCAACATATTGCTTTAGTAATGCAAACAAAGCCGCAATTTCCGCCTTAGGGCGGGTCCAATTTTCAGTCGAGAAACTATATAACGTAAGATATTTCACCCCGATTTCTGCCGCATCTTCAACAATACGTCGGACTGTTTTAACACCCGCCTGATGTCCAAACACACGTGGCCTATGGCGGGCTTGTGCCCACCGGCCATTTCCATCCATAATTATCGCGATATGAAAAGGAAAATCCGCTTGATATTGAGACTCACCTGCCAAATTTAAACCTGCATAATTTCGGCAGATTTGGTTTCAAGAGCCGTATCAATCGTCTTAATGACGTCATCTGTCGCTTTTTGAACATCGGTTTCATGCGCCTTTTGTTCATCCTCACTCATATCCCCAGACTTCTCCATCTTTTTGAGTGTATCCATAGCATCTCGCCTTACATTACGAACGGCAATTTTTGCGTTCTCAGCATATTGGCTGGCTACTTTTGTGAGATCACGTCGACGTTCTTCGGTTAATGGCGGCATCGGAATTCGAAGTGTCTGACCATCCATAACAGGATTTATACCGAGGCTTGACGTCCGCAAGGCTTTGTCCACTGCAGCGACTTGTGTCTTATCCCAAACACTAACCATCAGCATGCGCGATTCAGGAACACTCACAGAGCCTACCTGATTGAGAGGAACCTCGGAACCATAAGCAGACACAGTAATGTTATCGAGCAACGCTGCGTTGGCGCGGCCTGTTCGCAAACCAGAGAATTCAGTTTTTAATGATGTGATAGCGCCATCCATACGCTTTCGATAATCTTTTAAGTTAAACTCTTCCGCCATAACCTGCTCCTTTTACCTCTAAGAGGACCCCAATGTGTCTCTATTAGGTTTTAATTGTGGTACACGTCCCTTTACCCGACATGATCTTATCAAATCCGCCCTTTTCATGTAATGAAAACACGATAATTGGGATATCGTTTTCTCGCATCAATGTAACCGCTGCGGCGTCCATAACCTTCAAATCATCCGTCAAAACTTTATGATAGCTAAGGGTTTCAAACCGTTTAGCATCTGGGTTTTTCTTAGGATCGCTATCATAGACACCGTCCACTTGGGTTCCTTTTAACAAGGCGTCACAATCCATTTCCGCCGCCCTTAAAGCTGCCGCCGTATCCGTTGTAAAATATGGGTTACCCGTCCCGCCAGCAAAAATAACAACCCGCCGTTTTTCCATATGCCTAACCGCTTTTCGGCGAATATAGGGTTCGCATACCGTATGCATCGGAATGGCAGATTGCACTCGTGTATCCAAACCTATTTTCTCCAGAGCGCTTTGCATTGCAAGTGCGTTCATAATTGTGGCCAACATCCCCATATAATCTGCGGTAGACCGTTCAATTCCGCCTGCAGCCGCGGACAAACCCCGGAAGATATTTCCAGCGCCAATAACAAGCGCTATTTGTAGACCTTTATTATGCGCGTCTTTAACTTCGCCCGCGATACGCGCGGTCATATTTGTATCTATTCCATAGGGTTTATCGCCCATGAGAGCTTCACCCGAAATTTTGAGTAAAACCCGTTTGAATTTATAACTTTGCCTCAAAGAAAATCCCCTGATGTGACTCGCACCTCAGAGGATAATACTTATTCACATCGTTCGCGCCAGTGTTTAGGCGCTATAAGATGGATTTATTTTACTAAGACCCTGCAACTGCAGCGGCAACTTCTGCAGCGAAATCTTCTTCTTTTTTCTCAATACCTTCACCAAGTCCCATACGAACATAGCCTGTCATTTTGACATCATTACCAAGCGTGGACGCTTCATCTTCTATTACCTTAGCGATGGACCGTTCTCCATCCATAACAAAAATTTGAGTCATCAAAACAGACTCTTTGAAAAACTTAGTCATACGGCCTTCAACCATCTTATCAACAATGGCTTCTGGCTTACCAGACTCAAGGGCTTCTGCCTTGAGCATATCTCTCTCTTTTTGAACTACAATTGGATCAAGATCATCAATGTCAAGCGCTAACGGACTAGTCGCGGCAACATGCATTGCAATCTTTTTAGCGAGGTCCTCCAATTTTGCTTTATCACCAGAACTTTCAAGAGCAACAAGTACGCCAATTTTGCCCATACCATCAGCAACAGAGTTATGGATATAGCCTGCAACGACACCGTCAGAAACCGTCAGCTTGGCCATACGGCGAAAGTTCATATTCTCACCGATTTTACCAACTAGCTTTTTCAAGAACTCGGTTACACTGTCTCCTGATGACGTCGCAGCAGCTGCTAGCTCTTCGTTACTATTTACATCAAGACCAAGCGTTGCAATTTCAGCAACAGCGGCTTGGAAACCATCATTGCGGGCAACAAAATCTGTTTCTGAATTAACTTCAACCAAGGCGCCTGAATTGGGCGCAAGGGCAACAGCTACTAGGCCTTCGGCTGCAATACGGCCCGCTTTTTTATCGGCTTTAGCAATCCCTTTTGTGCGTAACCAATCAACGGCAGCTTCGAGGTCTCCGCCCGTTTCATTCAGAGCTTTTTTACAATCCATCATTCCTGCTGATGTCTTGTCACGTAATTCTTTCACTAATGCGGCTGTAATCTGAGCCATAATACTCTCCTCAGAGCAAAAATTGGAACTATTGACCCCTAAAATAGGGGGACGAATTAAAATTTAAAGGGTTTCAGGCTTTAGAATTCACCTAACTTGCCTTCATTCTTCGCGAGAAGATAATAGAATGTCACACGATTTTTCATACGCGTTGGCTTCATAGTCACACAAACAGCTTTAACTTTTTTCATAGCTGCGTCTTTGTCTTCAACACCCATTTTTTTCTTCATGAATCCTTTGACGATAGTCTCCAGCTCCGTTTCATCAGAACAGGCAACATATTTACTGTCTCTATTTTTCAATGAAGCCCCAAGATGCTTCTCGATTTTAGTCACCACCTCAGGATCAACGTCTGCATCATATTCTCGTGTTACTCGTAAATATTCTGACTCTTCTGAAGCTTCTTTCTTTTTCTTGACTTCAACAACCGGTTCAGCCGTAACAGCTTCTGGCTTAGTTTCGGCTAAAGGAGCCGCGTCTACCGCAGGAGCGGACTCTACTGCCGGAGCCGAGTCTTTAACAGGCGCGGCGGCAAAAGGGGCTGGTTTAGCATTAGGAGTTGGCGCGGCTGCCATAGCCATTTCAACAGGGTTTTCGGCGGCGCCAAGATCAACGCCAATATTTGCCTGTGCTTCTGTCATACCGTCCAAAACAGCATCCGCAATAAGGTCGCAATAAAGCTGAATAGCACGGGCGGCATCATCATTGCCTGGTATTGGCAGATCAGCAGAGGCAGGATCACAATTTGTATCTAAAATGGCAATAACCGGGATACCTAAACGACGCGCCTCTTTAATAGCAATACCTTCTTTATTTGTATCAATCACGAACATTAAATCCGGCTTTCCACCCATATCTTTAATTCCGCCTAACGCTTTATCGAGCTTTTCAAGCTCACGTGTTAGCTTCAAGTTTTCTTTTTTCGTCAAACCTGTGTCTTCTCCACCGTCACCAAGTTTAGCTTCGAGCTCACGCAATCGGGCAATTGAACCAGAAATTGTCTGCCAATTTGTTAGCATACCGCCAAGCCAGCGATGATTGACGTAATACTGCGCACAACGTGAAGCCGAGTCTGCAATGGGTTGAGACGCCGCGCGTTTTGTGCCTACGAACAGAATTCGTCCGCCCTTTGAGGCCACTTCCCGTACTTTTACCAGCGCTTGATGCAAAAGAGGAACCGTCTGCGAGAGATCCATAATATGGATGTTTGAGCGAGCCCCAAAGATATAGGGAGCCATTTTTGGGTTCCAGCGATGCGTTTGGTGTCCAAAATGCACACCCGCTTCGAGTAGCTGACGCATTGAAAATTCTGGTAAAGCCATGGATATCTCCTTGTTCCGGTTGGCCAGACACAGGGTGTGGAGAGCAACTTGATTGTCGATCCCACCGGAATGGATGAAAGGCTATATGCCAGACACCCGCACCTGTGCGCGAATTGAGTGCGCCGTATAACGCGCAGCGCGAAGAATGCAAGCATATTTTGTTACGTAAGCGGCAATCAAAATGACAGACGTTAAATAAGGTTTAGGCCGCTATTTCCGTGATCAATTCTACCGAACGGTGCGCCTTAATGGCTTTCTGAATAGCAGGGTCTATACCGAAACGCCCCGGAAGCCTCCAATGCCCTTCGCGGCCGGCCTCTAAAGGCAAGAAAACCTCGATATAACCCAGCGTTTTTGTGGGGGCCTTCTTAAGTTCAGCCAAAGTTTGCTCGAGTTCATCTAAGGTTTCTATATTCGCACTTCTAAGACGAATTTGCAGTCCTTTTACGATTGATGCCTCACCCGTTAGCTCTAGTGAGGTGACAGAGTTTGCAAAAAGGCGAATTTCATCATTCCTGTCTTCAACCTTCGCCGTCAGCTCAATGAGAGCCCCCGATTCTAAAATAGCCCGATTTGCACCCAAAAGCTCTTCACCAAACAAGACCTCAAAGTCTCCCGTTGGGTCGGAGACATTTACAAAGGCAAATCGTTTGCCTCGTTTACTCATTCGTTCTTGTCTTTTTCTGACAACTCCCGCTAACCGGATTGTTCTCGCGCCCATTCTATAACGACCCTCTATATCACTGGACATGACCGCCTTCTTGCGTTCTAGCATTGGCATATAGGTTTCCAGAGGATGCCCTCCTAGGTAAAACCCTATAGCCCCGAGTTCATGATCAAGCTGTTCAACATTGCTCCATGGGGACGGATTAGGCAGTTCTGGTTCAGCCATTGTTTCTAACACTTCACCGAAAAGACTATTTTGCGCTGACGCTTTTTCCTGAGCGGCGCGCGCGCCAATAGACTGCAATGTCGCTGCAGATGCCAAAGCTTTAGCCCGATTTGGCTCAAGACAATCAAAAGCGCCGCCGCGGGCTAGGTTTTCAAAGGCTCGCTTATTGACAATTCTAGTATCAACACGCCGCGCAAAATCGAAAAGATCTATAAACGGCCCATCTTTTATTCTAACTTCAACCACATTGCGCATAGCTTCTAGCCCGACATTCTTAAGCGCACCCAATGCATAGAGAACTTTTCCCTCCGCGACGTCAAAATCAGCCATAGAGCGATTTACGCAGGGCGGCAAAATTTCAATTTCCATACGTTTAGATTCTTGGAAAAACTGGGCCAATTTATCAACATTAGTGATATCCAAGGACATTATAGACGCAATGAATTCAGTTGGATGTAGAGCTTTTAAATAGGCGGTTTGAAATGAAATCATCGCATAAGCAGCCGCATGAGATTTATTAAAACCATAACCTGCAAACTCATTGACGAGATCAAAAATTTCATTGGCAAGTTTATTATCGACATCATTTTTCGCGGCGCCTTCTACAAAGCGGGAGCGCTGCCTATCCATTTCAGCTTGGTCTTTTTTACCCATAGCACGGCGTAACAAATCCGCCTCACCCAAAGAGTAACCTGAAAGCACCTGCGCGATTTGCATGACCTGCTCTTGATAAATAATAACGCCGTAAGTTTCTTTGAGAATATCCGTCAGGCTTTCATGTGGATAGGCAATCTCGGATCGGCCATATTTACGATCAATATACATGGGTATATTTTTCATAGGACCCGGACGGTAAAGGGAAATCAAAGCCGTAAGCTCTTCAATACTATCAGGAGCCATTTTGCGCAAAACATCACGCATTCCCGAACTCTCAAGCTGAAACACACCTGCCGATAACCCGTCTGCCAAGGGTTTATAAGCTTCAGCGGTTTCAGTGCTAACCTCGTCAATATCAAGATCAATCCCCTGTTTTTTGAGATATTTCAAGCAACGATCGATCACCGTGAGGGTTTTCAACCCTAAAAAGTCAAATTTAACCAATCCAGCTTTTTCAGCCCACTTCATCGTAAATTGGGTCGCCGGAATATCTGATCTCGGGTCGCGATATAGCGGGATGAGTTGTGTCAGTGGTCTATCCCCAATCACGACGCCCGCAGCATGGGTGCCCGCATTTCGATAAAGGCCTTCTAATTGCAACCCAGTTGAAAGGAGTTGAGCCACCGCTGGATCAGAATCACGTGCTTCACGTAGTCCTTTCTCCATTTTAATCGCCTCCCCTAATGTACAAGGGTTAGCTGGATTTGACGGCACCAATTTTGCTAAGCGATCAACTTGTCCTAAAGGCATTTGCATGACGCGACCAACGTCACGCACCACAGCACGCGGCTGTAAGGTTCCAAAGGTAATGATATGCGCAACCTGGTCTTCACCGTATTTTTGTTGAACATATTTTATAACTTCTCCGCGCCGCTCCTGACAAAAATCGATATCAAAGTCAGGCATAGAAACCCGTTCGGGATTAAGAAAACGCTCAAAAAGTAGGCCATATTTTAGCGGGTCTAAATCGGTGATTGTTAGCGCCCATGCGACTACCGACCCTGCTCCAGACCCCCGCCCTGGTCCCACAGGAATACCTTGTAATTTTGCCCATTTAATAAAATCGGAGACAATCAGGAAATAACCAGGAAATCCCATTTGACGGATAATACCAATCTCAAAATCTAAACGCTCGTAATAAGCCTCTTCGGGCGCCGCAAGTTCAATTTTTTCTAGGCGCGCCTTCAACCCGTCTCGGGCTTGATTGGCAAGGATATCGCCTTCACTGAGGGAACCATCGCCAAAATTGGGTAGTATTGGGTCACGTTTTTCAGATTTAAACGCACATCGTTGAGAAACTTCAATAGTGTTTTCAATAGCTTCGGGAAGATCATTAAATAATGCCGCCATCTCTTCAGACGATTTAAGGTAATGCTCCCGCGTAACTTGCCTACGGTCCTTTTCTAAAATGTAAGACCCTTCATTGATAGCAAGTAAGGCATCATGCGCCGCGTGAATATCTGGATCAATAAAATAAGGCTCATTCGTCGCGACAATGGGTAACTCTTTCTCATAAGCCCAATTAATCAGAACTTTCTCGGCTTCCTTTTCATGCGGTAAATTATGACGTTGAAGCTCGACATAAAGACGATTTGGAAACAGAGAGAGCATTTTATCTAGCCACGCTTCTGCCTCCCTTAATCTTCCGTGACAAATAAGACGGTTTAAAGCGCCGTCCGGGCCGCCCGTCAGCGCAATAACGCCTTCAGTTAAACCGTCTAGGCGCTGACTTTTCACATGAGGTAAATCAGTGGCATCAACCTCCAAATAGGCCGCGCTGGAAAGCTCCATCAAATTTCTATAGCCGGCTTCATTTTGAGCTAATAAAGCTATAGTCCCGTCAGGGTCTTTCCTGAGTTGCCCAGGTTGGTCATCGATTTCAAGGTCGAGGCTAAGCGTAACGCCGATAATCGGCTGTACTCCCAGTCCAACCAAGGTATCAGAAAACTCTAAAACTCCGCACATATTGTTCGTGTCAGTGAGTGCAAAAGCAGGCATTCGCATTTCACGACATCGCGCTGCCGTTGGCTTTATTTGAAGGGCCCCTTCAAGGATTGAGTAAGGCGAACGGGAGCGTAAATGAACAAAAACTGGCGCTTTGGCCACATCTGCCTCCTCAGTTCAAACTTAGTCTGGGGAACTATCCCCCAATAACAATCAACCACATTGTCACAATAACAACGAATCCAGTCATAACCATAGCTGTACTGATATCCATAACAAGTTGCTTCATAAGGTTTATCCTCAAGTAAATCTCAAATGTTCATTCTTTGTTCTATACGATTTACAGCAAAGGTCAAGGTAATTTAAAATCAGAATTTCGCTTATATTTCTTGTTATCGAAATTTATGCTTCGACCAACTCAAACTCTCCATCATCATTGGAAAGCATAAGACGCGCTTGGATAATAGAGAAATAGGCTCCCTGAAGTTTAAGATGCCCTGCCTCAACGGCTTCGCGAACAAAAGGAAAGGTCATAAGGTTTGCCTGAGACTGCCTGACCCCTTCAAGCTCCATTTCAAAGCATATCTCATCTTCTGGTAGCCCTCTGGATAAAACCCGGTCTCTCACACTATTTATAATAGACACCCATTTACCGACATAACCCGCATCCGGATCATGGCCCATACCATCTAGACAACCTCGAATACCACCGCAACTTTCATGCCCCATCACAACAATCATTTCAACTTTGAGAACTTTGACGGCATATTCAATCGTTGCCGAGGTACCATGATAACCTTCGCTTTCATCGAGCGGCGGCACGATATTGGCGACATTGCGCGTCACAAACATCTCTCCAGGATAAGCATCAAAGATATCGGTAGGATCAACACGGCTATCAGAACAGGCAATAAGCATAACCTTAGGGCTTTGGCCATGCGTACCAAGTTCTTCGTAAAGTTTCTTTTGCGACTTATAATCGCCTGCACGGAATGCTTTATAGCCCGCAATCAGCTTCTCTTTACGGTCAATCATAACGGTGACAATTTCACAATTTTATCTGGTAAGGCGACATAAATAGCCCCATCAGGTCCCGTCGTAACATCTCTTACGCGTCCTTGATCTTTAATCAAAATAGCTTCGCTAATATAACTTTGTTCCTTAACATCAATGAGCCGCACAGTTTGATTTTTTAGCGAACCTGCCATCAAACGCCCTTTCCATTCAGGAAAAAGGTCTCCCGTATACACATCCAATCCACAAACTGCGATAGAAGGCGTCCACTGACTAGCTGGCTGCGACATGCCAGGAAGTGCTGTGTAAGGCGTTAAAACCGTACCGCTATAATTGCGGCCATAGGAAATTTCAGGCCAACCATAATTGACACCAGACCGAATAACATTCAGCTCATCTCCGCCCTTAGGACCGTGTTCTGTTTCCCAAACAACCTGGCTCTCAGGGTGAACGATAGTACCTTGCGGATTACGGACTCCATATGAGAAGATCGACGCGTAAGCCTCTGATTTACCAACAAAAGGGTTGTCTTTGGGGATGGAACCATCACGCATTATGCGGTGAATTTTACCATTCGGACGCGACAAATCTTGCGCCATCTCCTTTTTACCTCGGTCTCCAATTCCAAAATAAAGATGGCCGCGATTATCAAAAGTAATTCGCGACCCGAAGTGAAAACCGGTATTCATATAATGCTCTGGCTTTGCCTGAAAAAGTGTCTCGGCGGAACTCCAATTATTATCAATTATCTTCCCTCTGACGATTTTTGTCATGCGGTTTTTAGGTTTACGTTCATCGGCATGGGTAAAACTTAAATAGACCCATCCATTCTCGGCATAGTCAGGGTCTGTCGCCACATCCATCAGTCCGCCTTGTCTCTGATCGTCAGAGGCAGGAATTCCCTTAATTTCAACTTTAGACTCTGAGGAAACCAGCCAGAGTTTTCCGCTCTTTTCTGTAACCATGGCCATATCAGGACCAATAAAATTAAGCCCCCATGGCTCATTCAGTCCAACGGCCCAATCATGTATTTGAACTTGGTCTTGTACAGATGGGACATCATCAATCGGCACTATAGTCTTGTTTTCACTTCCGCCGTTACGAATATAAGCTATGACACTTTGGATTTCTTCAACATTTAGTTGATCCCCAAATGCTGGCATTCCAACCTCGTCGTTTCCTTGACTAATAATCTTTATAAGGTCTTCGTCCTCTCCTCCAAATTCCCAATTTTGATCGGCGAGGCTAGGCGCTAATCCCCCGCCCGCTAAGTTCGCGCCGTGACATGACTCGCAATATTGGCCATAAAGCTCTTGACCTTGCTCTAAGACCTGGCTTGACGGGTCCGCGATGGCGCCCTGACATGCGGCCAATGTCAATATTCCTAGAATGTAAGGAA